>JBHHTR010000076.1:0-10424 GCA_046753505.1 Thermodesulfobacteriota bacterium
TGTTCACATTCTTCAGCACCTCCGCAGGTGGAGATACCTCACCGGGATAGGTGTGGAGGAGCAATCTCGTCATGGCCATGACTACGGCGGCAGGAGCGCCGTGGCCCGCCACATCGGCAATGATAACCCCGATCCTCTTATCGGGGAGCATAAAGAAGTCGTAGTAGTCCCCGCTGGCTCTGGTGCTGGTAGAGAAATAGACCGCCCATTCAAGTCCGCCAAGTGTGGGCAGCTCTCTGGGAAGAAACTCACGTTGAATCCGCCCTATGCTCGCAAGTTCATCGTCCAGTTTACGGCATACCTCCTCACTCTCCTGTCTGAGAAGCATGTTGAGGAGGATGTTGGTCATCGAGTATGTGAGGACTACATTCCTGGAGACCTCCTCCCTGTCAAAGGCGTCTACCTCATGGGCAAAGAGGATGGTTGTTGCTGACTGACCTGTGATACTGATGGTGGGGACGACGAGCGCCGTTTTCATATCGGCAAGCCACGGCAGGAGAGTCATATCACTCCCTTGCAACTTACCGGTAATGTCTGGGTAAAGGATCGGCTCTGTGAGGGTTGTAAGGTATTTCAAAAAGCCGCCATCCCCCTTCGGCATGGTATCGAGGTCGATATGATACGCCGTCTCTCCGGCGGCATGTTCCATACGGAGAAAATACTCACTATCGGACTCTACCCGTGAGTAGAGTGACGCCACGCCATCGCAGACTACCCCGTAGGATTGAAATATCTGCTTGAGTACATCAAGGGGGGTAGTGGAATCATCGCTGGTACGGATAGACTCATTAATGCTCTTGAAGAGGCGGTGCGTCTCAAGGACGCTCTCCCACTCTTCCCTGGAAATCCTTGCTGATTCCATTGCAGATTCTCTCACTTGAGTGGTAGTATGCCATGAGCAGCAGGCAGGCGCTTCTCACCCCGACACCACACCATCTCTATAGGCAGACTCTTTTACTCTATTTTTGACTTGAGCGTGCTTACGAGTTCTTCGTAGGATGAGGAGCGGAGGGCCTTGCTGAATTGCGAGCGATAGTTCCTGACAAGGCTCACCCCTTCGATGACAACATCGTAGACCATCCACCCTCCACCCTTTCTATTGATGAGCCGGTAGTCAAGGGGGATATCGGTGCCCCGTATTGTAACGATCTTTGTCTTTACGACGGCTCTCCCCTTGCGAATCATCTCCTTTTCATAGAAGACCTTCTCGTTGGTGTAACCCTCGATCTTGCCGATATATGAGTTTTCGATGAGACGGGCAAAGATGGCGGTAAACTCCTCTCTCTCCTCACCCTTCATCTCCCTCCAATGTTTACCTAGGGATCGCTTTGCCATCTCGGCAAAGGTAAAGCGCTCCTTCATCTTCTCCCTGATCTGCTCTCTTCTCCGCTCTGCTTTTTCTGGACCCTTGAGGGAGGGGTCCTTGAGGATGGCAACGACCTCATCAATAGTCCCCTTGAGCTGATCGGTTGGTTCCGAGGCGTCGGACGGGGAGTGGGAAAACAGGATCGCCATGGCGACGATTATGAGGGTCATTCTACCTATGATCTTCATCTCTCTTCTCCTTGATGACTTACTCTTTAACAAGCTTTTCCCGGTGCTGATAGTAGGCGTCTCTTATGAAGGTATAGGGGTCTATTGCATCCCTCTTCATATCCTCATAGACGCCGATATCCAGAGAGGTGGAGTTGACCTTCTCATAGGCCTCAATGCCCACTGCGGCAAGCTCCTCATTCGGGAAGAGGTAGGTTGTCGGATCGAGGAAGAGGTCTCCCACGTAACCGATGGTGCCTCTTACGCTTGAGGGGCCGATAAAGGGCCATGTAATGAAGAAGCCAGGGCCAGCGCCATAGAAGCCAAGTGTCTGTCCAAAATCCTCCCTCTGCTTGTATATCTTCCACCTGTCCCTGGCGGGGTCCATGAAACCCGCCACCCCGACGGTTGTGTTAATGAGAAATCTGGAGAGCTCGGCGCCGGCAGGTTTGAATTTGAACTGGAGGAGGGCATTGACAAAGCGGATGGGGGTGGTGATATTGGAGAAGAACCTCCTCACCCCAACCCGCCCCTTCTCCGGAACGATGAAGCCGTATCCCCTGGCAGCCGGTTTGAGGAGCCAGAAGTAGAGCTTGTCATTAAAGTGAAACATGGCGCGGTTGAAGGGCTCAATAGGGTCGGCAATGGTCTTTACCTCATCCTCAAAGTCGTCATCGAACTCATCAAAGTCGTCGCCAAATTCGTCAATCACCTCGACGCTACCCATTGCCTCCGCCTTGGCGAGGATCATCGCCCTGTCGGCGTATACCGGCGATCCGTCACAGATTTTTGTTGGTATAAAGAGAGACTCTCCCGCAAGAGATGGGGAGGAGGCGCATATTAAGAGGCCAAGGGTTATGAGGGGCAGCAGGAAACGGTTCACAGTCATCCTCAAGCAACGACTAACCACCGGCGATATCGTTGACAGCGCTCTGCGCTTCGGCAGAAAATTCAAAGGCGTCCTTCAGATTGGTCAGCACAAAGACATCCATCACCGCATCGCGGAGCCCCGTCAGGATAAAGCGTTTACCCTCACGTGAACTCCACTGCAACCCCTCTATCATGGTGGCAATACCCGAGCTGTCCATGTAGGTTACACCCGCGAGATCGACGACAACACCCTTTACCCCCCGCTCAAAATAGGGCAGAAGAATATTGCGAACTTTCGGTGAGCTGTGCATGTCTATCTCACCCGCCACACTGACGACGGGGACACCCTTCAGCTCCTCTTTATTTATGGTCAGGTTATTCATTTCTCAAAGATATACTTGCTGATAAGCTCCTCCAGACTTATTGCCGACTCTGTATCGGCAATATCACCGCCGTCTTCAATATATTCATCGGAACCTCCAGGCGTTAACTTAATAAATTTCTCACCGATGACACCCTTTGTTCTGATAGATGCGATGGAGTCGTCCGAGAGCTTAACCTCCCTGAGGAGATCCATCTCTACGAGGGCCATGTCGTCCTCCAGGCTTATGCCGGTAACCTTACCCACCTGAACACCGGCAATCTCGATGGTGGCCCCCTTCCTCAGCCCCGTAATAGAGTCGAATACGGCTGTGGCGGAGTAGTAGTTGGAGTCAAAGAGGGTGACATTGCCAAGAGTAATGGAGAGATAGATGAGGGCAGCAATCCCCCCCACCATAAACAGACCAACTGTCATTTCCGCTTTTTTACTGAACATTGTTCATCCTTTTTAAAACTAAAGCAGTACCGATGTCAAGACATAATCCATGACAAGTATCGATACCGACGTTAGAACCACGGCGTTTGTCGTTGCGCTGCTTACCCCCTCCGTTGTCGGCGTCGCCGTATACCCGACAAAAGAGCAGAGCCAGCTGATAAGCAGACCAAAGGTGACCGACTTGACAAATCCCCCATAGATATCGTGAAAGGAGGTGGCGCTTATCATCTCTCCGAAGTAGGAACCTGCATTGACCTGCAGCAGGTTGACGCCCACAAGATAGCCGCCGCCAATGCCGATCAAATCGAACATTGCCGTAAGGAGCGGCAGCGCGATCAGACCTGCCACGATCTTCGGACTTATGACGTACTTCAAGGGGTCGATAGCCATCATGTCGAGGGCCGGCAGTTGGTCGGTAATCTTCATGATGCCTATCTCCGCCGTAATTGCCGAACCAGCCCTGCCGGTAACCATGAGGGCACACAAAACCGGGCCGAGTTCCCTGATGATGGAGAGGGCCACGGCGGAGCCGAGAAGAGCCTCCGCGCCAAACTTGTTCAACGTGTAGAACCCCTGGAGTGCCAGCACCATACCGGTAAAGAGGGATGTGACGAAGATGATCAGAAAGGACTTAACCCCGATAAACTCGATCTCCTTGATAATGCGGGAAAACCGATATGGCGGCACGAACGCATTGGAGAGTGAGACTATCAGAAAAATACCGGCCCTGCCGAGACGCTGTATAAAGGCGAGTACATTTCCACCCATCCGGGGCACTATATCGAGATAGGCGGTTGTCATAGCTGTTGTATCATTATGTCGTCAATATAGTTCCTGTCAGTGAGGGTGAAGGGTATGGGGCCGTCGGGCGAGCCGGTAATAAACTGACGAACCTTGGGGTCATCACTATTCTTTATTTCATCGGGCGTCCCCTCGGCGATAACGTTTCCGTAGAAGAGGATGATAATCTTGTCGGCGATACGAAATGCCGAATCGATATCGTGGGAGACCACAACGGAGGTGATCCCCAGTTTCAGGTTGAGATCCTTAATCAGCTTGGTAATTACCCCTGCCGAGATGGGGTCGAGACCAGAGGTCGGTTCATCGTAGAAGACAACCTTGGGGTCGAGGATAATCGCCCTGGCAAGACCTACCCTCTTAGTCATCCCACCGGAAAGCTGCGACGGCATGAGATGCTCCACCCCACGCAAACCGACCATCTCCAGTTTCATAGTAATCATTGCTTTGATTACATTCTCGGCAAGCTGAGTATGTTCACGGAGTGGAAAAGCCACATTCTCAAAGATATTAAAGGAATTGAAGAGGGCGGAGCCCTGAAAGAGCATCCCCATCTTCTCCCTCATCTCGTAGATCTCCCTTTTTGAGAGGGTAGTGATATCCTCCCCGTCGAAGAGGATGCGGCCTGAATCGGGCCTGGAGAGGCCGACGATCTGCTTTAAGAGGGTGCTCTTGCCGGAGCCGCTCCCCCCGAGGATGGCAGTCACCTTCCGTTCATCGAAGCTGCACGAGACATTATTCGCAGTTACTATCGTGCCAAACCTGTTATTAAGGTTTTCAACCTTTATCATGACAGACGCCTCTGAACAGACAAAAAAGCAACTAAAACAAGGGTATCTAATAACACATCAAAAACGATACCCCAAAGAAATGAGGGTGTCAAGGAGATTGGAGGCAGGCAGTATGGGACAGAGTAAACGATTGACAACCCTGCTCTATTCTAATAGAATCGCTAAAAGAGGGTCTAAAGGCGACCATCCTCCGGCGCCAGAGCAGGAACATTTAACACGAGAGGCTCCATGTCTGAAGAGGTCTTTATAAGGGTTTCAAGCAACTCAAAACACCTCTGCCTTATCAGAGATGTAACAAGGAAGGTCACAAGCTCCATGGGCTTTTCCGAGGTGGAGGCAGGCAGGACAGTCCTCGCCATAGACGAGGCGTGCTGCAATGTCATCAAGTACAGCTACGGCGATGACGGATCGGGGCAGATAGAGGTTACCTTCAAGATGCTGGAAGAGGCGCTGGAAATTACCATACGAGACTACGGGCAATGCGGCAAGGAGCTGGACTTTGACAAGCTCCAGTGTATTGAAGACAAGGAGATAGAGCCGGGCGGTTACGGTGTAGGCATCATGAAGTGCGTCATGGACAGCATCGAGTACACCCCGTGCAGCGACGGCGGCGGGAATACCCTGACGATGGTAAAACAGATCAAGTAACGACGTGCATACGTCTCACCCCACGCAGATCATTATCATTTCCTCTCACAGAGTCACTAAGGACATGAAAAAGTGCAGGATAGAGACTATCCCGGAAATAGTAAAAGGGAATTATTTGAGCAGAACACAACAAGGTCAAACCAGAGCTAGCACACGGAGGAGACAGATTTCCACGGATGAGTACGGATGGCAATGGTAACGTTCTTGGGGAGCAGGATTTAGGAAAGACCTACAGGACTTCAACAGAGACATCCCATCTAGCTCTACTGTCAGTGAACTGATTGATTTAAAAGATGTTTTTTTTAATGTGTCGCCTGTCATTCAGAAAATACAAGATTAAAGACCTGACCCCCAACCCTTGCACTGATTACTCAGACGCTGCTTCCCGGTGCTACAAAGGTATACGGATAACTCCTTTGGCGGGACTTTAACCCGCTAGATCAATCGCCGATAACGGCATACGGTCAGGTCTTGAAATATCACTTTTAAAGTAACTAGGAAGTAACTAGCAGTCTGTCGGACTTGAATAATGAGTGAATAATGAGGAATATATTACTTGAATGGACTTTGCTATCTTTCTGATTCCTACTACTTTTTTCCTCCTTTCATCTTGTTTTTAAGCCCAAAACCCATCTAACCGCAGATTTCACAGATTTTCGCAGATAAAAACATCTCTTATCATCTGTGTGATCTGGTCATCTGCGGATTAATAAAGCCCTTGGAGGTAATTGGGAACAGCGCCCTTTTAAATTGTCCTTTTTTTGAGCCATGTCCGTCTCTGCGGATTTGCCTTTAATGCACGGCTCATAATGCTTTCAATTGTTGCGATAAATCGCTCACCGCTCCAGGAAGACAGGGCCCTGAACTGCGCGGACGACATGCTCCGTTGTGCTGCCTAGCACCATCTCGACGATCCTTGAGTGGTGGGAGACGCCCATGAAGAGGATGTCGTGCCCACCCTCTTCGTAGCAGGAGACGATCTCCTTATAGGCGGCGCCCTCGCGGCTCTTATACTCCACCTCGACCCCGTACGGTTTGAGATACTCCTCAGCCTCGCTGAGGAGCCTGTCGCCCTCTTCGCCCGCTCCTACGGCCAGAATGGTCAGGGGGAGCCCCAATGTCTTTACCAGTTCGGCAGCCGAGTGCATGGCCTTCGCGGCGGTAGCGCCGCCGTCATAGGCGAGCAGAGGCTTTGCAGGTTCAATGAAGCGGTCGGGTACGACAATAACCGGTCTGGAGGCCCTCCTTATGACGCCCTCGGCAGTAGAGCCGAGGAGACCGTACTCAAACTCAACATTAATACCGAAGCGCCCCATGATTACGAGGTCAGCCAACTTGGCCCTCTCGCAGATCTCACTCACTACCACACCGGAGGCAAGAACACTCTCACACTCGACCCCATCACTCTCACACCGCTCGACAAAGCCCTTCAGGAGTTCCTCCCCCCTCGCATCGAGAACCTCGCGCATTTTGGTCGAGAAGTTGAGGTACGGCTCAAAACCTAGTGAACCTGATATGTCGTGGAAGAAGGGCCCCTCCAGCGTGACGATATCCACCACGTAGAGACCGGTAATCTTCGCCTCCGTCCGTTTTGCAAGCCAGACGCCGTAATCGAGGGCTGCGCTGCTGTGGTCTGAACCGTCCTGGGGGATAAGGATATGCTTGATCATGAGAACCTCCTCTGGGTAGAATGGCGGTTATTATTTATAAATCAGATTGCAGGCATCCATCAAAAAGAGAGTATTAAACATCCTCATTCTTAACTCCTGTTTTTCCCCTTAAACCGGCACCGCCTCGGCCTGGCGCTCCCACCGGATGACAACCTCCTCTTCAAGAGCCTCTGCCCTGAAGTGCTCCCCCTCCTGCCAGTTGAGCGTAACCGGTATCTTGACCTTCTCATCGATATGCCGTTTCAGGAACCTGGCGCCGTACTTCAGACTGAAACCCCCATCGACCAGGATATCGAGAGCCTCTTCGGTGACGGAGAGCTCCTTGCCGCTCTCCCCCATCTGCTGCCCGATGGTATCCAGATACATTGCGGCAATCTTCTTCACCTCATCCCTGGTGAGGGGTGAGAAGACGGTAATATCGTCTATTCGGTTGATAAACTCAGGTGAGAAGGTATGCTCAACCCTCTTCATGATATCTTTATTAAGGCCATCGACACTCTGCCCCTCTGGCATGAAACCCAGGGGCTGTGAGGTATATTTGCTGAACTCTTTCGCGCCGAGGTTGCTGGTCATGATGATGACGGTATCGCTGAAGTAGACCCTCTTCCCCCTGCCGTCGGTGAGCCACCCCTCATCGAAGACCTGAAGGAGGAGATTGAGGACGTAGGGATTCGACTTCTCGATCTCATCGAGGAGGACGACGGAGTAGGGGTTCTCTCTCACCTGGTTGGTCAGCACCCCACCCCTCTCGGAGCCAACGATACCTCGTGGCATACCTATCAGCTTATCTACGGCGAGGGATGAGTCTCCGTATTCGCTCATATCGAGGCGTATCATCTTCCCGTCATCGCCAAAGAGGAAGCCGGCGAGAGCCCGTGCAAGCTCAGTCTTGCCGACCCCCGTTGGGCCGAGAAAGAGGAGGACGCCGTCTGGCCGCGCGTAGTTCTCCTTGAGGGGCCCCTTGTTCAGCCGCAGCCTCCTGGCCAGTGAGGCTATTGCCTTACTCTGACCCACCACCCGATCTGCAAGGCAACCCTCTATGGCGTTAAAGCGTGCCACCGTCTCCCTCCTGATCATGTCGATGGGAATCCTGGTCTCCTGTGCAATCACCTCTATGATGTCTTCACCCTTCACCGGCTCGGAGGGTCTGTTTATCTCAACCTTGACACAGGCCGTGTTGAGCCACCCGATCGCCTTGTCGGGAAGACGGAGCCCCCTCATGTAGCGCTGGCTCATGATGAGCGCCGTATCTATAGCCTCGTCTGTAATATCAACGGAGTAGTTCTTCTCGACTCGAGCCTTTATGCCGGAGAGTATCTCACGGGTATCGTCGATTGACGGCTCATCAACCTGAACAAGCCTGAACCGTCGCGCCAGGGCCTCGTCCTCAGCAATATACTCCTTGTACTCCGCAAGAGTTGTTGCCCCGATCATCTGCACCTCACCCCTGGCAAGAGTCGATTTGAAGATATTGGCCGCATCCGACGGCACCCCCATTGCGCTCCCCGCGCCGATGAGGGTATGGACCTCATCGATGAAGATGATGATGTTTTGCTTCTCCCCTATCTCCTTTATAATCTTCTCAATCCTGTCCTCAAACATGCCCCTGAAGATAGTTCCAGCTACGATCGAGTTCATCTGGAGATTTACAATCTGCTTCTCCCGCAGCCGCTTCGGAACGGTATGGGGCTCCAGTTCAATCCTACGCGCAAGCCCCTCGACAACCGCAGTTTTGCCAACGCCCGGCTCCCCCACGATCATGACCGAATTACTCCTCTCCACATGGTAGAGGATTTCGATCATCTGATCGATCTCGCTCTCCCTGCCTATGATGGCCGGGAGCTTGTCGTAGTAGGCCAGTTTGTTGAGATTTACGGCGAAGTGTTTGAGGTTAGGGGGCAGGTCGTACTTGCGTTTCAACTCCTCTTCAACCCCCTCCCGGCTCTTGATCATGACCGATATCCGCTCTGTTATATGGTCCGGGTCGAGACCAAAACCCTGGAGCACCTTGGAAGGGAGGTTGTGGCTATCCTGAAAGATCGCTATCAGAAGATCGGCGGAGTCTATCTCACTACGCCCCCACCGCTCTGCCTCCTCCATGGAAAGCTTGAAGATATTTCGCGTCCCGTGGGGTATCTTGATGCCGGCCTCTACAGAGTATTGGCGTGGTATGCTGAGGTGTTCATTGAGAAAGGAGAGAACCTCTCGACCGTCAACCTTGAGGTCCTCCATAATCTCCATGAAGAGGAGCGATTCATGGGTGGCGAAGGAGAGGAAGATATGCTCTACACCCAGGTAGAAGTGGTTCCGCTTCTTGCTCTCCTCTACCGCCCCCTCCAGCACCTTCTGCGCCTTTGGGGTAAACCTGCTCTTTAGACCATCGATATCAAGCATGTCGGCTCCTCCTGAATCTCCACCCATTATAGCCGGACTACTACCCGTGTCAAGGGAGAGTTCATTGCCCCACCCTTAAATCGCCCATCCGTCGTCTCTGTGAACGACTGGGGGCTCTCTTTGCAGTGGTTTGTACAGTTGGGAAGGGGCGCCTTAACGGCGGGTTGGGGACGTCTTCAGGATGAGACGGAAAGAAAGAAGGGGAGGTCCGCGTCGGCGGACCTCCCCTCATTCATGTTCAGGCAGTAACGGTGTGGAGAGCGTCGAGCTCCATCAACCAGCGCCAGACTTCGCCTCATCGTCATCTACAACCTCTGCATCGACGACATCACCCTCCTGGGCCTGGGCCTCATCACCGGCTCCACCAGCAGCGCCCTCACCAGGGGCTCCCCCCTCCGGCGGATTCTGTTTGTAGAGCACCTCGGCAACCTTGTGAGACGCCTGGGTTATATTCTCCATAGCCTTCTTCAGTTCATCAACATTGTCCTGCTCAAGGGCCTTCTTCCCCTCCGCGAGGGCATCCTCTATTGCCTTTACATCGGCCTCATCCAGCTTTTCACGATTCTCGTTGACCAGCTTCTCCGTCGAGTAGACGAGGGAGTCGAGCTGATTTCTGACCTCTATCAGCTCTTTCCTGCTCTGATCCTCGCTCGAATGGCTCTCGGCCTCCTTGACCATATTATCGACCTCATCCTTGCTGAGACCGCTGGAGGCCGTAACTGTAATCTTCTGCTCCTTGTTAGTAGCCTTATCCGTAGCCGAAACATGGAGTATCCCGTTCGCATCAATATCGAAGGCAACATCGACCTGTGGCATACCTCGAGGCGCAGCCGGGATACCGACAAGATGAAACCTTCCGAGACCCCTGTTATCCGGCGCCATTGGACGCTCACCCTGGAGGAT
>JBHHTR010000077.1:0-10351 GCA_046753505.1 Thermodesulfobacteriota bacterium
GGCCGGATAGTCGAGCATGCACGTTGTCTCGTGGTGCGGATATCAAAAGGCCACCCCTCTTTTAACCTCTTGATAGAGATAAGGAAACGGATAGGGTAATTGGTTCCTCTGCCCACCTGAAAAGGGAATCTATCTTTCAACTTAAGGGAGAGCAAAAGAGTGCCCAAGGAGGTGGTGGGCCTAAAATCGGCAGAAAACAGGCAAATAGAGGTGATTACAGAAAAGATGCCAATAATGACAGGCCGATAAATTAAAAACGCCCTTACAAGCCGCTTGAAAGGGCGCAAAATAGAACTCCATTATCTTAGACGGTGAATTTGGGGGACACACGAAAGTTGTATTCGCTATATCCGCTGTGATAGCTTAATCTGCCTATGAAAAATTCTGAACTGAAAGATTATCTCCCCCTTGTCAGGAAACCGTCGCGCTATACGGGAGGGGAGATCAATGCCGTGAGGAAGGATCGTGCAACGGTCGAGATTACCATTGCCCTCGCTTTTCCAGATACCTATGAGATCGGCATCAGCCATCTCGGTCTTCAGATTCTCTACCAGATTCTCAACGGGGATGACCGGATTGCGTGTGAGCGTGTCTACGCGCCGAGGGTCGATATGGAGGCCCTCATGCGGGAGAAAGGGTTCCCCCTCTCAACCCTGGAATCAGCCATCCTCCTCAACGAGTGCGACGTCATAGGATTTTCTCTCCAGTACGAGCTGGCCTACACCAATGTCCTGGCCATGCTCGACCTCGGCGGGGTGCCCCTCCGTGCTGCGGATAGGTGTGAGACAGACCCGCTTGTCATCGGCGGCGGCCCCTGCGCCTTTAACCCGGAGCCGGTGGCGGACTTCTTCGACGCCTTTCTTGTAGGCGACGGCGAAGAGGCGGTTATGGAGATGGCGGAGGTTGTCATGGAGGCGAAGGCAGAGAAGCTCCCAAGGCGTGACCTGCTGCGCCGCCTCGCACGGGTTGATGGGATCTACATACCTGCACTCTTTGATGTTGCATATAATGATGATGGCACGGTGGAATCTATAACGCCCCTCGAGGAGGGGTATGAGAGAGTGCATAGGCGGGTAGTAGCCGATCTTAATGAGCTCCCCCCCACAACCCGCCCGGTTGTCCCCTTCATGCAGGCCGTACACGACAGGCTGGGGATAGAGATCGCGCGGGGGTGCACGAGGGGGTGCAGGTTCTGTCAGGCGGGCATGATCACCAGGCCGGGACGGGAGCGGGACCCCGATGAGGTCATTCGCCTCATCGAGGAGTCGCTCCGTAATACCGGTTACGATGAGGTCTCCCTCCTCTCCCTGAGCACGGGCGACTACTCATGTATTGAGCCCCTCCTGGTCGGTCTAGTGCGGCGGGTCGCAGAACGGAGGATTGCCGTCTCCTTCCCATCCATGCGTGTCGGCACCGTGACCCCACGGATGGCCGAGGAGATACGGAAGGTGCGGAAGACTGGCTTCACTCTTGCCCCCGAGGCGGGTACGGAGCGGCTGAGGGGTGTCATCAACAAGGGGATCAGCGAGGCGGAGCTGATTAATAACGTTCGACATATCTTTGCCCTCGGCTGGAAACTGATAAAGCTCTACTTCATGATGGGGCTGCCTACCGAGAGAGACGAGGATATTGACGGCATTATAGCGCTTGCCGAGGAGGTAAAACGGACCGGCAAGGCCCAGGGCGTCAACCCTAAGATCAATGTGAGTGTCTCTACCTTCATCCCGAAGCCTAACACCCCCTTTCAGTGGGCCCCTCAATTGAAGCTTGAGAAGTGCCGTGAGCGTCAGGCCATGCTACGTGAGGGGCTCAGGAAGCGACGTCTCGATTTTAAGTGGCAGGACGTCAATATGAGCCTCCTTGAGGGACTTTTTTCAAGGGGGGATAGAAGGCTTGCCCCTCTCATCGAAAAGGCATTTAAAAAGGGTCTCCGCTTCGATGCATGGGGAGAGCAGTTCAGAATTGATGTGTGGCGGGAACTATTTGAGGTGGAGAAGGTTGACCTCGACTTCTATCTCTACCGCGAGAGGGAGAGGAACGAGACCTTACCGTGGGACCATATCGATGCTGGGGTGACGAAGGAGTTCCTCTGGAGTGAGTATAGAAGGGCCGTCTACTCCGCCAAGGGGGGTAACTCAACGCAGATGGAGACCCCCGATTGTAAGGTCGATACGTGCAGCGGTTGCGGCGTCTGCGACTTTGGTAAGATGCAGAATATCGCTTTTTATGACAAAAAGTTAAATGAGACGGCAGCCCCGCCGCCGCCATGCACTGCCCCTCCGGTCGAGAAGCCGCCTGTACGAATAGAGCTCGCCTTCTCCAAGAGCGGCAACATGAGGTTTGTGAGCCACCTCGAAACGGCGACTCTCTTCTATCGAGCGGCGAGGCGTGCAGAGCTGCCGATAAGCTACTCCAAAGGCTTTCACCCCCACCCTCAGATAATCTTCAGCGCCCCGCTCCCTGTAGGCATGGAGAGTATCGCCGAACATGTCGATATTAAGCTGAATGAACCTATCGCGGCAGAGCAGGTTGTCGAGCGGCTTAACGCGGTTATGCCTGACGGAATAAATATCATGCGCGGTAAGGAGTTACCCTTGCATCTTCCCGCCCTCTCTGCTACTATTACGCAGATTGAGTACATTGTCTCCATCGACAAGGCCCCGAAGGGGCTTGATATAGATATTAAAACGATTGATAGACGCATAAAGGAGTTGCTGGCTAAGGAGTCGTTTCTCATCAGCCAGAAGAGGGAAAAGGGAGATCGAGAGGTAGACATAAGGCCCCTCATAGAAGACATCTCATACGATAGATCGTTGTCGTCTCTTCGGCTCATCCTCAACAAGAGAGAGGGGAGGGGCGCGAAACCTCATGAGATTATTGCCCCACTCCTGGATATCTCTGCCGTGAGGGCCTCCCTTATTCCTATCTTGAAGACAAAAACTATTACATGAAAAAACCTTCCAGAGAACTGCTGATAAACCATACCCCTTACGAGACACGTGTCGCCCTTATCGAAGATGGGCGTCTTGTCGAATTTTTTGTCGAGCGTCCCGGTGATGAGGGACTCACCGGAAATATCTATAAAGGAAAAGTTGTGCGAGTTCTGCCCGGAATGCAGGCGGCATTCGCCGAGGTAGGGCTCGACAGGACCGCCTTCCTCCATGTTGGAGACGTCCAGCGCCAACTCTCTCGCAGCAATGATGTTGACCTGGGAGATGAGGAGCAGTCGGCCCCCAAGCCTTCATCGTATGGTGAGCGCAGGATCCAGGATATGCTTAAAAGAGGCCAGGAGGTTATGGTTCGCGTAGAGAAGGAGCCCATCGGAAGCAAGGGGGCCAGAATCACCTCCCATATCTCTATCCCGGGCAGGCACCTTGTCCTTATGCCCAACTTCAGGCGCATCGGCGTATCGAGACGTATAGAGAGTGTTCAGGAGCGAAAGCGGTTAAGGAAGATAATCGGCGAACTCAAACCTGAGAACTGTGGCTTCATTGTGCGTACGGCGTGTGAAGACAAGAGCGACGAGGAGATAAAGACCGATATGGGCTTCCTCGTGAAGCTATGGGAGGATATTCAGGAGCGCTACAAAACGGCCTCCTCGCCGGAGATGATCTATAAGGAGCTCGACCTCTCCCTGCGAACCGTACGGGAGCTCTTTACCCAGGATATAGACCGGCTTCTGATAGACTCACAGGAGGAGTACACAAGGGTGGTCTCCTTCATCGAAAAGTTTCTCCCCTCCCTCAAGGGCAGAGTTGAGCTCTACAGAGGCGATGAACCCCTCTTCGACCTCTATGGTGTTGAGGTGGCCCTTGCTGATGCCATTGAAAAGAAGGTCCAGCTCAAGTCGGGTGGCTTTCTCGTCATGGACCAGATGGAGGCCCTCACAGCCATCGACGTAAATACAGGCAAATATGTGGGGAAGAAGAACTCGGAGGATACCATCCTGAAGACAAACCTCGAGGCCGTCACAGAGGTCGTCTATCAGCTGCGCCTCAGAAACATCGGGGGGATTATCGTCATCGACTTCATCGACATGGAGATACAGTCCAACAGGGAGAAGGTCTATAACGCCCTGAAGGATGCTATCGTTGTCGATAAGGCGCGTACCAATATACTCAAAATATCGGAGTTGGGGATCGTAGAGATGACGCGGAAGAGGTCACGCTCCAGCATATCCCAGCTTCTCTGTGAGCCGTGCCCCTACTGTGAAGGGAACGGCATGGTAAGAGGAAAGTGGGCGGTGATCATGGAGCTCTATCGTGAGCTTATGCACGATGTGCCGCTCAAAAAGATGCGCAAGGTAACAGTTTATGTCAACCCGGCAATTGCCGAGCGCATTGCTGATAACAGCTCTGTAATGGCAGACCTGGAGAAGAGACTTGGTAAGAAGATCGTCATACGAACGGTTGATCTCTTCCACCAGGAGCAGTACGAAATCGCCTGACCATCCAATGACCATCCAACTCTCCTGTTTTTCCCATCGTCGATAGAGTGTTCTGAAAAAGGAGGACAAAGAGGTTTATGACCTTTCTACTCTCGGTTATTGGCGTTGTCCTGATTATCGAAGGACTGCCCTACTTCGCCTTTCCCGTGAAGGTCAAGGAGTGGTCCCTCTCCATCAGGGAGGTGCCCGACCGGTCGCTCAGGCTTCTCGGTTTTCTGGCAATGATGGCGGGTCTTATTACTGTCTATTTCGGCAAGAGGTATTTCTGACTCTATGAAGTTCAATGAAACTGGATCAGTAACGATGGGAGAAGAAAAACCTCCCCTCCAAGCTCCTGTCGAACGTGGAAGGTGTGGCGCCACCAGTGTCGATCTCTTTTCATATGCTCTCCCGGAGGAGCTGATTGCCAAATACCCGACCGAGCGGCGTGACGGTTCCCGCCTCATGGTCTCTCCCCGGAATGGCGGTCCGGTTGAGCACAGACTCTTCCATCAGATTACCGACTACTTCGTGGCGGGAGACCTCCTTCTGCTTAACGATACAAGGGTCATCCCCGCCCGCCTTATCGGCAAGAAGGTAACGGGGGGCGAGGTTGAGCTGCTCCTCGTCAGGAAGATAGGTGACGGAGAAACTACGCAACGGTGGTTTGCCATGATAAAACCGTCACGGGGGATAAGGGCGGGGATGACGATTAAATTCCCGAAGGGGCTGGCTGCCGAGATTGTGAAACGGGTTGATAACGGATGGTGGGCAATTAACCTTACCGCCAACGGGGTGGTTGACGCACTAATAAACGAGGTGGGAATCATGCCCCTTCCCCCCTACATAAAGCGACCCTCTACCGACAGCGACAGGGAGCGGTACCAGACAATTTTCTCGAAGAGTGAAGGGGCAATAGCTGCGCCAACGGCGGGCCTTCACTTTACCGATGAGATTCTCAGCCGTCTTGGGGATAGGGGAGTTGAAATCCACTTCATTACCCTCCATACCGGGCCGGGGACCTTCCTACCCGTAAGAACCGATGTCATTGAAGATCACGCAATGCTTCCAGAAGAGTACGATATAGAGGCGGCAACCTTCGCTGCCGTCTCGAAGGCAAAGAGGGAGAACAGGAGAGTGGTCACCGTTGGCTCTACGGCTACCAGGGCTATTGAGGCGGCTGCAAGTGACGGTTTTGAAAACCCCACTCTTTCAGGCTCTACGGCCCTCTTTATCTATCCCGGATATGCCTTCAAGGTCATCGACGGCATTATTACCAACTTTCACCTCCCACGCTCTACCCTCATCATGCTCGTTGCCGCCTTCGCGGGGCGAGAGAACACTTTAAAGCTCTACAGAGAGGCGGTACGGGAGCGATACCGCTTTTTCAGCTATGGTGATGCCATGCTCATCCTATAACGCCATCCCACGACTTTTTATGAGGCCATATTAATGAAGGCACACGACAACAATCACTTCTCCTTTGAGGCTTTAAAAAGTGACGGGGAAAGCAAGGCACGAACGGGCAGGCTCACCACCCCTCACGGCACAGCCAGCACCCCCCTCTTCATGCCGGTGGGAACTCAGGGAAGCGTCAAGGGGGTCACCCCTGATGAGGTGAGTGAGCTTGGCGCCGAAATGATCCTCTGCAACACCTATCACCTCTACCTCAGGCCCGGCCATGAACTGATAGAGGAGTTTGGTGGTCTCCACTCCTTTATGGGGTGGGACGGCCCCATACTGACTGACAGCGGCGGTTTTCAGGTCTTCAGCCTTGGTGATCTGCGTAAGATAGAGGAGGAGGGAGTCACCTTCAAGTCACACCTGGACGGCTCCAGCCACCTCCTTACGCCGGAGAAGGCAATAGATATTCAGGAGGCCCTCGGTGTGGACATCATCATGTGTCTCGATGAGTGTACCCCCTACCCGGCCACACCCGACTATACGAGGAGGTCGATGGAGTTGACCCACCGGTGGGCGGAGAGGTGTAAGGAGAGGAAGAGCAGAGAGGGGAGTGCCCTCTTTGGTATTATCCAGGGGGGGATGGACCACGATCTCCGGCGGGAGAGCGCAGAGGGACTCACCTCTATCGGCTTTGACGGCTACGCCATAGGGGGGTTGAGTGTTGGGGAGGGGAAAGAGCTGATGTATGAAGTCCTTGAGGGAGTGACTGGCCACCTCCCCACTGACAGCCCACGCTACTTGATGGGGGTCGGAACACCGGAGGATCTGGTAGAGGGAGTGAGGCACGGAATCGATCTTTTTGACTGTGTAATGCCTACCCGTAACGGAAGGAACGGAACTCTCTTTACAAACGATGGAAAATTGGGTATAAGGAACGCTTGCTTTGCGCGGGATAGACGCCCCATTGAAGAGGGTTGCGGCTGCTACACATGTCAGAACTTCTCGCGGGCTTATCTGAGGCACCTCTATACGGCGGGTGAGATGCTCGCCCCCAGACTCAATACCATCCACAACCTCCACTACTACATGGAGCTCATGGCGGGGATGAGGCAGGCTATAAGTGAGGGAAGCTTTGGCCAGTACAGAACAGCCTTTTATGAGAGGAGGGGCATGAGTTGCGATGCCCCTCTTTGAGAAGAGATACAAGCAGTAGAAAGAAGGATTGTCAGTAACAATCAGCCAAACAGTTGATTACAATCAGGTATACCATTAAGGAGGAAAAGGTGTTAAAGATTATTGTTTCACAGTTTTTTGCGGTTCTTTTGATAGCAACCGCATCCTTTGCTGCCGATGCGAAGGCCGCGCCGTCTGCTCTTGTGAGCATGGCGCCTATTATTCTGCTATTCGTTGTATTCTACTTTCTCCTGATTCGGCCCCAGCAGAAGAAGGCTAAGGAGCACAAGGAGATGCTTTCACAGCTTCAAAAGGGTGATAATGTGGTTACTAACGGGGGTATATTCGGGAAGATTACGGCGGTATCTGATGTTGCCTACACCGTTGAGATAGCAAGCAACACCTGCATAAAGGTGGCAAGGGATTGTATCGCCACTAAAAAAACTTAGTCCTCTACGATACCAATGGACTGTTTCAAGGTTTTTCATAACCTCCGACATCTGTTTAGGAGTAGTTGAATGAAGAGTATTTTCTGGCGATTCATAGCGCTGGCCTTTTTCTTCGTCCTGGCGCTGGTTCTCTTTCTGCCATCGACACCCCTCTATGACTCTCTCCCCTCCTTCTGGAGGAGTACGGTGCCAAAGATTGTTCTCGGTCTAGATCTCCAGGGCGGCACCCATCTCGTCCTGGAAGTTGATACGAAAAAGGCGGTGGAGAATTTTTCCCAGCGTCTGGCCGAGGAGATGACTACCACTCTGAGAGATAAGGGGGTCTCCTTCAGGAAGGTCAAGCGGGTCGGGATGGCCGCAATCTCTGTAACCTATCGCAATGCAAGTTCGGCTGGAAGGATTACAGAGGTCATCAGCAAGGAGTTCCCACTCTTCTCCTCGCCAAAGAGCGGAGAGCGGGCGCTTCTCTTCTCCCTCAATGGTGATGAGCAGAAGCGGATACATGAGTGGGCAACTTCACAGGCCCTCGAAACGATACGGAACAGGATAGACAAGTTCGGCGTTACCGAACCGCTTATTCAGAAGCAAGGTGATAGGGAGATTGTGATCCAGCTCCCCGGACTCAAGGATCCAGACAGGGCGATAGCGCTCATCGGAAAGACGGCTGTCCTAGAATTCAAGCTTGTAGACAGCGACGGCGATCTCCAGGGAGCAATCGGGGGACGGGTACCCATAGGGGACGAACTGCTCTACCAGAGGCAGGTGGACGCGACAACTGGGGCCGTAAGCGCCGTCCCCTTCCTCATTAGAAAAAAGACCCTCCTCACCGGCGACCTTCTCACCGACGCCAGGGTCTCTATCGATACCCAGTACAATGAACCTTATGTCTCCCTCACCTTCAACAACGCGGGATCGAAGCGTTTTGACACCGTTACCGCCGAGAATGTAGGGGAGAGGCTCGCCATCATTCTTGACGGCAATGTCTACTCGGCGCCAAACATCAACGAACGTATCAGCGGCGGAAGGGCTCAAATCTCCGGCAACTTTACCTACGAGGAGGCTACCGACCTCGCCATTGTCCTCAGGGCTGGCGCGCTACCGGCCCCCGTCACCATCATACAGAATGTCACCGTTGGACCCACCCTGGGGAGGGACTCCATCAAGGCCGGTGTCAGGGCCACCATAATCGGCGGTCTTCTGGTTCTCCTCTTCATGGTGATCTACTACCGCCTCTCCGGCATTATTGCTAACATCGCCATGATACTCAATATCCTGATGCTCCTTGGCGCGATGGCATGGTTTAACGCCACCCTTACCCTGCCTGGGATTGCCGGCATTATCCTGACCATAGGTATGGGTGTTGACTCAAATGTTCTCATCTTTGAGAGGATCAAGGAGGAGCTCAGGGCAGGGAGGACGCCTCGCTCGGCAGTTGACGCTGGTTACGATAATGCGTGGTGGACGATTGTCGACGCCCATGTGACAACACTTATAACGGCTGCGGTTCTCTTTCAGTTCGGGAGCGGCCCGATCAAGGGCTTTGCCGTGACACTCAGTCTCGGTATTTTGATCAACCTCTTTACCGCCCTTGTAGGAACAAAGCTACTCCTCGATATTCTCAACCAGAAATTCAAGATAGCGAAACTCAGCATATAAGAAGCGGAGGATTTGGATGGACCTGCTCGTAGATTCAAAGTTCGATTTCCTGGGTAAGAGACGTTACGCCTTTGTGATATCTATCATCCTCTTTATCATTGGCCTCATAGCGGTCATCTCTATACCACTCGGCAAGGCAAACCTCGGGATTGATTTTGCGGGAGGGGTGGCGATTCAGCTCAAGTTTGAAAAGCCCTTCGCAATGGAGAAGATGAGGGGTCTTCTAGGTGAGAGCGGTTTTGAGGAGGCTGACCTCCAGGAGTTTAGCGAAGGGAACAAGCTCCTTGTCCGCCTGAAAACTACAGAGGGAGACCTTCAGGCAATCACCAGGGGGATAAAATCGACCTTCACCAATGGCCTGCCAGGGAATACATTTGTTGTAGATTCTGTAAGCTCGGTAGGGCCAACCATAGGTAAGAGGCTCCAGAAGGATGCGCTGTGGGCGGTTATCATTTCACTCCTCGGCATCCTCATCTATGTAGCGTGGCGCTTTGAATTCCGTTTCGGCACCGCCGCAGTTATCGCGACATTTCACGACGTCCTCGCCGTGCTCGGCATCTACTACATTACCGGCAGGGAGATAAACCTACTCATCATCACCGCCCTCCTGACACTTGCGGGCTACTCCCTGACCGATACGGTTGTGGTCTTCGACAGGATTCGAGAGAACCTGCGGCGCCGTGGGAAGGAGGGACTGGAGGTAGTGATCAACAGAAGCATCAATGAGGTGCTGCGGCGAACCATTGTCACATCGGTGACGACACTCATTGTCCTTGTAGCCCTCTTCAGCATGGGGGGCGAAGTTATTCACGACTTCTCCCTTGCCCTCATCCTCGGAGTCCTGGTCGGAACCTACTCCTCCATTTTTGTCGCCTCACCCCTTCTCCTCCTCCAAAAGGGAAAGAGGGGCAAGCTGATACATTAGCCAAAGATCGCTGCCGAACAATTAAAGCGATTACACTCCCTTGCTTTTTAATTAGGGTCGCTGTCCCCAACTAGACTCAATTAGACCAATTACACACATGAATAATAAGTTGATAATCGCGTTGCTAGTAACTGTTTCGCTTGCACTGACGGGATGCATCATCGCTGATAGCTCGCATATCATTGTAGGAAAAACACGCCCTGCAATTGATCCCGACGAAGTACAACTTTTCACTACCGCTCCTGGGAGTTATGAAGAAATCGCGTAACTATTCAGCGAAAAAGATAAAAAAGTACTTGACACGTTATTTTGCTCAAA
>JBHHTR010000078.1:0-10284 GCA_046753505.1 Thermodesulfobacteriota bacterium
CTTGATGAGAAGCTGTGGGAGAGAGTTGAGGGCGTTACGGTGCCACGGGAGTACGGGACGGTCCCCTCAAGAGCCGGCCCCCCTACCGTAAAGATCGGCGGGCCCCCCCTCCACTCGGCCTACGACCCAGAGGGAGAGGGGAGAAAGTGGGCTGAACATCACCGCGAGAGATGGGACGGCTTCTCTACACCCCTCATCTTCGGGTGCGGTCTTGCCTATCACGTCACCGAGTTGGCCACGCTGCTCGACAGGAATTGCGTCGTCATTGAGCCAGACCTTGCTCTCTTCAGGCTTGCTCTTCACACCATCGACCTCTCCTCCATGTTGGAGTCTATCAGCTTTCTTGTTGCCCCTGAAGATGACGAGATCGGGACGCTCCTTCGGGGCGACTCCTTTTCCCTCATGATTCATGGAGCCTCGGCGAGTCGCTACCCCGAAACTCTTAAACGGATAGAGGGTCGGCTTCGCCTCTCCGAGCGGTACCGTATTCTGGTGGTCGGCCCCATATATGGCGGCTCCCTGCCCATTGCACGGTATGTCACGACCGCTCTCACCGCCATGGGATATGAGGTGGCGTTCGTCGATTCCAGCCTCTTCAAAGATGGGTTCGGTGCAATCAAGGGCTTTACCTCTAGCGATGTTCATGAAGGGAAGCTGAAGGGTCTCTTTACAACCTTTCTCTCCGAGTTGGTGATGGCAAAGGTAGTCGATTTCAAGCCCGACCTCGTCTTTGCCCTCGCCCAGGCGCCCCTTACCCCCGACCTCTTGAAGAGGCTCAGGGAGAATGGCATACCATCGGCCATGTGGTTTGTAGAGGACTTCACGGTACTCGAATATTGGAGGGAGGTGGCACCCCTCTACGACTACTTCTTCACCATCCAGGACGGTCCCTGCCTTGACGCCCTTGACGCCATCGGCGTTGAGAATGTCCACTACCTTCCCCTGGCCGCCGACCCCGACATTCATAAGCCTCTTACCGTCTCCGAGGATGAAGAGGGGGAGTACGGCAGTGATATCTCATTTGTCGGAGCCGGTTACTACAATCGGAAGAGGTTGTTCCTCAAAGTAATCGACTGCGATTTGAAGATATGGGGCGACGGGTGGGAGGGGGCGGCGCCACTCTACAGCAGGATCGCCCGACAGGGGGCGAGGATATCAACTGAGGAGTCTGTGAAGGTATTTAACGCATCGCGGATCAATATAAACCTCCACTCCTCCCAGCGCCATGAGGGGGTAAGCCCTGACGGCGACTTTGTCAACCCGAGAACCTTCGAGCTTGCGGCATGTGGCGCCTTTCAACTTGTCGATTACCGCGCTCATCTCCCCCGTTTCTTTGAAGAGGGGAGGGAGGTTATCTGTTTCAGAGACAGTGAGGATCTCAGGAAGAAGATCGACTACTACCTGGATCATCCCGATGAACGTGAGACCATTGCCAGAAGAGGGAGGGAGAGGGTGCTGAGAGATCACACCTATGGCGCCAGGATGGCAGAGATGATGGGTTTTCTCATCGAAAGGGGTTTTGAGGGCTCCGCCTCCCTGCCGGGACGTACGATGGTTGCCGACCTGCTCAACGAGGCGGGCAGAGAGACGGAGGTGGGCGCCTACCTTGCCCGCTACCGTGACAGGCGTTCTCTCGAACTTGCTGATATTGTTAAGGATATAGGCGTAGGTAAGGGCAACCTCACCAGGTGTGAAAGGATATTCCTTGCCATGAACGAAATAGTGAAGAAAGCGGGGTAGCGATGGAGGTCATCATCGTAAACCTGACTAGGATGGGCGACATCCTCCAGTCCACCCCTCTCATGGAGGGGATTAAGAACCGCTATCCCAGGTGCCGCATTACCTGCCTCATTAACAGCGGCTTCGCCGAGATATGCGGCGCCATCCCCCTCATAGATAACTTGGTCACCTTTGATGTAGGCAAATACCACCGTGAGCTTACAAATCATACAATCTCTCTCGTGGAGGGGTACAGGAGGCTTGACAAGCTCATAGCCGGTATAAATGCAGTGGAGTACGACCTTCTCATCAACCTGACCCCTTCACGGGAGGGAGCGATCATCTCTTCACTCATCAAGGCCCGTGAGTTGAGGGGGCTGACTATTGACGGAGAGGGGCACAGGCTCGTCAAGGATCGATGGATGCGCTACTTCATGTCGTCCGTCTTCAACAGACACACCAACCCCTTTAACCTTGTCGATATGTACAGCAAGGTGGGGAGGGGAGGCGGTAGAGCGCAGCGGCTACACCTTGAGGCGCCGGCCAGTGCCGTTGAGAGAGGGGATGCCCTGCTCCGTGATTCAGGGGTGGATCTCGGCAATGATACACTCATCGGTTTCCAGCCGGGGGCCAGCAGGGATCATAAGAGGTGGTCCGTTGCCGGTTTCTCGGAGCTTGGGAGACGTCTCTACGGCGAAAGAGGGGCGAAGGTTGTGCTCATCGGTTCAAAGGGGGAGTGTGCAATTGGGGCGGAGATCGGCGACAATATCGGTGAGGGGTGTATCGATATGACAGGAAAAACGACGCCCCTTGAGGCTGCCGCCATCGTAAAGAGGTGCAGAGTTATGGTCACCAACGACTCAGGAGTAATGCACATTGCCACCGCCATCGCCACACCGGTCGTAGAACTATCGCTGGGGGCTGCCTACTTCAGGGAGACCGGTCCATACGGAGAGGGGAATTTTGTCCTCGAGGCCCGGATACCGTGTCACCCCTGCGATTTCAGTGTGACATGCAGCGATATGCCGTGCCGTGGCTACATCAGGCCGGAGCAGGTCATGGCTGTTATTGCCGGAATCCTAGAGGGTGATGGGAAGGATAGCATCGAGGACGGGCCACTATGGGATGGAGTTCAACTCTACCGGGCAACCTTTGATGAAGAGGGCCTCATACACTACATACCGGTCATCGCCCGTCCAATGACCAAGGATGACCTCTTCTCCTATCTCTACCGTGTGATGTGGAAGTATGCTCTCGACCCGAATGGGATCAGTGACAACGATGAGAGTGTAGCCGCTTTACGGACGATTTTTGACATTACTCCGCTCGAATTGAGATGGAATTTAACAGGGGAGGGATGTAGTGCAGAGAAAATAGCGCTCAAGAGGATGGCAGAGCTTGCCGAAAAGGGGAGTGAACTTTCGGAGAGGTTGATCGGTACGGCATCGAAGGGTGCGTTAGATGGGGGTGCAACTAAGTTCAGCCCCACAGCTATCTCCATGATGGAGGGGGTGGGGCGCCAACTTACCGCCATAGATGAGGAGATCGGCGAGATGGGCTCTCTCAATACCTACCTCCACCCTCTGACGGATATATTCCGTTTCGCCAAGGAGAGTCTAGATGAGTGGGACCTCCTCCCCCTCGCCAAGGGTACCCTGCAACTCTATAGCGACCTTGCCGTCCAGAGCACAACACTCCTTACCCTCCTGGAGGATGTCTTGATGGGACAGGTGGAGAGAGCAGGAGAAGGGGGGGCCGTGGAAAGAGGTGAGGAGCTAAGGACGGGTATAAACGAGGCCAGGGCAAGATATGGAGCAGTATAACTCTAACAGCTATTCCAGCTATCTCATATAAGATGCCGGTATAGCAAGGGAAGGGGGCATGATGAAAACGGAAGCCAGAGATAACGGGCCGGTGCTTGTTGATGCGATCTATAACGGGATTGTTGCTACTCAGGAGATGGTAGCGGAGATAGGGGAAAACATGGTGGAGTGTGCCAACACCTTGAGGATCGGCCGGAGCGAGGCAGTCTTTACCGATCTCTCTGCATGCTTTGACGACCTGGCCAGCCTCATCGACTTTGTTGGCAGCCTTAAGGCGGGCCTCGATGAGTTGAGTGGCGGTGGAGGTTGGAATAGTAAGCTTTTATGCTGGGAAAAGACACTCGCCATCTTCGAAGAGATGCACGCTTCATTTGAGCGCGAGGACTGGATTACACTGGCAGACATGATTGAGTATGAACTTTTGCCACTCCTTCAGGATGGGTGCCTGGCCTTCTCTGAGATACAGAAAGGCATGGAGAAGGAGTATCAGGCTGCTTGAGTGGGAGCATAAGAGATTGAACAGTTGTCACGCCGACAGGTGGTAATTATAGAGAGCAGTGCATTAAAGGATGGGAGAGGATATGAAGGGAGTTCTGGAGAGGGCAGCCGGAATAGCACAACGAAAGGGAAAGATACTCATCTCTACTATGGGCAGTCCTTTCCTCGACTCAGATAAGGTCTTTCCCTACCTGGGAATACTCTACCTCTTGTCTGTTGCGAAATCGTTGGGTTTCAAGGTCAAATATATTCAGAGGCCAAGTGAGATAGAGGAGCACCTCCACTCTTTTGATATATTCTATACCGACGCAGTTGAACATCACGATACGAGTTTTTACCGTCACTTCGATATCATCGCCCTCTCTGTCCTGACCCCTCAGGGTGTAGAGGCTCAAGGGCTGCTTAAACAGATTAAAGGGGCAGATAGAGAAAAGATTGTAATCGTAGGTGGTCCGCACGCCAACCACTATCAGGATGAGTGCCTGGCCGCCGGGTACGACATTATCGTTCAGGGTGACGGCGAACGTATTTTCAAACATCTTCTTGAGGGTGGCCTGGTTGAGCTGAGAAAATACATACAGAGCCCACATGAATCTCCATCCATAGTGCTCAAGGATCAGCTTTCTGCCAAGTTAATGAGCGATTACCCCATCCCGTTAAGGGAGAGGGAGTACATCCATAGCTATAAGTATGAACTGGATGGACAGATGGCGACCACCATGGTGAATTCGAGGGGGTGTCCCATGGGGTGCAAGTTTTGTGAGGACAGCCGCACTGTTGGAAGGTGGTATGGGGTAGACCACTTTGAGGAGGAGTTGGCCTCGATTGTAGCGCTTGGAATCAACTCTGTCATGATCTTTGACGATCTCTTTGCCTTAAGTTCCAGCCGCCTCAGGCCCTACGCGGAAATTCTACAGAGGTATCACCGCTTCAGGGGGCTGACATACAGATGCTTTGCCCACGCCAGGAGCATCGCCAGCGACCCCGGCCTTATACCGCTCTTGTCGGAAAGCGGCTGTATTGAGGTGGGCTTCGGGGCGGAGAGCGGATGTCAGAAGATTCTCGATGTTGTCGGTAAAGGCACTACGGTTGCAATGAACAGAGAGCTTATTGACAAGTTTATTGCTCACAATATTAAGGTTAAGAGTTTCTTCATGATCGGTCTTCCCGGGGAGACACACTATTCTGCCGGAAAAACCTATGATTTTATAAAACAGTTCAGGCGTAAGTATCCAACAATGTTCGACTTTGACATGTCGGTCTTCTTCCCCTACAGAGGGACATTAATAGGAAACGCCATAAGGTTGGCTGATGGTGAAGAGATTCAAGTAGGCAGAAAGATTGTTACGAATAGAAGCTTTGATATCCGGCTGATTCCTGAATTATCCTGGAGTGATGTTGATAGCCATTCATACGGCGCCTATAAGAAGAAGGGTGGCGCCTCAGACCTGATCATTGAAACATACGATCACAGAAGAGAGAAGGTTCTGCTTAAGGCTGAGGATATCAGGCAGGTTAAGGGTAAGATTATGAACTATTCCAAGCGCTATACCGATTCGACAGGGAAACGGGTTTTTGCCCCTCTCCGGGAGGGGAATATCTAGCCGTTCAATTGACAACAAGGGGCGCCATTAATCAGAGGGGAGGGTGGAGAGGAGTTTGAGCCGCTCCGTGGCAACGGGAAACTCCTTTGAGTGTTGCGGCAGGTACTCAAGGGCTTTACGGTACCCCTCCATCGCCGCCTTATCCCTCCCTGTTTTATCATGGAACCGGGCTAGATGGTAGTAGTCCAGACCGAGTGCGGCTCTATGGAGCGCAAGATTTCTGGAGATAAGCTGGAGGGCTTCGACTCTGATATCTATTGCCCTCTCCCACTGATTACGACCTTCATATACCATTGCGGTAACATCAAAGGGGTCGAGGTCATAAACACGGAGGTATCTCAACTCCTCCTCATTGGCCCCTTTATAGAGGGCTATGGCCTTGTGTCCCACCCGGAGAATCTCCTCATGGTGATGGGGCTTATCCTTAAGATAGTGATTAAGTATTAGCAGGTGGAGTGGCAGGTGGTCAGGGAATTCCCCGGCAAGTTCCTCAAGCCTCTCTGCGGCTGCCCCATAGGTGGAGATGCCTGCCAAATAGAGCCGAACCACCTCCCCGGCCTCTGTCATGAGGTGAGCTTTCTGGATCAATAGGACAATCTCTTGCGCCACTTCACCAACCATCACTGGAATTTCCTCATCAGCTAAACCTGTGGATGTGAATGAACGTTTCAAATCATCCTTGCCGACAGCCGACAATGTGGTTTCTATGCGCCATCCTTCGCCAAACCTTGTGATGGCGCCGTAGATCGTGTAGTTGGCAGAGGTGGAAGCGGCAATTTCCTGCACAAAACTGGCGTCTATTCTCCAGATCAACCCGCCACTCCTCTCTCCACCCTTCTCTGCTCCCCACAGGAGGGCAGGGGAGACTTCCCGGACCCTCGTCAGAATAATTTCGTTGGGGAGGACGGTGATAAAGGAAGTGCGAGAGAGGGCCGATGAAATAAGCATGGCAATAGCCTCTCCATTATCTCCAGGAGAGGGGGCGTGAAAAGGGAGGATCGCAACTTTAATAGCGCCTTCCGTGGAGGCGATTACTCTATCCGGCGGCGATAGAATCAGTGTTAAAGAGAGGGCAAGGAGCAGCAGAGCGGGGAGTATCGATCTGTGATAGAGGAAGGAGAGCATAGGGTTTCTGTCTCGTTATTAGCAGATAGAGAGCGGGCGTGTACACACCATAGGGCGATTTATCGCTCAAGTTATACCACCAATAGGCCGATATGTAAACAGGGTCCCCCCTATGGCGGCCCCACCGTCGCATGAAGATCGGGGGCAGGTGTTGTTAGCCCTTGACAGTAGTATTTGTTGGAGAGTAACATGACGATAACCTCACAGATAGATAGTATTTTAAAGATTTACAATAGAGAGCTTGCCTCCGGCAAAGAACGCTCAAAACATGACAAGGTTACGCCGGGCAGGGTGGAGCAGGGTGGACAGGAAGACAGCGTCACCATATCTGAGGAAGGTAAGCGGCGTATAATGGAACGATTGAAAGGGGAGGTGCTGGACTACCTGTTGTCCGGAAAGTAGAAAAACTGTGACAAAAACATCCTGTAAGATACTGGTCATTGACGATGATAACTGGATTAGAGACGTTCTGAGAGATTTCCTCTCCGGCAAGGGGTTTGAAGTCGAGGTCGTTAATAATGGCGGCAGCGCTCTGGAGACCTTTAAGAGAAAAGGGTTTGATATCGTTCTTGTGGACCTCAAAATGCCTGGAATCAGCGGCATTGAGGTTCTCAAGTCTTTAAAGCAGCTTGATAATGATGTGATTGTTATCATCATGACGGGCTATGCATCTCTTGAGACAGCCATGCAGGCCATCAAGGAGGGTGCATACGACTATCTAACGAAACCATTTCAACTGGAGGAGTTGGAGATTGCCGTTCAAAATGCCTGTGAAAAGGTAGTGCTCAGGCGCCAGCAGAGGATGTTTGTAGACGAATTACGGGAGATTCATAGAAAAAAGGAGCAGGACACTCAGCGGAGCAATCTGTCTCTGGTGAAGGAGTCGCGACAGGAACGTGGCATTGAGCAGGATAGATTGTCACAACTCATGGGCCTTGGCCTCCTCTCTGAAGAGGAAGTTCGTTTAATAATTAAGAGTAGATTAAAGGGAGGGTAAGGGCAGATGGACGAACATGCTACTATCCTTATTATTGATGATGATACAATGGTCAGAGACCTTCTCCATGACTTTCTCGATAGTGAGGGGTATAATGTAACCTCTTTCGGGAACCCTCATGAGGGGCTTGCACAGCTCACTGCCAATAATATTGACCTCGTGATCACCGACCTCATGATGCCTGACATGAGCGGGCTGGATGTCCTCAAATCAGTTCAGGCCCACAATAATATGGTGCCGGTACTTGTTATTACAGGCTACCCATCGATAGATACTGCGGTCAAGGTGGTTAAAGAGGGGGGGGCGGACTTTATTTCCAAGCCTTTCAGCCTCGACCATGTAGCTCTGGTTGTTAGAAGGACACTGGAGGAGGCACGGAGCAGAAGGGGGCATGGGGCACAGAAGGGGGTGGAACCGGAGAGTGAGTCCGTCAAGGTACACGCAATAAGCAGAACACTTCAGGAGAAGATCAAGGAGCTCTCGGCCCTCTATACCATCAGTGAGGCCCTCTATAACCCGTGTACACTACAAGAGCTTTTTAGCAAGGTAGTCGAGGTTGCCACATCAACAACTGATGCCGAGCGGGGAGGGCTGTGGGTTCTTGACGGTCATAGCCGCAAGATAGCGCTGAAGGCTTCAAAAGGCATGGACAATATGTTAAACCTGCGTATCCCCCTTAAAGGCGCAGGACGAGTACAGAATGTCTTTGCAAACAGAGAGTCTATTATCCAGGAAAACTATACCAGGTGCCTCTGTGGCGGCGACCGGTACGGTATTAAACACCCCTTCCTGTGCTCCCCTATTCTAATTGATGGTCAGGCCTTTGCAGTGATACACCTATGCAAGAAAATTGGAGGGACAAACTTTACCGACGATGACTTGTCTCTCATCAATAACCTCACAAAGAGAGCCGCCCTCAGGATTGAGAATATAGCCCTTTACGACAACCTGCGATACAAGATCATGCAGAGCACCACATCCCTCTTGACGGCTATTCAGGCGCGGGATAACTATACTATGAACCATTGCAAGCAGGTCACGCAGTACGCTGTCAGGCTTGCCCAGTGCATGGGATGCTCCGAGGAGATACTTGATGCATTACGCCTTGCCGGTCCAATACACGATGTTGGCAAGATAGGTGTACGTGACAACATCCTCCTTAAGCCTGGTCATCTTGACCGCGAGGAGAGGGGTATCATGAAGACCCATGTCGAGATAGGTGATGAAATCATCACACCTCTTAACTTTAGCCCTCTCGAACGCGCCATTGTCAGAAACCACCACGAACGTTATGACGGAGACGGTTATCCAGACCAGTTTAAGGGAGAGGAGATTCCCCTCGTAGCGCGTATATTTTCCGTTGCCGACACCTATGATGCAATGACAACCGATCGACCCTACAGAGCGGCCCTCTCTCATGCAATCGCTATAGATGAGATCAAGAAATATAGTTGGAAACAGTTTGATGGCGATATCGTAGAACTATTTATCGACCACGGTATCTGCAAGGAAATTATCAAGGCAGCCTGAAGATAAGAGCGGAGGTCCAGCGCCATGAAAGAGACGGGTAAAAAGACGAGAAAAGAGGGTGAGCGCCAATACTTTCGCATTGATGACTCCCTTCCGTTTGACTACCATCATATGTCCAAACAGGAGTACCTCCTGGCAAAAGGTCATCATAAAACCTCCCTTGTTACCCATGGGGAGCCGACTGAAGTAAAGGGTGTAGACGATCCACTCCTCCAGCATCTTCAGATGCTGAACCGTAAACTGGACTTTATTATCAAGCATCTCTCCAATGAGCAGAACATCGGCCCTCTCTTGGCGGGTACGAGTGAATCTAAAATCCCATCTGTACAGGATGTTAATGTAAGCGCAGGCGGACTCCGTTTTACATGCGATAAGGCTTACAAACTTGGCAGCATACTGAAGGTAAGTGTTGGTTTCCCGCCCACTCCATACTCGATGTTCAGTTTTATCGGAAAAGTTGTTCGAGTGAAACCGTCAACGGTTCAGAGCGGAGAAAAGGTTGCTTATAGCATTGCGATACAGTTCATCGAGATCGACGAGAGGGAGAGGGAAGAGGTGCTGCGCTATGTATTTGAGGCAGAGAGGGTGCAGCTACAGGGACAGGGCGACAGCAATTTGACATAATATACATTATGCGACTTAATCTGAGGGCGCAGTTTTTTTGATTCCCTTTAAACATACCAGTTGTACCTCTCGTAATCCTCTGAAGGTACAGTAATCAGACAGTGCCCTCTCGTTGGACAGCGACTCTCCTCCCCCTGGTCTGTCATAATAGTGATGTAGAAGCGTACCTCATCACCCTGGGCGACCAGCAATTTTTCAAAATCAACGCCGAGCTCAACAATATCTCCAGCACAGATGGATTCAAGTCTATCTCTGGAGTCATTTCCATCCAAAACAGTGTCCGTCCGGGCGATAAATGCTGCCCCCTTTCTATTGCCTATTGAACCGATTACCTCCATAGGGTTGGAACCGGCAAAATGAATCG
>JBHHTR010000079.1:0-10265 GCA_046753505.1 Thermodesulfobacteriota bacterium
GAGATAGAGAAGGAGTTGAAGGGAATTGATAATTGACAATTGATAATTGATCAAACTGCAAAAACCCTTTATTTCACACAGGCACGAAGGCACAGAGAAAATATACTTGTTATCAATGAATTACCTTTGTGAGCTTTGCGGCTTTGTGTGAGTTGATGCTTTTTGCAGTGGACTCATGATTGTTTATAATTTGTCATTTACAGGAACCGCAGGGGTAGGCGTATGAAGTGTGTGAAAAAGAAGACGGTCCTCCTTGTGCTGCTCGTTGCCCTTCAGCTTTCACTCTTCACGGTGGTAAGCGGCTGCGGGAAGAAGGCACCACCGCAGCCTCCTGAAGCATCGTCGCACCTGGAGGGCGCAGGGTAGATGCATTTGGCCGAAAGAGCGGTCCCTCTCTCTGAAGGATTTCCCCCCTTTCGTACTTTCCCTTTGCAGTGACCCCTTTTAGTATGAAATAATAGATCCCTTTACTGACGCAACTATATTTATGAGGAGGTTCCATGCACTACTTTGACTACAAGAGGGGGCGATTTCATGCCGAGGGTGTGCCGGTTGAGCGGATTGCGAAGGCCGTCGGAACACCGTGCTTCATCTACAGCCATAAGACACTGGTGAGGCACTATAACGCCTTTACCAGCGCATTTGAGAAGAGCCCCCACATCATCTGCTACTCGGTGAAGGCGAACTCGAACCTGTCGGTTCTCAACACCTTTGCCAGGGCAGGGAGCGGCTTTGATATCGTCTCCGGCGGTGAGCTCTACCGGGCGTTGAAGGCAGGGGCCGATCCGCAAAAGGTTGTCTTCTCCGGCGTTGGCAAGAGAGAGGATGAACTGGAGTACGCTATCAAACAGGGGATACTCATGGTCAACGTCGAGTCTCCCGGAGAGCTTCGTCTCATCAACAAGGTTGCCGGGCGGCTGAAGAAGAGGGCCGGTATCGCCATCCGTGTTAATCCCGATGTGGACGCCAAGACCCACCCCTACATCTCGACGGGACTGAAGAGTAACAAGTTCGGTATTGAGACGGAGGCGGCGGTAAGTGAGTATCTCCACGCCAAGCGGTACCTGAGGAACCTGAACCTCATCGGGATAGACTGTCACATCGGGTCACAGATAACCGAGCTCGACCCCTTTGTTGATGCACTCAGAAAGACGAGGGGGCTCATTGAGCGGCTTCGTGGCGAAGGTGTAGATATCAGGTATCTCGACATGGGGGGCGGCCTGGGGATTACCTACGATGAGGAGAAGCCGCCGAGCCCGAGCAGTTACGGCAAGGCTATTGTCAGAGAGGTGCGCGGCCTCGATCTGACCCTCATCTTTGAGCCTGGCAGGGCCATGGTGGGGAATGCCGGTATCCTCGTAACGAAGGTTCTCTACACGAAGGAGAACGGGGGCAAGCGCTTTATCATTGCCGATGCTGGTATGAACGACCTCGCCAGACCGGGTCTCTACGGTTCGTACCATGCGATTAAGGCGGTGAAAAAGTGCAGAAGGGGAGGGGAGGTCGTCGCCGATGTTGTCGGCCCCATATGCGAATCGGGTGACTTCTTGGCAAAGGATAGGGAGCTTCCCCCCTTTGAATCGGGTGACCTCATGTCGGTCATGAGCGCCGGGGCCTACAGCTTCTCCATGTCGAGCAACTACAACTCAAGGCCGAGGGTGGCCGAGGTGATGGTACGGGGCAGGGAGTTTGCTGTCGTAAGGGCGCGGGAGAGCTTCCGTGACCTCGTGAAGGGGGAGAAGATATGGTGAGGAGCGCGACAGTCCGGTGAAGCTCACCTTTACAAAGATGCACGGCATCGGCAACGACTTCATCGTCATCGACTGCCGGACGGGGACCATCCCCCGCCTTGGGAGTGTACTAACAAAACTCTCCCACCGGAGGTTCGGGATCGGCTTCGATCAGGCCCTCATCCTCCTCCCGTCGAAGAGGGCCGACTTCAGAATGGATATCTACAACGGCGACGGCGGAAGGGTCGAGATGTGCGGCAACGGAATCCGCTGTTTGGCCAAGTATATATGGGACAGAGAGCTTTCAGCCAACGATCCCCTTACGATTGAGACCCTCGCCGGGATCATACGGCCCCATAGAGCCGGTCGTCAGGTGAAGGTCGATATGGGTGAGCCCATCCTCAATGGGGAGAGTATTCCGGTTGAGAAGAGTGGACAGGTGGTAGATTACCCCCTTAAGGCAGGTGGCCGGAAATTTCTCATAACGGCTGTCTCAATGGGGAACCCCCACTGTGTCATATTTGTCGATGATGTTGACGCCTTTCCCCTCGAGCAATTCGGGCCCCTCCTTGAGACAAACCCCTTCTTTCCCGAAAGGGTCAATGTCGAATTCGTAGAGGTGGTGAGCGCACGGGCCTTGAAGATGCGGGTATGGGAACGGGGGGCAGGTGAGACCCTCGCCTGCGGTACAGGCGCCTGCGCCACAGTGGTTGCCGCCACACTCAAGGGTCTCATCGGTGGAAGGGCGACGGTAAACCTCAAGGGGGGCAAGCTCAGGATAGGGTGGTCGAAGAGGGATAATCATGTATTCATGACCGGTCCGGCAGAAGAGGTCTTTGAGGGGGAGATCGAGATATAAACCGTTTGCAATGAGTCTACACTTGGGTTATGTTAGACGAGTTAGTTAGGAAGCAGGAATGACGAATGACAACAAGACGGAGGTTTAAGGTGCTTCAGGGATCGATGACGGCCATAGTTACCCCCTTCAGGAACGGGAAGATTGATGAGAAGGGGTTCAGGAGGCTTATTGAGTTTCAGGTAAAGGGGGGGAGCGACGGCATCGTCCCCTGTGGGACAACGGGCGAATCGGCGACACTCACACCTGAGGAGCATGAGCGTGTGGTCGAGATTGCAATTGACGCCGCCAAGGGTCGTGTGCCGGTCATCGCCGGGACGGGCTCTAACTCTACTGACGAGACCATCTCATTCACCCGCCATGCAGAGGAGGCGGGCGCCGACGCTGTACTCCTCATCTCCCCCTACTACAACAAGCCGACTCAGGAGGGGCTCTATCAACACTACAGGGCCGTAGCGGAGGCGGTATCTATTCCTATCATACTCTATAACGTCCCCGGCAGGACCGCCCTCAACATGCTTCCAGAGACGGTTGCCCGTCTCTCAAAGTTCAGGAACATCATCGGCATCAAGGAGGCGTCTGGCTCTCTCGCCCAGGTAAGCGATATCATTGAGATGTCACGGAAGGGTTTTGTCGTCCTCTCTGGTGATGACTTCATTACCCTCCCCATGCTTGCCATCGGAGCGAAGGGGGCCATCTCGGTGACCTCCAATATCATGCCGAAGGATATGTCCCAGATGTGCGCGGCTCAGTTGGGGGGAGATACGAAGAAGGCCCTGAAACTCCACTACAAAATGCAGTCTCTCCACCGCTCCATGTTTCTGGAGACAAACCCGATACCGGTCAAGACGGCCCTTGCAATGATGGGGCTGGTCAGGGAGGAGTTCCGCCTCCCCCTGGTGAAGATGAGAGGTGAAAAGAGGCGGCGCCTCAAGGGTGTGTTGAAGGATTACGGAGTTATCAAGTAAGGCGTCAAATAGAGAGGAAATAGAATGACCAGGATTGTTGTAACCGGCGCTGCCGGTCGAATGGGGCGGGCCATCATCGGGGTCATTACCGGGACCGAGGGGTTTGAGCTTGTCGGCGCGACAGAGCACGGCGAGCACCCATCCATCGGGAAGGATGCCGGTGAATCGGCGGGGGTCGGCAAGCTGGGGGTAAAGATAACCCGCGACTTTGGCAGGGCGATAGGAAAGGCCGATGCAGTCATCGACTTTACCTCCCCTGACGCCACTATGGAGCATCTCGAAGTTGCATGTCAAAAGGGGGTTCCCATGGTTATCGGCGCCACCGGCCTCTCTCACAGCCAGCGTGACAGGATGAAAGTGCTGGGCAAAACGATGAGCATCATGGCGGCTCCCAACATGAGTGTGGGCGTCAACGTGCTTTTAAAGGTTGTTTCCGATATGGCCCAGATACTCGGCAACGACTACGATATCGAGATCATTGAGGCCCATCACAGGCACAAGAAGGATGCGCCGTCAGGCACTGCGCTACGCCTCGGTGAGGTGATTGCCAATAGCGTGGAGAGGAAGCTGGAGGATGTAGCCGTCTATGAGCGGCACGGCATTATCGGCGCACGGAGAGACGATGAGATCGGCATCCAGACCGTCAGAGCAGGTGATATCGTCGGGGACCATACCGTCCTCTTCGGCGGCCCCGGTGAGAGGATTGAGGTGACCCATCGCGCCCACTCACGGGATACCTTTGCGAGCGGGGCCGTCCGGGCAGCCAGGTGGATCGTTGGTCAGCCCGATGGTCTCTACGATATGCAGGATGTGCTGGGATTAAAGAAGTGAAAGGAAAAAATATGAGAAGAGGAATCGTATTCATTATAACCGTTTTGTCCCTTACAACCCTGCTTTTTGCCGGTCACTCTTATGGATTTGAAGCCTCTTCCGACTCAGGGAAGAAGTGTTCGGCCTGTCACACACTTACCAGAGAGGAGGCCGCAACGCTTCTCAAAACGGAACAGTTCAAGGCCACGATAAAGGATATACGGCCCGGACCCGTAAAGGGTTTATGGGAAGTCATAGTCGAAAAGGGTGGCAAAGGATTTCCCCTCTATATAGATTTTGCCAAGGAGAACTTCATTGATGGGATGAGGTTGACTCCCTTTGCAGAACTCGGTAAGCCGCCATCTCTGAAGAGAGTCGATCTTAAGACGATACCGCTCGACGACGCCATCATCATGGGTGACCCAAAGGCGGAGAAGAGGGTCATCGTCTTCGACGACCCCGACTGTCCCTACTGCAGGAAGCTCCATGGGGAGATCAAGAAGATTCTTGTACAGCGGCCAGACGTCGCTTTTCTCATAAAGATGTACCCCCTCGATATTCACCCCAACGCCTACGACAAGAGCAAGGCGATCCTCTGTGAGAAGTCGGTCAAGCTCCTCGACGACGCTCTGACCGGCAAGGCCGTCCCTGCGCCTGACTGTGACGCGCCGGAGTTGGACCGGAGTATTGCACTGGCCAAGTCCCTCGGCATCAATGGAACCCCCGCTATCATCTTTCCCGATGGACGGCTTATCCCCGGCTATGTTGAGGCCGACGTTCTCCTCAACCTCCTAGACAATCCGCCGAAATAGTAAGAAGACGCTCTCTGTCGGCGGCAACCTTCATGGCATACCACCCCATATTTCTCGACATTGAAGGAAAGCCGTCCATTGTCATCGGCGGCGGAGCCGTGGCGGAGCGGAAGATATCGTCCCTCCTCGACGGCGGCGCCGTTGTGACCGTTGTCAGCCCTGATGTGACGGCGGGGATTGAGGCATTTTACCGTAGCGGGAGGATTACCCTCCACCGCCGCCCCTATCAGGACGGTGATCTCAAGGGACATCTCCTTGCCTATAGCGCTACGAACAGGAGGGAGGTCAACAGGGCGGTAAGGGAGGAGGCAGAGAGGGCAGGTGTGCTCTTGAATGTAGTTGACGACCCTGCACTCTGTGACTTCATTACCCCTGCTGTCGTCCGTCGCGGTTCGCTCCTGGTTGCGGTCTCGACCTCCGGCAGGAGTCCGGCCATTGCGCGGAAGATAAGAGGAGAGTTGGAGGCCCTCTTTGGTGAGGAGTACGCCCCCTTCCTCGAACTGGTAGGAGCCATAAGGATGAAGTTATTGAAAAAAAACATGGACTCTGTTATTTTTAACGGATTATATGCAGGGGTGATGGACTCTCCCCTGCTGGAATGGCTTAGAGATGGGAAGGTGGATGAGATCGACGCCTTTCTCGACAATCTACTTGGGGATGGCTACCGTCCCTCTCAACTGGGGGTCAGAATTGGAAAATAACGGGTGAGTGTAATACCTTTTCATATGACTGCTCTGGTCTACTTTGCGGCGACCCTCGTCTACATCGTTTACCTCATCTACCACAAGGGCAGCGTTCTCTGCGTCGGCAAGGGGCTCCTCGTCGGCGGTTTCGCTATCCACACGATCACCATTATCGCCCGGTGGATCGACGCGGGGCGCACACCTGCCGCCAACCTCCATGAGGCGATAACTGTACTTGCCTGGATTATCGTCGGCCTTGCTCTCCTGGCCGATTTCAAATATAAGCTTGCCATCCTCGGCGCTTTTGTCTCGCCCTTTGCCCTCTTTCTGCTGCTGACAGCCTCCTTTCTTCCGATGCATATTGTTCCACTGGCGCCGGCGCTGACAAGCTACTGGCTGCCGGTGCATGTGACTCTTGCCCTGCTTGGGAATGCCTTCTTTATCCTGGCCTTCCTCTTCGGAGCAATGTACCTCATCCAGGAGCGGTACCTGAAGCGCAAGAAGATAGGGGGCCTCTACTTTCTCCTCCCCTCCCTTGAGATACTGGACGCCCTCAACTACCGGGCCCTGACATTCGGCTTTCCCCTCCTGACGCTGGCGATGATTACCGGCGCCATCTGGGCTGAGTATGTGTGGGGGAGTTACTGGAGCTGGGAGCCGCGACAGACCTGGTCGCTCATCACATGGTTTCTCTACGCCGCTCTGCTCCACGGACGGTTCACCGCCGGATGGAGGGGGAGGAAGGCTGCAATATTCTCCGCTGTCGGCCTGGTGGTGCTCCTCGGTTCTTTTCTGATGATTAACCTCTTTTCATGGGGGGCCCACGGCTTTCTGTAATGGCGGGAGATGGAATAAAAGTGGCCGATTCTATCGGCATGGAATATAACACCGCAGAGGTAGTGCTCTAATGAATCTAATTGTCGTAGGGCTCAGTCACAAAACGGCGCCTGTAGAGATACGGGAAAAGCTCTCCTTCCCTGCAGAGGTATTGAACGACGCCCTCAGCACACTGCTCCACTCCTACGGGGTCAATGAGGGGGTGATTATTTCAACCTGCAACAGGGTTGAGGTGGTGGCGGCGGCCTCTGACGTCGAGAAGGGGGCGTGGGGAGTCAAGCGGTTCCTGGCCGACTATCATACAATACCCTTTGAGAGCCTCGAAGAGCACCTCTACCTCCATACCTCGGAGGATGCCATGCGCCATCTCTTCAGGGTATCTGCCGGTCTTGACTCCATGGTCCTCGGCGAGCCCCAGATCCTGGGGCAGGTGAAAGACGCCTACAGTCACGCCCTCGAACACAACTCCGCCGGTGTTATCATCAATAAGCTTTTCCATAAAAATTTCTCCGTTGCCAAGAGGATCAGGACAGAAACCAATATCGGGTCAAGCGCCGTCTCCATCAGCTACGCCGCCGTGGAGCTGGCGAAGAAGATATTCGGCTCCCTCGACGGCAAGGGGGCCATGCTTATCGGCGCAGGAGAGATGGCCGAACTGGCGGCGAGACACCTCCTCTCCAACGGGGCAAGGGAGATTGTCGTCGCAAACAGAACCTACGAGAGGGCCGTCACTATGGCGAGGGGCTTCGATGGGACGGCCATCATGTTCAGGGAGTATACCCACTACCTGAAGAATGTAGATATTGTAATTACCTCAACGGGGGCCTCCAGGTACCTCATCGTTCCCGATCAGATAGGGGAGGTTCTCAGGGAGCGAAAGAACAGACCCATGTTTCTTATCGATATATCGGTGCCGAGAAACATCGACCCCAGGGTTAACGATATCGACAATGTCTACGTATACGATATTGATGACCTATCCGGCGTTGTTGCCGCCAACATGAAGGAGCGTGAGAGTGAGGCCGAGAGGGCAAAGCAGATTATCGAGGAGGAGATCGAGAGCTTCTACCGGTGGGTAAAGTCCCTCGATGTGGTACCCACGATCATCGCACTGAGGCGGCGTTTCGATGAGGTGAGGAAGGCGGAACTCGAAAAGGCTTTCTCGATGATGAACGGTCTCGACAAGAAGGAGAGGAAGGCCATCGAGTCGATGACGGGCGCCATCATCAACAAAATCCTCCACGGCCCGGTGACACACCTGAAGAAGGAGGCCAACAGGGTGGAGGGCGACTTCTACATCGAGGCGGCCCGGAAGCTCTTTGATCTGGAGGAGGGTGATGATCTCTCCAAGGAGACGAAAGAGGGAAAGAGCGCAGGGTAGAACTCTCGTTCCTGATTTATTGGCGAACAGATAAATCAACGACCGATCAAGGTACAAACTATTTCAGGAGGGGTATAGATTGAAGAGTGAGATAAGAGTTGGAACACGGGGGAGTCAACTTGCCCTCTGGCAGGCAAACTGGGTGAAGTCGAGCATAGAGGAACGGTACGCGGGTACCACAGTAGAACTGGTCAAGATAAAGACGACGGGTGACAAGATACTCGATGTGCCCCTCGCCCAGGTCGGCGGTAAGGGGCTCTTTGTGAAGGAGATCGAAGAGGCCCTCTTAGACGGTCGTGTAGACCTGGCGGTCCACTCCATGAAGGATGTGCCCACAGAGTTCCCCGATGGACTCCACCTCGCCTACATCACGGAGCGGGAGGACCCTCGTGACATCGTAATCTCCCGTAACGACACACCTCTCTTTGACCTCCCCAAGGGGGCGAAGATCGGAACGGCGAGCCTGAGACGTCAGGCCCAGATACTCAAGAGGCGGCCCGATTTCGAGATAGTCCAGTTGAGGGGCAACCTCGATACGCGGATCAGAAAGCTTACCGAGACCGACATGGATGCCATCATCCTCGCTGGCGCCGGGATAAAGCGTCTGGGGTGGGCGGAAAAGATCACCGAGTATCTCGAACCGGAGGTTATGCTCCCGGCCATCGGCCAGGGGGCCCTCGGGATAGAGACGAGGATTGACGATGAGGAGATCAATGAACTGACCGCCTTCTTTAACCACCACGTAACCTCCGTCGCGGTCAGAGCCGAGCGGGCCCTGCTGAAACGGCTCGAAGGGGGGTGCCAGGTACCCATCGCGGCATACGGAACAGTCGATGGCGGCCAGCTGACCCTGGCCGGACTCGTTGCGAGTACGGACGGAAGCCAGATTATCGAGGAGAGCCTCGATGGTGGTGAAGGGGAGGCCGAAAAGATCGGCATAGCGCTGGCTGAGCGTCTCCTCGGTAGAGGGGCAGGTGAGATATTAGCCGAGGTCTACGGTAAAGAGCCCGGCAAATAGTCCGGGGTGAAGCCCATAGCTTTTTACACTCAAAGGTCAAGGAGCATTAAAGGCAGCCTCACACAAAGGCACCGAGCACACCAAGAAAGGCAGAAATAGACAGAACAAGGAGTCACTTTTATCTCCTGGCTAACTTTGTGCTCTTTGTGGCTTTGTGAGAGATAAGATGTTGTTCTGAGTTGCGAGAGACACAGGAAGCCGGACGCTTAATAAAAGGTATCATTGCTGGCGTTACTTTATCATAGAAACCCACGTCCTTTGGGCGAGGACTCTTTACCCCTGGAAAAACTATTATCACACAGAGACAGAGAGAGCGCCCAGGAAGGGCAAAAAAAGCGATAGGTCTGTATCCTTGTAAACTTCGTGGCCTTAGTGGCTTTGTGTGAGCTAAGGGTTTGTCCGGTTTTGCATGATACGCGGTGGCTTGACCTGTTGTTCTGTGGCTATTCACTCATCATTACTGAATTTTAAGAAAAGCGACATAAGCGCTTAACTTTGTAACGATATAATCGAAGGCGATAGAAATGGCCAAAGGTAAGGTCTATCTCATAGGGGCGGGGCCCGGCGACCCCGGTCTCATCACCGTCAAGGGGCTTGGATGCATCGGCGAAGCCGACGTCATCGTCTACGATAGCCTGGTGAACAAGGTTCTTCTCGACTCCGCGAAGGAGGGGGCCGAGATCATCTTTGTCGGTAAAACGGGCGGCATCCATACCCTACCCCAGAATAAGATCAACGCACTCCTCGTGAAAAAGGCGAAGCGGGGGAAGATCGTGGCGCGGCTCAAGGGGGGCGATCCCTTTATCTTTGGCCGTGGCGGTGAGGAGGCGGAGGAGCTTGCCGAAGCTGGTATTCCCTTCGAGGTTATTCCAGGCGTCACCTCGGCTATTGCGGCCCCTGCCTACGCAGGGATACCGCTCACCCACCGGGAGCATACATCAAGTGTCGCCTTTGTTACCGGCCACGAGGCCCCCGCGAAGGGTGGTTCTAATGTGCCGTGGGATAACGTGGCCACATCGAAGGGGACAATTGTCTTCCTCATGGGGGTGAAGAGGCTTGCCCACAACATGGCGCGCCTCATTGAGCATGGCCGGGATCCGAAGACTCCCGTTGCGCTCATACGGTGGGGGACTACTTCGCGACAGGAGACGCTCGTAGGGAGGCTCGATA
>JBHHTR010000080.1:0-10238 GCA_046753505.1 Thermodesulfobacteriota bacterium
AATAGCAAGTATTTTCAATGACTTGGGAAATCCGACTTTTTACGAGGCCATCAATCTTAGGTTAACACCAATAGACAGGATAAAAAAAATATGCGGTACAAAAGCAGACAAAGCTTTATCTTTTTATGATGAATTCCTCCATAACTTATCAGATCCATTAGTAAGAGATATGTTAAATAAAACAGATGATAATCGGGCTGAACACACGGAAGAATTTCGGAATTTAAAAAATAAAGGACACCACTTTTCTTGGGAGTTATCCCGTCTATTAGGTGAGACCTATGATCCATCTCACCCGATTCATAATGCCATGAAATTTTGAACAAAGTGGAAGCGGCGGTCAAGTCCGGCAGAGTGCTGGGATCTCCGAGGCGACACCCTTCTGTTTTGCGATGATGTTCGCCATCTCTGTGGTGAGGTTCCTGTTGAGGGCGACGGTGGAGAGGACGGCCATGTCGCGGGGATGGGCGAGCCTGCTCAGCCCCTCTGCTCCGGCTGGTGAAGCAAGCCTCATATCCTCGCTCATGGCGCACATTGGCATGGTAGGTTCTGCTCCGGGCTGCCTGCTCTGATGTCGTGTGGCGGCGGCTGCATCGAGAGCCCTGCCCGGCCCTACTGAAAAATCTCGTTGAAGAGGCTTATGATGTGGGGTGCAACCTGTTTTTTTCGAGAGATGACATTCTTTAGTTCGTAGACGCCCTTCTCAAGGCGTGGAAAGTCGAGGGCTCGCACCACATTCGTATCGCCGACGACGAGGAAGAGTGATGTGCCGAGTACGATATCGGTCACCAGCAGAGCGGAGAGCTTCAGCTCCCTCTGCATCTTGAGTTTTGTTAGCTCCTCCTCGAGCTTTTTCCTCTCCTCGTAAAATTCGTTGAAGCCAACCGTCTCGACCTGGCCGATGCCAAACCTACTTCCCCCTGCCGTGAAGGTTTTGTAGTCTCCGTTTACTACCGATGCCGTCCCTCTTGTCTTGATGCTCGATGTGGCGGTAAAGATCTCCTCACCGAATGCCAGGTGGTTCAGGCCAGACGCCTCTTCGAGCCATGTCACGATCTCCCTGTCTCTGTCGGTCGTGGTTGGCGACTTGAGGATAACCGTATCGGAGAGGACGCCTGCGAGGAGAAGACCGGCGATCTCCTTGCGTGGCGGTATGCCCTTCCTCCTGTAGAGCTCGGAGACGAGGGTCGAGGTGCTTCCCACAGGCTCACAGATAAAGGTGATGGGATAGGTGGTATGAAAATTCCCCAGCCGGTGGTGATCGACAATCTCGCAGATATTGACCTTATCCGCTCCGTCCACCGCCTGGGAGAGTTCGTTATGGTCGACAAGGATGAGCCGCGTCTGTGACGGAGATAGGAGACGGCTCTTGGTAATAACCCCCTGGAGGGCGCCTTCACCGTCAAGGATCACACGCGCCCTCTCTCCACCCCTCGTCATGCTCTGCCTGAGGGTTTCCACTGTTTCGTCTGGATCGACGGCGATAAAGTCGGTGTTGCAGACACGGTGTACGGGGGTGCTCAACCTGGCAATGAGGGCTGTGGTGGCAGAGTCGTAGGGGGAGAGCACGATGGCGCTCCCCGCCGCTCTGGCCGCCTCTACGATCGATGGGGCAACACTGAGCCCACCGGTGATGATGATGAGACCGATCCCCCTCTCAACCGATATCTCCTGTATCCTCTCCCTGTCGCCGACAATCACAGCGCACTCCTTCGGGTCGCGGTCTCCTAGAACCTTGAGAAACGACTCCTCCCCCATTGCCCCCACGTAGAAGGAGAAGGGCCTCTCATCATCGCCCTGAATATCTGTCAGGAGCTTCCCCTGTAGGGTCTCGACAATATTTCCAACCGAGGTAAAGACCTCCCTGGCCCGTTCCGTCGCCGTCCTTGCAATCCCGCTCTTGGCAAGCTCCATGAGGGTGATAACCCCCTTCGGCTTACGGTCTTTATCGAGGACGGGAATGAAGCGTATATTCTGCTCCCTCATTATCTCCATTACCGAAAAGAGGGGCGTCTTTTCGGAGACAGAGACGATCTCGGTGACCATAATATCCTTTGCCCTGGGATGGACACTTGAGAGATATTTGGGGGGTTGCATCTTGAAGTAGTCGAGAATGAAGGAGGTCTGGGGATTGACGTTCCCGGCCCGTGCCGCCACAACATTTTCCATTCCCTCCGCTCTTTTGAGTTCAGCTAGAGAGATGGCCGAACAGATAGAGTCTGTATCGGGGTTCTTATGGCCTATGACATAGGTGATCGCATTGCTCATAGTGACTGCTCTTCTCCTCTAATCATCGTGGGGACTATTGTAAGGAATGTTAATGGGAGAGTAAAGGCTATTATTGACCGTCTTGTTGAGCGTCAAACCTGCACGTCCGGAAATTTTGTGTCACAAAAATAATTGCACAGTCAGGTGGGGATGGCAGAGAGATGTGATGATAGGCGGACAGGCGTGGAGAGGGTTTTATCAGCGATGCGTTGCAGGCGTACCAGTGGAGACGGCCAAGTTCGAATAAATGCCCTGGTGGATTCGGGATCAAGCGAGGGCGCATGCACATTTATGAATAATGCGGACTAAGCGTTATGCTGGATTAAGGAGTAGACAGGACGCGAGAAGAGTGTGAGCAATAGCTGAGTGGCTTTGTTACGGTTAATTCAACACAACAATGTACGCCAGAACGAGCATGAAGATGAAGACGAGCACTTCTTTCATTTTGGGTCACCTCATACGTTGTGGGGAGAGTATTGCGATACATCCATGTGTCGCGAAAGGCTTGAATAGCCGATCTTCCTTAAGGGTGCGCGTAGGTCCTAGCAATCAATTGTGAAAGGAAAAGTATGGTGCCGAAGGGGGGACTCGAACCCCCACGGGTCTCCCCACTACCCCCTCAAGATAGCGTGTCTACCAGTTCCACCACTTCGGCACGGCAAGAAGGCTATCATGAACGAGACGAACAAGTCAACCGAACAATTATGTTACAAATAAGAAGACGGTCTCGTAAAAAGTCGGATTTTCTAAGTGTTTGAAAAGACGTGCTCTTTTGCATATTCCATCCTGCTTTTAGATGTGAGCCAGGATAGAAATACGTGTAATATTAATTAGTTACAGGAGGCTGTATATCTTTCACAAGACCATCGTCGAATAAGTGTCAAAAAAAGTTTCCCTTTGCCGCAAAAGGTGATATAAGAACGGCATGGATCCCATTACCTTGAACCAGAAAACCCTTGTGGTAATTCTCGGGGGAGGACGGGGAACCCGCCTCTATCCCCTTACCAAGTTCAGATCAAAACCGGCGGTTCCCTTTGCCGGTAAGTACCGTCTCATCGACATTCCCATCAGCAACTGTCTCCACTCCGGGATCGACAGGATCTTTGTTCTTACCCAGTTCCATTCGGCCTCTCTCAATCGTCATATTTCACGGACCTACAATTTCGACACCTTTACCAAGGGGTTTGTTGAGGTTCTGGCCGCTGAACAGACCATCATCTCCAACGAATGGTTCCAGGGGACCGCCGACGCAGTACGCAAGATATATCCACACATGATGAACCTCTCGTGGGATCAGGTTCTCATCCTCTCTGGCGATCATCTATACCGTATGGACTACCGCCCCTATCTCAATTACCATATAAAGAAAAAGGCGGAGATGACTATTTGTACCCTCGGCGTCGATGAGGACGCGGCGGGCGACCTGGGGATATTGAAGGCTAACAAGAGCGGAAGAGTTACCGCCTTCAAGGAGAAGCCTGGGGCTGACCAGGTGGATGACATGGTACTCGACACCACCAGCAAGGGCTCCTTCATGGAGGGCTTCTCCAAGCCCCTCCTGGCCTCTATGGGAATCTACATCGTTAACCGTGAAGTATTGAAGTCCATCCTCTTCGACGACCCGCTCCTTAACGATTTCGGCAAGCAGATCATCCCGGCTAATCTAAAGAGCAGGAGGGTCTATGCCTACCCCTTTGACCAGTACTGGGAGGATATCGGGGGTATCCGCTCCTTCTTTGAGGCCAACCTGAATCTCTGCATGGAGCATCCCCCTTTCAGGCTGATTCACCCCACCTTTCCTATCTATACCCACCACCGTCACCTCTCGGGGGCGGCCGTTATTGAGAGCCAGGTGACAAACTGTATCATCAATGACGGTTCGCTTATCAGGAATGCGGTGCTGAAAAACTCGGTTGTTGGCCTGAGATCCCGTATTGAGGCAGGTGTCCATGTGGAGAGGAGTCTCATCTTTGGAGCGGACTACTACAAGGGTGAGGATCTGGCCCAGGGGAGAAATCCTGGCATAGGTCAAAACTCGCGGGTTATTAACGCTATCCTGGAGAAGAACGTCCAGATCGGTCAAAATGTGGTGATAGAAAACAGGCAGGGGTTGACGGAGTACGATGACCCGGAAAGCCGCTACTACATTAGGGACGGCATCGTTATTGTCGTGAAGAACGCCTCTATCCCCGACAATACCATAATCTGAGGGCTAGCTCACGCAATCAGTCCGCCCCTCTACAATTCTCCATATCTCGTTCATAGCATCTGCAATATCTCCGGCGCACACTCTGAACGCCTCCAGACCACACATAAAGGGATCGTTAATCTCCCACCTGATGAGCCTCTCTGAACCAACACGGCAGGTATCTTTCAAATATGAATAGACATGGATGTCCATTGCTACGATGATATCAAATGTTTCGAGGGTAAATTCTCGCACTCCTCTGGAGCGGTGTGCCATGATATCCACATCATAGCAGTCCCTCATTACTTTAATCGCCTCAGGAGCGGCGCTTCCACCGTAGGGGGCGATGCCGGCGCTTGCAATCTTCACCCTCCCTGGAAGGTGCTTCCGTCCAATAGCGGCAGCCATAGGGCTCCGGCAGATATTGCCGATGCAGACGAAGAGTATAGCCGTATGATCTCTATCACTGCCTGCCATCGCTAACGCCACTCCCCCTTGGTTGCTGATCTATGCCAAATGGTCATTGCTCTCCTCGTGTCTCCCCCGATGCCTGGCCACGCTCCTGGTCACGCGCCTCAACGAGGAGCCTCTCCACCTGATAGCCCGACCTCTCTGCGGCCTCTCTCAAGCCCCGCACCGTCTCGTAGTGACGGGCAACCACTGCCCTGCTCTCATCCCCTTTCATATCGGGATTGGCGGCAGACTCTATTGCCGCCGTAATAAATAGCCACCACAACAACCTGTCGAAGGCCTCTTTATTAAACCAGAGAAGCTCCTTATGGCGATTGACCTGAATGAAGCGTTGTACCTCAACATCTGCAAGGAGAGTCTCTATTACACGGTAGAGATGGCCGCCTCTCTCCTCCTCTGAGTCGTTATCCTCAAAACATTCATGATGAGTGGTCGCAAGCTTAACTATGGCAACAGAGTGCCACGCGCTCCCTTCATCAAGACCGAGATCCTTCAAGGCGCCGACTATAATCCGCCCCAGTTGCCACTCGTCTATCCAGCTTCGGCTACGTTCTTCAAAATCGTCATCGCTGACAACCTTTCCAAGGGGGTGCACAAAGAGCCATCCAAAGAGAGTTCCCCAAAGGGCGCTCTCTCTGCCTCTACCCATATTTTTTGTCATGTACACCTCAATATTCTCCGCACCATCTATATCGGAGAGTCTGGCCCCATCCTTTAGGATTGGCAGGCCGAGGATGGCCTCCAGCTTTTGACACATCTCTGCGGCTAGAGGCGGCGTCTCACCCGTCGCTCCGGTAAAAGAGTTGATCTCAGAGAGCAGACGTTTGATCTTTGCCTCTACATCGTCCATGAGTTCTCTATCGACAACGTCGCCTGGCTCATTCAAACGACCATCCATGAGGGTGGTAAAGGTGGCGGCATTGACCAGCTCCTTGAATGGGTGGTGGACCGGGCGAAGGAGTATCTCATTCATCGCCTCCTCCAGGCTGGGAACGCCGCGCCCGTTAAGGAAGGCGGCAAGGTGGGCGTAGTGGTGCCACTCATTGTCCTCCACCTCCCGGAAATCGAGGAATACCTGGTACTTGTAGGCGCCAAGCTCCACATAGAGCCCCTTATCACAGATCTCGCCGCTGCTTCGGAGATATTCCAGTCCGCTGGTATGCTCCCTGAAGATGGCAAAACGGTTACCCGCGCCGTTAAGCCCCAGCCCCTCGCCAAGAGTCCTCTGCACAACCCTTCGCTCATCACCGCTGCCCGTCTTGACTGAAAACGATGCAGAGGTCCCTATCCATCCTGAGGTTGATGCAAAGCTGTTGTGATAGAAGATGAGCGCCCTCTCGTTGCCGGAGCTGTTTGAATAGGCAAAGACATCCTCATTGACGTGCCCCTCGGTGGTGTAGAAATCGTAGAGGAGGAAGTTCTCCACCCCTGAAAAGAGGTGACGCCGATGGAGGAGGGGAAATATCTCCCGTTCGTGTCGCTCCATCAGGTGGTCGTCGGGCGACTCATCCCAGTAGGCCCGGCGGTACTCCATGCCGTACTTCTCGGAAAAACCCTCAAGCTGGCCGTGGCCGAACATGGGCAAACCCGGCATGGTAATCATCATAGTAGAGACCCCGAAATACTTATCGTCCTTGCCGAACTGGGCCATCGCCGTCTCTTCATCGGGGTTGCTCATGAAGTTTACGAAGCGCTTCAGTATCTCCGGGTCGAATTCAAGGGTATTCTTCATGACCGACCGATAGTTCCCGTTCTCCTCATCCTTGAACATATTCATGAAGGCGCTGTTGTAGACGCGGTGCATACCGAGTGTGCGGACAAAGTACCCCTCCATCAGCCAGAACGCCTCGGCCAGGAGGAGGGTGTCGGGCACCTCACTGGCTATGCGGTCTACCACCTCACGCCAGAACTCCTTTGGGAAGAGGGCATTGAACTGATCTTTGGTGAGACCGTGCTCCGCCCGTGTCGGTATGGCCCCGCCGCTCCCCGGCTCCGGGAACCAGAGCCGCTGAAAGTGTTTCTTGGCGAGGGTCATGGCAGCGTCAAAACGGATGACTGGAAATTTACGGGCAACATCCAGGATCTTCTGGATAACCGCCTCCCGCAGGTCGGGGTGGAGGTAGTTCAGTTGCGCCGTGTCGCTCCACGGCATACTCGTACCGTCGTTGCCGTGATAGATATACTGCTCACTACCCGTATGCCGGTCGAAGCGTTTGAAGACGACTGCGGCGTCGCTCTGGTCGTAGTAGTGGTCCTCAAGAAGTATGCCGACCCGCTCATCATGGGAGAGATCCGGGCCGCTGAAGGTGTAGGAGGGAAAGGGCGGGTGGTCGAGAGAGATGAACCAGTCGGGATGCTCCGCAACCCACCGGCCATCGATGCCGACATGGTTGGGAACCATATCGCTTGCCATGCGGATACCGCGCTGCCAGGCCCTCTCCTTCAGGTTCTGGAACGCCACCTCGCCCCCCAGGTCTGCTGCAATCTCGTAGTCGAAGAGCGAGTAGGCCGACGCAACAGCCTCAGGGTTGCCGCACCGCTGCTTGATCGTCCGCGATGCCACGCTCCGCTCCCATAGGCCAATGAGCCATAGACCCGAGATTCCCCGCCTTGCCAGGGTATCGAGCTCCTCATCTGGGATCTGGTCGAGACGGTAGATATCATCCTTATACTGCTTTGAAAGTTGATCGAGCCAGACATAGGTGTTCTTCGCCATCAGGACGAGACGGGGCATCCAGTCGCTATCGGGGCTGAAAGCCTCAACCTCTTTTTCCTGCCCGGCAAACTCGTAGACGAGGGCGGGACCGGATCCGGCTCCACCGAGGAGTCCCATCTTCTCCTCCTCCGTTATCAGGTCCAGACTGCTCAGGAGGCGATAGAGGTACTTACCCAGCATGGCGCCCCACCGCTCACGGATAAACTCAAGCTGGCCCGGCAGGGAGTGGGGGACGGCAATCGCCGGGCTGCGCAGCATATCCACAAGATTCTGACCATCCGGTCCGAAGGGAGGTTGGGTATCAAAGAACTCCTTGAACTCGGCTGCTATCTGCGTATAGGATGTCTCCCTCTCCAGCAGCCTGTCGTTGAAAAGCTCAATATAGGGGTCACAGGCAGGGTTCATATTTGTCAGCCAGAGAACGACCATCTCCTCAAGGGCGATAAGGCGGTTGGCCACACCATCGGTTTCACCCTTCAGGTAGGCGGCAGGTTCGATCTCCCTCCTGTAGACCGCCACCGGCGGGAAATCGTTAACAAAGCGGAGGAGCGTTTTGTTGACCGCCTCTCCCCCCATCCGTTCAGAGAGCCACTCCATTGCCTCCTCAATTACCTCCGGGTTCTTCTGCTCCCGAAAGGTGGCCACCACATGGTGGAGTATCTCATCGATAAGCCCCATGGCATTGATCTGACCGGCCTGTACCGCCTCTTCAGGGAAGCTGACCAGATCACGCTTCTCGTTCATCTTGCCGGCAAAGAGGCGCACGGCGTGGAAGTTGGCGAAGATGACACGACCGCGCATGGAAAAGAGGGTATCCGTAAAGCGGTACCGGTCACGGGCCTCGCGGGATATGTGAAACTCTACCGGCATATCAACTGTACTCTTCATTGTATGCTCGCCTCCCTCTTTGAGTAATCTTGTTCTGGTTTTTTCATGGAGTGTGTACGAAAATATGGAATAACAGACCATTCTTCGTGTCTCTTTCCGTTCTATGTTCAGGAGCCTTTCAGGTAAGATACCACGTCTATAGATATCCTCAAGTTATTTTCACTCTACCATTTATTTGGCCGTCAGGTAGAGTTGTTTGAAATTTTGAGATAGAGAACTTTCTCTTGACAGAAGATGAAAAAGAGAGCTAACGTGTGGACTCAACGGACGGCTTAGCAGTGGGGCGAAAGGGTGCTATGGCAACGATAATTTCAGTAGCTTCAGGCAAGGGAGGGGTCGGCAAGAGTGTTGTCGTAGCCAACCTAGGTCTCCTCCTCTCCAGAGAGGGTCTGCGGGTTGTGCTGGCCGATATGGATGTGGGCGGCGCCAACATCCATATCCTCTTTGGAGAGTTTAACCCCACAACAACGATCACCGACTTTATCTACAGGAGGGTTGAATCTCTCGAAGAGGTGGTGCACCCACTGGTCTTTCCCGGACTCAGTATCATTCCAGGCACAGGCGATACCCTTGCCACCGCGAACATGCCCTTTGCGAGAAAAAAGCGCCTAATTAACCATCTCAAAAAGATAGACGCCGATGTAATCATCATAGACGTAGGAGCTGGGACAGGTTTTCATGCCCTCGACTTCTTCCTCATGGCCGACCGCCATCTCACAGTAGCCACCCCCGACCCGACATCGGTCCTCGACCTCTACCGCTTCGTTAAGCTGGCGGCAATCCGCCGTGTTCTCTCCATCTTTCTCTCACGAGGCAATGTGGCCGACACGCTGGCCCATCAAGACTTTTCCAGTGTGGAAGAGGTGCTGACCGCAGTGGGAAAGACGGACGAGAAAAACCGGGCCACTGCCGAAGGCGCCCTGGAGGCGTTCACCCCGTCCCTCATATTAAACCGTGTCGCCCCCAAGGGGAAGGTGAATACCCTTCAACTCAAGATGACCCTGAAGAAGTACGTTGGGTGCGACATCACTACCCTCGGAGAGATACCCGACGACGAAGCGGTCCTTAGATCGGTGCGGGCCTTTCTTCCCGTCGTGGACTTTGCACCCGAATCACCCGCCGCCAAAGGCTTTGCCCAGGTCGCCGCCGCCCTTATCGATACATTAGAAGAGGAGAGCGCCCCTCCAACACCGGAAGAAGAGGCTGGTAAACTGCCTGAGTAACGGCAGAGGGGTATGCGCTGCGCTGGCCTCTTTTTGCATGAAAAGTCATTCTTTGATTTGTAAGGTTATTCGACTTTTTTGGACACGGATCTACACGGATAAACACTATGGCCATCGTGGCTAACGTCCTCATCACGGATGCGCACCATGTAGCGCACTTAACAGCAAGAAGACGATTTGCATAGTATAAAATATGGCAAGCAAAAATCGGCACTGCTGGCATGCATTACAGTGCATGAGATTGTATGGGGCGTTTTATTTATTGAGAATTAAAGATGGGGTGTTTAATATTAGCTTGATCGATTGATAATAAATTGTAGCCTCGCTTCTTGATAATACCCTGCTTCAACATGTCATTGTACTTGTCAACAGCATCCTTTAATTCTTTATAATTATTGTCCCCTTCAAAATCTTTTTCTGTCTCATCAATTATTAACCCGGCAATAATATAAGTCTCACTCATGCGGCGTAGGCTATTTTTTTA
>JBHHTR010000081.1:0-10199 GCA_046753505.1 Thermodesulfobacteriota bacterium
AAAAAGTTGTGGAGTGAACTGAGGAGTAAGGATAGCGGGCTCTATGTTGACAAGTGAATCTAAAGAGGTTGTTGTCGGCGGTAACGTTGCATTTTCGGGGGTGCTCCTGAGCGATATTCTGACCGGGATGAACCACCACACCCGAACCTTCGATTGCGGTGCTGACCTCCGCAACTTTTTATCTGCTCGTGCCGGTGAGGTCGATCTCCTGGCCATCGACATTGGGAGCGTGGGTGAGAGCTTTATGGCCATCCTTGAGTGGATGAAGGGGGCTGGATTGGTGGAGCAGATTCCCGTCATTCTCATCACAGGCAGCGAAGATATCGAAAAGGTCCGCGTAAAGACAACCTGTTACGGCGCCAAATGGATTGTAACGCGGGATATACGGCCTGAGAGGGTTGCCTTTCTTGTGAACCGGCTCCTCTTCAGCCACAGGAGGGTTCGTGATAGCGAGTCGGTAAGGGTGCCCGCCTCCATTCAGGCGGAGGTGGCCGTTATCGATGAGGCGGTGGGAGATATACTGAACATCAGCACTACGGGCCTCTTTCTTAAAACCGCATCCCCATTGCCTCCCGGAACGATGGTTCGACTCCGTTTTGCCCTGCCAGGGAGCGATCTCCGCCTCGATCTGGAAGGCGCGGTCGTATGGGGCAAAAGGGTTGAAAAGGGGGGAGGGATATTTGACGGGGTGGGTATCCGTTTTAAAGAACTCTCTGTCGATACGCAGAAAGCCCTCCGAGATTATATCAAGGAGGAGAGTGGAAGGTGTACCTCTGATATGAACTTTAATGTGGGTGCGGATGATCCCACTTCATAGAGTGTTACAGAAGAAGCGCCATTACAAGGCAAGGCAAATCCTTACTTCACACAAAGCCGCAAAGATCACAAGGTTAGAGCTGACGCCCTCGTAAAAAGTTGTGAGATGGCGAGGAGAATATTTCTCCTGTGCTGCCTTCCTCCGTGAGCTTAGTGGCTCCGTGTGAGACTGCTTTTCTGAAATCAATTATTCTGGAGGGCCTGACCTCTCCTGCTGTCTTCCCTCCGGCGCCCCCTTCAGTAGCACTCTGCCAAATGCAAGGCAAGGCAAATCCTTACTTCACACAAAGCCGCAAAGATCACTAAGTTAGAAATGACGCACTCGTAACAAGTTGTGATATAGCGGGGAAACATTTCTCCTGTGCTGCCTTCCTCCGTGAGCTTAGTGGCTCCGTGTGAGACTGCTTTTCTGAAATCAATTATTCTGGAGGGCCTGACCTCTCCTGCTTTCTTCCCTCCGGCGCCCCTTCTGTTGTTCTTAAACGCTCCGCTTTCACCTTGACAATTCTCCGCTCCTCTACATCTACGACGGTGAACCTGTACCCCTTGTGGACGGCAAACTCCCCCCCTCTTGGCAGCCTCTGAAGCTTTGCAAGCATAAAACCGGCAACGGTATTAAATGCCTCCTCATCCTCCTCATCAAATGGAAGTTCTGTCTCCTTAATGTCCCTTATGGTAACGGAGGCGTCAATGAGGAGTGTCCCATCACGGAGCCGCTCGATAAGCCCCTCCTTCTCTACGTCAAACTCGTCCTCGATCTCCCCGACGATCTCCTCAAGGAGATCCTCAATGGTGACAAGTCCGTCCACATCGCCGTGTTCGTCAATGACAATCGCCATGTGGACCCTCCTCCTCTGCATCTCCCGTAACAGCCTGCTGATGAGGATCGAGTCGGGAACAAAGTAGGGCGCCCGAAATATGTTCTGGATAACAAAGGGGCTCTTCTCCTCAAGAACCCTGAAAACGTCCTTGCTGTAGAGTATACCTGCGATACTTTCGAGTGTGTCATTGTAGACCGGGTAGCGTGAAAATCCGGTTTCGACGATAAACTTGAGGGCCTCCTCGGGCGGCGAGGCGATGTCGATGGCGCTCATCTTCGGCTTTGGCACCATCACCTCTTTTACTGTCGTATCGGCAAATTCAAAGACGCTGTGAATTAGGGCCTCCTCGGTCTCTTCGAAGATACCCTTCATTCTCCCCTCCTTCATGAAGTATTTGATCTCCTCTTCGGAGATGAAAAGGCGCTCACCGGACTCCTTTATGCCAATGAGCCTCAGGATAAAGTGGGTAGAGCCGGTAAGGAGCCGTACCAGGAAAGAGGTGAGGCGGGAGAGGAGGTAGACAGGCCGAGCCGTAAGACAGGCGGCCCTCTCCGGTGAGTGGAGGGCAATCGATTTGGGGACAAGCTCTCCCACTATGAGGATGGCGTAGGAGATGATGACAACAACGATTCCTATTGCAAGGGGTTCCGCCATGGCTTGAACGGGAGCGATGGGGATGGAGAGGAGAGCAGGTTTCAAGAGTTCGATGGCGATAATACCGCCCACAACGGATGCAAGGGTTCCAGCAATGGTAACACCTATCTGGATGGTGGCGAGGAAGTTGTCGGGCTTCTCCTTGAGGTCGTTGACCGTCTTGGCCGACCGGCTCCCCTCCTTATCGAGCTTGTCGATGATCCCCCGCCTCGCCGATATGACTGCGATCTCAGAGCCGGAAAAGAATCCGTTGAGGAGAATGAGTACGATGATGACGGCTGCATCAAAGAGGAGCGTCTCTAGTGACATGGTTGTCTGCCGCCTCCTAGAGTTGAAAGAGTGGGGAAGACCATCACCGATTGGTGTCGGGTATGAGCATCCATAGAGGGCAGGTGGTGAGTGAAGCGCCCCCTATGGATGATACTATGGGCAGGTGATGAATTAGTCATCGGTTAACGGAATCGACTATCTCCTCTTCCGTCCCTGTCGCTTTGCCTTGGGGAGGGTTGTCAGGTTGTAGAAGGCGGCCGTTCCGGGGAACCGCGCCGCTTCCGCCAGCTCCTCCTCTATCCGCAGGAGCTGATTGTACTTGGCAATGCGGTCGCTCCTTGAGGCGGAGCCGGTCTTGATCTGGCCGGCGTTGACCGCAACGGCGATGTCGGCGATGGTCGTATCCTCAGTCTCACCGCTCCTGTGGGAGATAACCGTGGTGTAACCGGCCGTCTTGGCCATCTCAATGGCTTCGAGGGTTTCGGTAAGGGTTCCGATCTGGTTGACCTTTATGAGGATGGAGTTTGCAATGCCCCTGCTGATCCCCTCCGAGAGTATGGAGGTGTTGGTAACAAATAGGTCGTCGCCGACAAGTTGGACACGCTTGCCGAGCCGTTCCGTCAACTCCTTCCATCCGTCCCAGTCGCCTTCATCGAGACCATCCTCTATCGAAACGATCGGGTAGGCGTCGATAAGCTCCTCGTAGTAGTCGGTCATTGCCGCTGAGGAGACCTTCTTGCCCTCAATGGTGTACTTGCCGCCTGTGCAGAACTCACTCGCGGCAGCATCGAGGGCTATGAAGACATCGTGACCTGGCCGGTATCCGGCAGCCACGATGCTCTCAAGAATAATCTCAATGGCCTCCCTGTTGGATTTAAGATTCGGCGCGAAACCGCCCTCGTCACCCACCGATGTGATGAGTCCCCTCTTCTTGAGTATCGCCTTCAGGTGGTGGAATATCTCCACCCCCATCCGCAGGCTTTCGCTGAACGATTCCGCCCCCGCCGGCATTACCATAAACTCCTGGATGTCGAGGTTGTTGTCGGCATGTGCGCCCCCGTTGATGATATTCATCATCGGCACGGGGAGTGTTCCGCCGTTGGCGCCGCCGATGTAGCGGTAGAGTGGGAGAAGGGACGCCTCTGCAGCCGCCTTGGCAACGGCGAGGGAGACGCCGAGTACGGCGTTGGCCCCCAGCTTCCTCTTGAACTTTGTTTCGTCGAGGGCGATCATGGCTCTGTCTATGGCGATCTGTTCGGTAGCATCCATGCCGAGCAGCTCTGGAGCGATCTTCTCGTTGACTATTTTTACAGCCTTCAGCACCCCCTTGCCGAGGTACCTCTTCTTGTCGCCGTCTCTCAGCTCTACGGCCTCCCGCTCCCCCGTAGAGGCCCCTGATGGGACGGCCGCCCTTCCAGCAGAGCCGCCTTCGAGATAGACCTCAACCTCAACGGTCGGGTTCCCCCTGGAATCGAGTATCTCCCTCGCCGATATCTCTGTTATGGTTGTCATGATTTCTCCTTTTTGGGTTCAGTGAGACCCTCTTTTCAGTCACTGTGCTACACGTAAAACTACTGCGTCATATGCGAGGAAGACAAATACTTATCTCACACAAAGCCGCAAAGGTCACAAAGTTAGAAAGGGCAGAAAATATATTTCTCTTCATGCAATATTACTTTTCTTCGTGAGCTTTGTGCCTCTGTGTGAGACTGCCTTTTTCAAATACTTTTCTGTGATCTTCCGTAGCCGTCCTTTGTACGGAAAGATCCTATATCTCACACAAAGCCGCAAAGATCACAGAGTTAGAAAGGGCAGAAACTATATTTCTCTTCATGCAATTCTGCTTTTCTCTGTGAGCTTAGTGCCTCTGTGTGAGACTGCCTTTTTTACTTAATCCTTCAGTGGCCACTCTTTTAGTGAATAATAATGAGCTATCTCGTAAAGGGGTTCTTCCTGATGATAATCTCACTTCGGTTTACCCCGACGGAGACCATACACGCCTTTGTTGCCGTCAGCTCTTCTATGCGCCTGATATATGCCCGCGCCGCTTTCGGCAGCTTGCCGAACTCAGTAACCCCAGACGTGTCGGATTGCCACCCCTTCATGACCTCATATTCGGGCTCACACTGCTCCAGGATGTAGCTGTCGGCGGGGAAGTCAGTGATCCTCTCTCCCCTGTAGCTGTAGGCGGTGCAGATGGGTATCTCCTCCAGTGTGTCGAGGACGTCGAGCTTGGTGATGACGAGGCCGGTGAGGCCGTTGACCCTCACAGCGAAACGGGCCGCCACAGAGTCAAACCAGCCGCACCTCCGTGCCCGACCGGTAGTGGCGCCGTATTCGCCGCCCAGGGAGCGGAGGGAGTCGCCCATATCACCGTCCAGCTCTGTCGGGAAGGGACCTTCGCCGACACGGGAGGTGTAGGCCTTCGTAATGCCTATGACGCTCTCCAGTCGTGTGGGACCAATGCCGCTCCCCGTCGCCGCCGCTCCTGCGATGCAGTTGCTGGAGGTGACGTAGGGGTAGGTGCCCGAGTCCACATCGAGGAGTGTCCCCTGTGCCCCTTCAAAGAGTATCTTCTCTCCATTCTCCATGGCCCTCTCCAGAAAGAGAGAGGTGTCGGTGATGTAGCGCTGGAGTTTTTCAGCGTATTCGATGTACTGGTAGTAGATATCGTGTATCTCGTACCCATCCTCATGAAGGAGGTGTTGAATGAGATGGTTCTTTTCCAGGAGGTTGATCTTTATCTTTTCACGAAGGACCGCCTCATCGAGGAGGTCTCTGAAGCGGATGCCGCACCGTCCTACCTTGTCTTCATAGGCCGGTCCTATCCCGCGCCCGGTGGTTCCTATCTTTGCATCACCCTTGATCTGCTCCTTCAGAAGGTCGAGCTTCTTATGGTAGGGCATGATGAGGTGGGCGTTTTCACTGAGGAGGAGCGATGAGTCGTCCTGGAACTTCCCCCTCTCTCTAAGGGCGTCTATCTCCTGGAGGAGCACCTCCGGATCCACCACCACGCCGTTCCCTATGACGCACTTCTTTCCGTCGTGGAGGATACCCGACGGCATGAGATGAAGTATAAACTGCTCGCCATCGACCGTGACGGTGTGACCGGCGTTGTTGCCGCCCTGAAACCTTACAATAATATCGGCGTCTTCCGAGAGGATATCAACGATCTTTCCCTTCCCCTCATCACCCCACTGGGTCCCTACAATTACTACTCTCTTTGCCATTTATAAACCTCTGAATAAGTCGTCCCCGAACTATTCAGAGGACGAAAAATAAAAGTGCGATTTTATTTTTCTCACACTTTCAAGGGCTTACCGCCCCTGAAAATGGCGCTACATCCATGTAGCGCGGAAGATATGAATAAATCAGATATTCCTTTAACCCCTCTGTTCCATTGCCGTTACAAGGTTCTCCACATCGAAGGCAAAGCCTATGGCGCTGCACGGATAGCCGTATTGCGCCATAAGTGTGTCGTACCGTCCACCGGAGAGTATCGCCTTACCCACACCGTGGGCGAAGGCTTCAAAAATAATTCCTGTATAGTAGTCGAAACCCCTGACTTCACCGAGATCTACTGTAATATTATCGCCGTACCCCTTTTTACGGAGCGCCTCTGTTACCGCAGCGAGGTTTGTCAGACTCTCCCGCGTCTCTCCATTGGGAACCATAGAGAGGGCCTCCTGAACCACCCTGTCGTCGCCAAAGAGGGTTGGGATGAGCAGGATGAGGTCGTGCATTGCCTCATCAATCTCCCCCTTTAGACGGGCAAGTACACCCTCCAGTGTGGATATATCCTTCAAGGCAATGGCCTCCCTGATTGCCGTCTTCTCCTCGCTGTCGACGGGGAGTCCCTCTATGATGGCGCGTACAAATCCTGTATTGCCAATGTCTATCGTAAAATCGGTGAGTCCCAAGGCCTTCAGGATCTCTATGGCTGTTGTGATCATTTCAGCGTTAGCGTCAACGTCAACCTGGGGCGACTGCCCATCGGTGAGATACTCGGCGCCGATCTGGAGGATCTCTCTGAAGGCGTTACCACCCGACTCCTGGAGGCGCAAAACGCCCCTGTTGTAACAGAGCTTCAGGGGGAGGGGGGCGTCCCGCATCCGCGTTGCTACTACCCTGGCAATCTGGGGTGTAATATCGGGTGTAATGGCGACGCCCCTCCCTGTGGCAGGCTCGGTAAAGGTAAAGACCCTGTCCCGCAGTTCGGGTCCCATTCCCAGGGCGAGAACGTCGGTATACTCGACGAGGGGCGTCATGATCCTGTTGAAGCCGCGTGCCTTGAAGGTTGAGAGGATGATCTCCTCGGCGCCGCCGACAATCTCGGCCTCATCGGGGAGGATATCCTTGACCCCCTGGGGGAGGGATATATTATTTACCGTCAACATAGAGAGTAGGGGAGGTGGTCGGCCTCGTCTGTTGCGACATACAGAGTGTGGCTGTCGAAGGATGCACTAGAGTTTTACAACCTTTGCCGAGATGATGTTTGATAAGTTGAGCAGCCGCGCCAGCGTTTCATCAGAGAGTGGCGTGTCTATGTTCCATACCGAGACGGCCTCACCCTTGACTGCCTCTCTGCCGAGATGGAGGCGGGCGATATTGACCTTTTCACTTCCCAGGAGGGTGCCGATATCACCGATCACACCCGGTTCGTCGTTGTTGTGGAGAATGAGGAGGTAACCCTCAGGCACTGCGTCGAGGAAAAACTTGTCAAGGCGGACTATCCTCGGCTCCCTCTTGCCGAAGAGGGCTCCCTCGACAAGACGCTCCTCCTCCTTTGTCTTCACCTTTATAGTTATGCTGCTGGCAAAATCGATGGCCCTCGAACTCTTTACCTCTACCACCTTGATGCCGCGCTCTCTGGCGATGACGGGGGCGTTCACAAAGTTGACCTGCTGGTCCATGAGCCGGTCGAGCATACCCTTGAGGGTGGCTATCGTCATGGGCGCAACATCGTACTTTACGACATCGCCGCTATATTCAACGGTAATCTCTTCGATGGCTCCAGTGAGGAGCTGCCCCTGGAGGCTGCCAAGCCTCTCGGCGAGAGAGAGGTACGACTCCAGCTTGACGAGTAGTTCAGCCGGAACGGAGGGGACATTGACGGCGTTCCTGATGGTGCCGGTGGTCAGGTATTCGGCAATCTGTTCGGCCACCGCTACGGCAACATTCTCCTGCGCCTCGGCAGTCGATGCGCCGAGGTGGGGCGTCGTGATTACCTCATCGATTTCCAGGAGGGGAGAGTCGGCGGGGAGGGGCTCCTTTTCAAAGACATCAAAGGCCGCCCCCGATACGATCTTTGCCTTAATTGCCCCTGCCAGATCGTTCTCGTTGACGATGCCGCCCCTCGCGCAGTTGATGATCTTCACCCCCTGTTTCATCTTCCCAAAGGCGGAGCTGTTGACCATCCCCCTTGTCTCATTATTGAGGGGCACATGAATCGAGATGAAGTCGCTCCTACTGTAGAGGTCGTCTATGGGTACCAGTTCGATCCCAAGCTGATCGGCTGCCTCCTCGCTCAGGAAGGGGTCGTAGGCGATGACGTTCATCTTGAGGCCCTGGGCCCTGTCGGCAACAATGGAGCCGATATTCCCAACGCCCAGTATGCCGAGGGTCTTGCCGCACATCTCGGTCCCTTGAAAGCTCTTCTTATCCCACTTGCCGCTCCTCATGGATGCGGTCGCCTGGGGTATCCTTCTCGCCATGGCCATCATCATTGAGAGGGCGTGCTCTGCGGTGGTTATCGTATTACCTCCGGGGGTGTTCATGACAACGATACCCTTCCGCGTGGCCTCGTCGGTATCAATATTATCAACACCGGTGCCGGCCCTGCCGATAACCTTCAGTTTGTCGGCGGCGTCGATAATCTCCTTGGTGGCTTTTGTCGCGCTCCTGACAACAAGGGCGTGGTAATCGCCGATTACATTTTTCAGATCCTCTGGAGAGAGCTTTGTATTGATATCGACCTGAACATCGGGGATACTGCCCAGTATCTCGGCGCAACGTTCAGAGAGGGAGTCGCTAATAAGAATCTTTATTGTGTTATCACCCATGGCGCTACTCATACCCCTCGTTAAGTATCTCCTGGGCCGCCGCCACTCCTCTGCCGAGTTCGATATTGTGGCCAAGTTTCTTGAGGGCCATCTCCAGCGCTGAGATGGCAATGATGATATCGAAGGTGTCGATATAGCCGAGGTGGGCGATTCTAACGATCTTCCCCTTGAGGTGATCCTGTCCCCCCGCCATGGTGATCCCCATGGTATCACGAAGATACTTGACCAGCTTTCCTCCGTCAACCCCATCCGGAACGTAGGCGCCAGTGGCCGCGTTACTCGGGCTGTCGGGGGCAAGCTCCTTGAGGCCCATGGCCTTGACCGCAGCTCGTGTCGCCCTGGCGAGGCGGTCGTGGCGCCCATAGACGATGTCGAGGCCGTCCTCTCGCACCATTCTCAATACCTCTCTGAGGCCGGTAATGAGCGATACGGCGGGCGTATATGCTGTGGTGTCGTTTTGCAGATTTTTACGCTCCTTCTTGAAGTCGAAGTAGAAGCGGGGGCACCGGGCCGTTTCATTAAAGCGCCACGCCTTCTCACTCAACGCTGCGAAGGCGAGACCGGGGGGGAGCATGAGGGCCTTCTGTGAACCGGAAAGGAGGACGTCTACACCCCACTCATCCATTGGGACCGGGAAGACGCCGACTGCCGTGATACCGTCTACAATCAATAAACAGTTGTCTCGCTCTCTCGTGATGGCTGCCAACTCCCTTATAGGGTGGGCCACCGTTGTAGAGGTCTCACTGGCCTGAACCATGACGGCCTTTACATTGGGATTGCCGTCGAGAAGTTCCTTAACCGCCGAAGGTGCAACCGCCTCACCCCACTCCACACTGATCCAGTGGACCTTTATGCCGTACGCCTCGGATATCTTCCCCCACCGCTCACCAAACTTCCCGCCGTTTACGACGATCACCTCGTCGCCTGGGGAGAGGAGGTTGGTAACAGAGCCCTCCATCGCGCCAGTGCCAGAGGAGGCCAGGATGAGTACATCCTGGTCGGTCTGGAAGAGGTACTTGAGCTCTTCCTTTACCTCCGCGAAAATCTGGGAGAACTGGGGCGTCCTGTGGTGGATCATCGGCTGAGCCATTGCGAGGAGCGCATCTTCAGGCACCGGCGTCGGTCCAGGGGCAAGCAGGTAATTCTTTCTCATCGAGTTGTATCCCTCCTGTTGTATTGTCAAAATTGGTCAGCCCCGTCTCGTCCTGTCATTGAATAAGAGAAGGGCCTCTGTAACGATTTTACCCATAAAAGCAGGACAGTAAAAACTAGCAGAGGGGGGGCAGAGTGTCAAGGAAAATATAGAGCTGATAAAGGTTGAGAAGTGGGGGCAGATAAATCCCTCACCATAGCTGAAAAATGGCTGACTTCCTTGACTTTTATCATACTGTTGATGTAGCGTAGATGGGAATTCGTTATGAGAGAGGATGAGTCCCTACCGGCTGGCTGTTTGATTGTAAGGTTATTGCAGAGCGCCTTCTCTGGCGCCTTCGTAAAAAGTCGTGGGCTGGCTAAGTAAATATTTCGATATACAAGGAGTAGTGGTTTTTCAGATGGGAAGGCATACATATGGTAT
>JBHHTR010000082.1:0-10189 GCA_046753505.1 Thermodesulfobacteriota bacterium
TATCTCGACCTCCATCTCAGAGACCCTCATACCGCCATCGTCTGCGAGAGGATGGAGAAGCTCGGCTTCTTCTTCTCAGGGCTTCTCCCCGACTACTCCGAGGGAGACGTTCTGCGGCTACAGTGCTACAATACCCGCGTTGACTACGATGAGATCGAGGCAGTCTCCCCCTTTACATTTAAACTGATGGAGTATATAAAGGGGCTCGACGCGAAGTGGAAGGTCCTCCATTGATACGACATCCTTCAAGCAAAACGACTGGTGCGTGATGATTGGTTATTTAGAGAGGGAGAGAGAGTAATGGATCTATCGAAGAGGGTATGTGAGGTGGCCGAGGAGATCAAGAGCACTATCACCAAGTACAGGAGGACTATACACAAACACCCGGAGTTGAGCGGATGTGAGGAGGAGACGGCCACCTATGTGGCAGCCATCCTGGAGGCAAACGGGATCGACGTAAGACGGAATGTCGGCAGTCACGGAGTCGTGGGCCTCATCGAGGGGAAGGGGGAGGGCAGGAATATCGCCATCAGGGCCGACATGGATGCCCTGCCGTTGCAGGACGCAAAGGAGACCGATTACGCCTCTGAGGTTAAGGGGGTCATGCACGCCTGTGGTCACGATGTCCATACGGCGACCCTTCTCGGCGTGGCGACTGTTCTCTCCAGACTGAAGGGTGAGTTTAACGGAAGTGTAAAGCTTATCTTCCAGCCCTCGGAGGAAGAGGCGGACGGCGGAGCAGACGCCATGATCGAAGAGGGCGCTCTTGATAATCCAGCTACCGCCGCCATTCTGGCCCTCCACGTAATGCCCGAACTGCCGGTAGGAACTATTGGCTGCAAGCCGGGTGTGATGACTGCATCTTGGGACAGGGTGGATATTACCATTCGGGGAAAGAGCGGCCATGCCGCAAGGCCACACCAGACGATAGACGCGATCCTGGTCTCATCCCATGTGATATCCGCCCTCCAGCATATCGTCAGCAGACGTATAGACCCACTCCATCCAGCGGTCATAACCATAGGGACCATCAATGGGGGAACGGTGGCTAATATTGTGGCCGACACGGTTGAGATGACGGGAACGGTCAGATCCCTCAATGCAGAGATCAGGGATCAGCTTCCAGAACTCATCGAACAGGTGGTGAAGGGGACCACAGAGTCGATGGGCGCCGACTACAACTTTAACTTCATCAAGGGCAATCCATCCGTTGTCAATGATGAGTCCCTTACCCCTTTGGTGATGGAGTCGGGGAGAGAGATTCTTGGTAACGATAAGGTGACCACTTTGGCAGAGCCAACGATGGGCGGCGAAGATTTTTCACTATTTGCCGACCAGGTTCCCGGCGTCTTTGTCCGCCTCGGCGTCGGCAATATAGAGAAGGGGATTGTCCACCCTCTCCACCATATCTTATTCGACATTGATGAGGACGCCCTCACCGTCGGGGTAAAGGTGATGACCTGGTCGGCTCTACGTTTCCTTGCCAATGGAGACGGAGATGCATAGACGCCATCGAGTGAAGGGGAGGATTGTCACTCACATGCTTTTTCTGATGGCGCTCCTCTTTGGCGCCACTGCAATCGCCGCCCCCCCCGATTTCAGCCTGAACCCCGAAGTGTTTGCAGAGGAGTACTGGGAGCGGCCCATACCGCTACAGGGCAGAGCGCCCGATAGTTTTTCCTCACTTGAATCGTCTCTTCACCCGAAGGATTGCGGCGCCTGTCACCAGTCACAGTACGCCGACTGGAGCGGTTCGCTCCACAGCATAGCGGTCGGGCCGGGACTCATGGGGCAGCTCTCTCCGAAAGAGAACCCAAGTTTCGCCGAATCGTGCTACCACTGTCACGCACCACTGAGCGAGCAGCAGGAGTATCTGGTTGTTGACGGAGGATACAGGAGAAACTACCTTTACGATGAGACGCTACAGAAGAGCGGCGTGAGTTGCGCCGTCTGCCATGTGAGGGGACACCGGCGGTTTGGGCCTCCACCATCGAAAGAGTCCATAAAGGGGAAAGGCCACGGCGGTTTTACCGAGTCGCCCCTTTTTGAAAAGTCCGAGTTCTGCGCGTCATGCCACCAGTTCCCGGAGGGGGCCTTTGCCATCAACGGCAAGCTGTTGGAAAATACCTACAACGAGTGGCTTGCCAGCCCCTACCCTGAAAAGGGGATCACCTGCCAACGTTGCCACATGCCGGATAGGAGGCACCTCTTCAGGGGCATCCACGACCCCGAGATGGTGCTGAGCGGTATCACCATTGATGTGCAAGAGCGTAGCAGCAGGGACGAGGCAGGCGTGCTCCTTACCGTAACAAACAGCAACACGGGACACTACTTTCCCACCTACGTTACCCCCCTCATCGTTGTCAGGGCTGCCCTTTTTGACGGTGAGGGAAAACGCCTGGCTGGTTCTGCCAAGAAACGCTTCATTGGACGGAGAGTGGAGCTGAACCTGAGCCATGAGATTGAGGACTCCCGCATAGCGCCCATGAAAAGCTTCGTCTTTGACTACTCCCCGGAATATAACGACAAGGCCACGAAGATAAGGCTGGAGATATGGGTTCGCCCAGATAACTTTTACAACCTCTTCTTCAAATCATCCCTCCGTGGCGGCTTCCATGCGTCGAAGGAGGCAATTGAGGAGGCCCATGAGACCACGGAGCGGTCGCCCTACCTCCTCTTTGCCAGAGAGATGGAGATCGAGTAATCTGAACCTACAAAGGAGTTCTACCCATGAAGAAAAGAGCCCTCTTTATCGTTCCACTGTTTTTACTCCTTCTATGTACGACATGGGGAGAGGCCGTTGCAGGCGGCAGCCCTATCAGAAAGGTCAAAGAAGCTACCGAGGTTTTGAGTGATATCATTGCCATACCTGAACGGGGAATCCCCCCGGCCCTTCTCCGTAATGCCTACGGCATTGCCGTTATTCCCAATGTAATCAAGGTGGGCTTCGTTGTCGGAGGGAGGCGCGGGAAGGGGGTCATCGTTATCCGAACTTCAAATGGGGAGTGGAGCAATCCCTCTTTTATCACCTTAACAGGCGGAAGTGTGGGATGGCAGATAGGAGCCCAGTCAACGGATGTTATCCTCGTATTTAAGGGGAGGAAGGGTGTCGACGGCGTGAGGAAGGGGAAGTTCACCCTCGGCGCAGATGCGTCGGTAGCAGCTGGCCCGGTAGGCCGTCATGTAGCGGCCTCAACGGACATACAGTTGAAGGCCGAGATTTACTCCTACTCGCGAAGTCGCGGCCTCTTTGCCGGAGTCGCCCTAGAGGGGGCCGCCCTACAGATTGACCATAACGCCAACGAAACGTTCTACAGAGAAGAGGGGGTCAGCGTCGGCGTGATATTCCGCAGCGACACACTACAAGCGCCTCCCGCAGCCGCCGGGTTCATAGATGTGCTTAGTAATATTCAGGAATGAAGGACAATCGCCCCTTATTTTTCTTCGATATATCCTTCCTTGTGCAGCAAAAAACTTATTCACCATGAAGCTCATGAAGAAATGCAGGATAGAGACTATCGCGGAAATAGTAAAAGGGGATTGTTGGAGCAGAGCAAAACGATACCAGACCAGATATCTCTCACGGAGGAGACGGAGACACTGAGCAAAGCAGGACTCGGATCGGCACAGATGGAAGCAGCCGGATGAGGGGGAAGGGTTGATCCACAAGCCGTAATAATCTTAAAGATAGAGTGCAACTTCCAAAGAGACAAATAGAGGAGCAGGCGGACTTACATCTCACTCCGTAGCAGTTTGATATATTGCGCCGCCTGCCTGTTCTCAGGGTTGAGTTCCAGTACCCTCTCAAAGAGTTTTATTGCCTGCTCTGTTCTGAAGACGTATGAGGCGTAGGTTGTGCCAAGTTTGTAATAGAACTCCTCCTCATTCTCAGAGACGGTAACGGGGGGGATGAAGTCGCGGGCGTTGGCCACGATGTCGATGACCCTCTCGTTGGCGCCGTTCAGTGGATTGGTGTAGAGGAGCTTGGGGAGAGCAAATTCCAGTATCGGCCTGTCGTCCCTGTTCAGGGGAGCCCCCTGGATGTACCTTCTGATGTCGTCGTTCCCCATGAGGAAGAGGTTGAGGATATCGTAAGGGGTGTTCATTTCGATGCGAGCGAGGTCTCTGCCTAGCCTCTCCTGTTCCATTTGTCCGGTAAGTTTTTCCATGTCGAAGCTGTGGGGATGGTTTGACCCTATGACGATCATGTCCGACGTTCCGGCGTAGTGAACCCATAGGCTGACGTGGGGAAAGACTGAGGCGAAGGTATTGAGGCCAATCTTGAGGTCCTCCGTCGATATGCGGTAGTTCTGGAACCAGAGGGCGACGACTCCGTTGTCGGAGAGGCGGTTCCTGACCTCCCTGAAATACTCCTCCGTAAAGAGATTGGAGACGCCCGTTATCCACGGGTCCGATACGGCTGATATTATCACGTCGTAACGTTCCTTGCCTGTGAGAAGGAAGTTCCTCCCGTCGGTCGTGTGGACGGTGACACGGGGGTCGTCGAGGGCGTGGTTGTTGGCCACCGCAAAGAAGCGCGCCGCCTCGACGACAGCCGGCTCTATCTCAACAACATCAATTGCCTTCAAAGGGTACTGCTCCATTGAACCGAGGGTTATCCCCGATCCGACCCCGACGAGGAGAGCCCTCTCAGCATTATCAGAGAAGAGCATGGGGAGGTGTCCCAGGAGGGACCACGCCTTTCCCGGCTTTGAATCGACCGACTTTGCCTCGTACTTCCCGTTTGACTGATAGGAGATAGTCCTGCCGTCCGCCTCCCTCCGCACCGTAACGATGGCGTTAATCCCCTCCCGGTAGAAGAGGAGTTCGCCGTAGGCGCCGGTCCTCTGGAGCGCCTCCAGCGCTTTATTCTCTATGGGGTTGACATAGGCGCCCATTGTCATAACCATCATGCTCCACGATGGAGTATTGTAGAGGACAACGATGAAGAAAATGGCGGCAGCTCCCGCCGAGATAAACCGTTTCATCTGTGCTACAGGGGAGATAAGGAGGAGGAGAAGGCCGAGAGCGGTGCTGATTGCGGCAGTCAGAAGGATCGACGGCTGAACTCCGAGCGTGGGGATCATTATAAATCCGCCGACAAAGGAGCCGGCAATAGCCCCAGCCGTGTTAAAGAAGTAGATGTTGCCGATCTTCTGACCTATCTTGTCGAGTCCACTGGTGTAGATGCGGCTCACCGTGGGGAAGATCGCCCCCATGCAGAGGGTAGGGACGACCATGACGGCGGCGCAGAGGAGGAACTGGGCGGCGAGAAAGAGCCAGAAGTGTTGGGAGAGACTCTCGTGGAGGCCGAGGAAGATAAAGGGGAGCTGCTTGTAGAGGGGAACCGCCAGAATGGCGGCGATGCCGATAATCAATTCGAGTATGGCGAACCAGAGGAGCGGTTTTTTGCGCCTGTCGATAAAGGGGGCGAAGACGATGCTCCCAACGCCGATGCCGAAGAGGAAGGTGGCGAGCATGATCGTAAAGGCGTAGATCGATGAACCGATGATGAGGGAGAATATCCTCGTCCAGAGCACCTCGTAGGCGAGGGCCGCAAAGCCGGATACGGCAAAGACGGCTATGACAATCTGCCTGGCTGCGGGGGTGATGATGGCGGCGGCTTCCCCTCCGTCTATCTCCGGCACGGCCTCCTCCGATTGCACGGCGCTGGCTGCCTGTTGGTGGGAGAGCATGGAGCGGCGGGAGAGGGTGATGACGACCACTCCGATGACTATATCTACCAGACCGGCGAGGTAGATGGTGGAGGTCACGCCGAGGAGGTAGAGGAGAAAGAGGCCAGTTGCCAGGCACCCCACGACAGAGCCGAAGGTGTTGAGGGCGTATAGAAGGCCCACCTTGAAGCCGATCTCCTCCCTTGTGATGGTAAAGTACTTGGTAAGCACCGGCAGTGTGCCGCCCATGAGGATTGAGGGGAGGATAATCCCTCCAAAGGCGAGAAGAAACTGGGTGGGGTTAAATGCCGCGTACTGGACGCCCCCGCCGGAAAAGAGTGACAGGTATATCGACTTAATGGCGGAAAAGATGAGGGGTGTCACGATGCAGTAGCCGCCGAGGGCCATTTCCAGTATGCCGTAGACCCTCAGGGGGTGTTCATACCGGTCGATCACCCTCCCGAAGAGTAGGCTTCCAATGGCAAGACCGGCCATGAAGGTGGTGAGGACCGTCGTAACGGCAAACTGGGTAGAGCCGAAGGTGAGGATGAGCATTCTCACCCAGACAAGCTCATAGACAAGCCCGGTGACGCCGGTCAGGAAGAAGCAGATGAGGGTAACGGGCTTGATATAACGTAACGGTTCCACTGTGTTTTAGACTAACATAAATCGATTTACAATGACAAGACAGGGCGGACAGATAGAGTGGATTTTCCAACAGGGAGGCGTCCAAATCAACACCTGCTTCCATCATGAGACGGATAGGCACGGAATTGGGGGAGATAAAAGTCTGATATGGCTGAATCTTTTTATGTGCTGGTTAGAGACACGCGAGGAGAAGGCAGAAAAAAACCGTCCCCTTTACCCCCTCTAAGCTATATTTGCTCGATTATTCTTTCAATCATTTGTTTTACATCTGTTGACAACCGTATACTTAGATATGGTGCTGCAATATCAAGAACAACAGCAATTTTTACCACCCCGCTGAGTGATTGATCTAAGCAGCATCTTTTAATTTTCGGGCATGCCAACGAAGGCGTGGTAAAAGCGAAACGTTGATTTTTGGTCGCAAAAAGCCAGTGTGTAATGAGGAACCCTTCTAACGCATTCTCTACTAAACGCTTCTCATTCATGAGGGCATTAAGCAAGCGAAAGGAACCTTTCCATAAATCCGCCGGGTCAAGAGACCCACTTCTCAATTCAAATATTGCGGCAGCAGATTGCTGGTAAAGAGTCTCATCGGGATGCTCCCCATTCAGCACATTTAAAAACTGATCAATATCATTAGGTAGGGCACCAGCATTCGCTAGGTCAGTGCGCCATCTCTCAATCGGCAAGGGGATAGCTTGATTGTCGGCGGTACAAATTACGCTTGCCACTAGCATATAGTGACAAACCCGATCACAGTTCCCTGGGTTTCCCCAGTATCCATCTGGAAGTTTTGGAACTTCCCCCATTGACCATTCTTCTTCTGCCCCTTCTTCAAATATTTTGTGATGATGCAGCGCTTCAAGCATTCCAAGCAGCTTTGGAATAAGGTTCTCAAAAGCCCTATCCTTGAATATCGATTCAAAGGCAATAGTGCGGCCATATCTTTCTACAAGCAGCGGCTTATTACCTCCTGTTGCAGCCTGAACCCGCTCCTTAATACCAACATCTAACTCAAGGATATGCTCAGTAATTGCCAGTAATTCCCAAACTGCACTGATATCAACAATCCGGTGATCCTTGATTCCTTCATGTGGTTCTTGGTTGCTGCACATGCCTGGGGGTGGTTCCGCAAAGTCAGTAGGGTGTTCTCCCCGAGCTTCAAAATGTATCCAAGAAATACTATAGCGCAGAGTTGCATGAAGATGCCGTATACGGATATCTTCCGAAAGGGTAATAGTCCCTAGCGAATCGAGGGTATCCGCAAAAAGCGAAAGGCTTTTCTCATATTTCTTTTGCTTCCATAACGCAAAGGCCGCATCAGCCATCAATCCGATTCCCATGCTCTTTTGAACACTCGTGTGCTTAGCCTTTTCAGCACCCAACAAGAATAAACGTTCGGTATCTGCCCAATCACCTGACTTTGCGGCAGCTATGCCAGTAACGCGGCAACAGAATACAAATTCAACATCGCCTAGGGCCGGTAGTTCGAGGGCCTTATTTGCAATTGGCAGAGCTTCCAAATCGCGGTTTGCATGGAAGAGCACTTTTGCCTGCTGATTTACCAAGCTGGCTTCGTCAGGAAATTCCTCATCTGCCTCATCTAATAGTTCCAGAGCACGTGCGGCAGAGTTTCCATATTCGTCCTGTATAACGGACATAGCCACGAGGCAGGCTTTAGTAAGTTCAGGTACTTTCCACTCCCGAGATTTCATCACGGTGAGGTCAAATGTCTGAAGTGCCTTGTTTACATCAAGAACTCCATCCTCAACTTCTTTCCACCAAGCGCGATTGATTAAAAGGGTAGCGAAATCCATGTCGGAATTACAAACCCTTAACAACTGGTCACGTTTATTTGACGGGAGTGCATCCAGTGATGTGACAAGCTCGGATAAGTCATCAAGGCCACTCAGCCTAGCTCCTTGAAACGAGAAAAGGAGTTGTGCGGGTGTATTTTCTCCCAAGCGCGGGAGATCAACCTGCCCTTTTTCGAAGGAATCAGCTATTTCCCTGAAGGGCACATTCTCTTCGGAAAGATCAATCATGCGTGAAAGCATTCGTATAACCATTGAGGATGGAATTTGAACTTTATAATTGTTAAGGACTATCCCATATGCAAGAGCCTCGGAATGCAGCTTTAGCTCTGGTGGCTCTATTTCGTTAAGAGTTTCTTCTATTCGTTCGATAACAGCGATTCCTTACCTGCTTCAGGTGAGGAGGCAATTAGATTGTATTGCACCAAACGAAGCATCACATCAATGCTTGGGTTCTCGGGAAATATTCTTTGTCCATCCTCCAAACCAACCAAAGTAAACCAGCTCATCGCGTCATATAGAAGATACGTGTTATCGCTATCAGTTTTAACAATATTGTATGCCATATGACCCAAGACTGATGTATGTTTTGCCATAAAGGCATGAAAGAAAGCTGTGCTAACCTCAAACTGGTTGATGATGGTCTTACGACCGATAATGCTAATCGCAATTGCTCCGTGAACTGCTTTAATATCTTCTTTCGGCAAGACATTGTTAGCTGCACCAATCAGCAATGGGGAGACGCGATAACGATTTTCTCCTTCTCTTTCAATCCAGGGACCGATAAGTGCGTCAAATGCTTCTCCGGGTAGTTTTGTTGGGGGCGGAGTCTCGGCAACTGCTATTGCTGTTTCACGTGAGAAAGTGCCATTGATGAGACTAAGGCGGTATGCCAAAGCGCGGGTATTCTCAAATGGAAATTCTTTAAGCAGTCTGGTCCGTGCTTCTGATCTGACTCTCTCAACATCTTCGGGTGTGGTCAAGTCTGAGAATTCAATTGACGGCCATCCCTTAGCACTTAAATATCTCACCCTTGCGTGAACCAATTGAGGGTGTCCGCTTGTAGTAAGCCAAATAGTTCGTGCCCATGCTGATACACGCTTACCGTCAGAGAGCCCGTGCGTACGCACCATCTCTGCCACCTCGGTTTCATCGAAATAGGAAACGGCAACTTCACATGTTTCGCTTTTCCATAGTTTCGGCAGGAGTTGAAGCGGAGGACGTATAGGACCGGTAATAATTACCATCCCGTTTGTATTGATGAGAGAAAAGACAAGAGATATGAACTCGCGCTCAAATAGGGTAACTTGGCTGAGGTCAACATCATCCAGCACTAAGAGTGGCGGTAGTCGGGCCTCATTCATCTCGAAGGCAGCACGCGCAAGAACGTCCTTGATCTGTGCGTGTTGCATACAACGGAAGTTAGTCCACCCCCAACTCCCGCCAACTTCATGAGAAAGAAGCAAGGCAAGATTGGTCTTTCCTAGGCCGCTACTTCCACACAAGAAAAGTACGCGTTGTTCACGAAGCAGCTTGGCAAGATTTGAGACGACAGTCGTCCTGGAAATACCACCATCAACAATAGGCATGGGGTTCCCAATTATTGGTGCCCCATTTGCTAATCGCGACATCTCGGCCAAGTCAAACTTGCCCGCACGTTGTTGCAGATTGCTGCCACTGGTCATCGCTTCTATTTCACCACGTGGGATGGACACGGATGTTGCATCGTCGAAACGCGAGAGAAAGTCGCTAAACCTCAGCTCCTTCGCCCCTTTGGTAGACAAGAGATCAGCGACTTTCTTGAGGAGGTGAGGTAATGCCTGACGGGAATAATGAGAATTGATGCGGAGTTTGAAACCATGATTCTTGAGCTTGTCTTCGATAATGTACTGAAGGGGTTCCCTCGGTTTATTACCCATGTCCCACTTGATGCGACGGATTAATTTCTCGCGAAGCTCATCGCCAGTTGCATTTTTAATGAAAGATGCAAGCCCTAGTCCAAGTTCTAGTGTAATGAGCAATGTACGGAGTGGTTCAATATCAATGCGGTCT
>JBHHTR010000083.1:0-10138 GCA_046753505.1 Thermodesulfobacteriota bacterium
TCTCCGTAAGCAATGATACCGACACCATCAAGGCCAATATCAGCGCTTTGGTTGACGGCTACAACGATGTTATCGACTATATCAATACAAATGATACCTACGATACAGAGACAAGCGAGGGAGGACCTCTCTTCAATGAGGTCTCAACAAGGTCGATCCAGAGAAGGATGAGCGCCATCATAACGATGGGGATATCTGGTCTCTCCAGCGACACAAAGATCCTTGCCCAGATTGGAGTCAAGACGACCAGTGATGGCACACTAACCCTCAACGAGACAACCCTGAAGGACAAACTCACATCGGATTTTGACGATGTGATGGCCCTCTTTATCGACGATACCGCCACTGCAATAGAAGGGGTGGGTAAGCAGCTCTACGATGTACTCCACGATATAACCGATTTTTCCGTCGGCGCTACAACCATAAGAAAAAAGGGTATTCAGGATACAATTGACAGATATGTAAAGGATATACTTGTAGAGGAGCAGCGACTTCTCGACTACGAGGAGGACCTCAAGAGGAGGTTCGCCTCACTCGAAGCCATCCTCTCTACCATGAACAGCCAGAGCAGCTTTTTATCTAATAACCTGAACAACAATAACAACTAAGGATCGAATAGGGAGGTAAGAATATGCTTCAATCGGCCAGCTATCAGAATAGTGCGGTAGTCACCTCTAACCGTGTAGGTATAATCGTCATGCTCTATGAAGGGGCTATAAACTTCCTGGAGGCAGCCGTAAACAGTATTGAAAGAGACGACATACCTGGCAAAGGGCTCTATATCGACAAGGCATCGGCTATCATCTCGGAACTCCTCTGCGCTCTTGACCAGAAAGAGGGAGGGGAGGTAGCGGTGAACCTGGAAAAGCTGTACAACTACATGCTTGGCGAACTGACCGAGGCAAACACGACAAATAATCACATGCCGGTAAGGACGGTTATCTCCCTCATGAAGGAACTCAAGATGGGATGGGATGAAGCGGCGAGACAGAGTTTCAGTGACCCCAAGGCAGCACAGAGCGCCTCGACTATGCATGGCAAACAGATGAGCGCCTAGAGGCATCCAGCATGGCAGACCAGTGTATGTGTCAAAAAAGTGACACAGTGAAAGATTGATATGTATTCCAGTAAAAAAAGGCATACTGCACTCCGCTCACTTCTTGAAATTACGGAGAGAATGAGAGCATTGAGCCGCAGAGGTAACTACGATACGCTGCCTCTCCTCCTCGATATGCGTCAAGAGCTGCTTCAGGAGATTCAAAAAATTGACACTGTAGGAGCATGTGAGGGTGAGCCTCCCGATGAGGTGGAGCAGGATGATTGCAGGATGGTTATCGAAAAAATCAATGCCATTGACAGCGAGATACGGCTGGGAGCTGCCTGTGAAATAGATGTCATCACGGAGCAGCTGGAGGTGATGAAGAGGGGAAAAGCAGCTCTGAAGGGGTACAATAGACACTATTCGGCAGGCTACACCCTGAAGGATGTAAGAGGATAGCACGGTTAATAGTCTGCCACACTTGAAAACTCCCGTTAAGGACGGCACTCATACTACAATATGTAGAAGTATAAGAGGGAACAGCGCCAGCTCTATTGTTGCATCATTAGAGTTTGGCATATATTTTGCTTTATATTCAATGTACTAATTAATGGAGGTGTTGATATGCTTTGGATGAAATGTATGATAGGTGTTGCTGTCTGGATGGCGACGGCATCCTCAATCCTTGCCCTCATTCAACCATCTGATGAGAACGAATATGATCAGACGGTGCGAGAGAAAAGATAGCTTCAGCAATTATCTTATTCCGTGAGGGGAGCTCTTGCGCACCTGTTGATTATTTCAGGCGCGTGCGTCTTTTGCTCTGTTCCGGCCACTTTCACCTTTCCTCACAGGTTCTATCCCTTGCAGCCATTCAAGGTGGCGACGCACCCCTTTGTTACCGCCCCTCTTACTAGCCCCAGCCCCTACTCTCTATTTAACCCGCATTATTCACAAATGTGCTCGCGCCCTCGCTTGATCTTGAATCCACCAAGGTTTTTGTTGTCGGTTGGCCGTATCCACTGGTACGGCACGTCTGCCAAAAATGCCCTGGTAAATCCAACCTCTGCGCGATCATCACGGCAATTCATGAATAATACGGGTTAACACACCACACCATCCTGATAGAAGAATCATCCATTACCATCACATAATTACTGACTCCATCATCATAGAGCAATATTAGCAGCAGGCGCCATCGTCAATGACGCTGTTTTAAAGCCACTTAATTGTAGTGTAGATTTATTCTTTGAGAGTGTTATGATAGTTCATCAAAAGCGAAGGAGGAGGTTGTAATGGTTCTCTTGAATTCAAAGATGGTTGCTCTCAGGACGGAGGCACACGACTTCAGTTTGAGAGGGGTAGATGGGCAGGAGTACACCCTCGACTCCTTCAGTGATAGGAATATCCTGATAATCGTCATCATGTGCAACCACTGTCCCTACATTAAGGCGACCATAGGCCGTTTTGTTGCGCTTCAACACGAGTATGAGAAGCGGGGAGTTCAACTTGTGGGGATTAACTCGAATGACGACGTCAACTATCCTGAAGACTCATTCGAGAATATGAAAACCTTTGCCAGAGAGAGCGGCATTAACTTCCCCTATCTGCGGGACGATACGCAGGAGGTGGCAAGGGCATACGATGCTGTCTGCACGCCAGATATCTACCTCTACGGCCAGGAGAGGAGACTCCTCTACCGGGGGAGGCTGGACGACAACTGGCAGGATGAGTCGGCGGTGACGAGGCGGGATTTAAAGAGCGCCATTGATGCGGCGCTGGCGGGGCAGGATCCACCCTCTGAGCAGCATCCCTCCATGGGGTGCTCTATCAAGTGGAAGTAATCGGCAGGACGTCTCACATGGTGGTGCAGGGTGGTGGAATGCCTCGATGTAGCAGCGCCATCCGGGGTATGGAGTAGCAGGTGGTTCGGGAACACCGCCTTGCGAAGATACTTCTCCTTCTGACTGCCACAATCGTTTCAGGTGTAGCTGGTTTTATGGTGATAGAGGGGTGGCCTCTCCTTGACGCCCTCTACATGACCATCATCACACTGTCGACCGTCGGTTATCGTGAGCTCTATCCCCTTTCAGATCAGGGCAAGATTTTCGTTATTGTATTTATAATAATGGGGGTTGGAGCTTTCCTTTATATTATCTCCACTGCCACCGAGTACTTTGTGTCCGGCTACCTGCAGGGCGCCTTTGGGAGGAGAAAGATGAAGAAAGAGATCGATAGACTGAAGGGGCACTACATTATCTGCGGCTTCGGCAGGGTGGGTGAACAGGTGGCGCTTGAATTTGCCAGAGAGAAGATGCCCTTTGTTGTCCTCGACAACAGTCCAGAGGTGATCCAACGGTGTGGCGATTACAATTATCTCCTCATTGAGGGGGATGCCTCCAATGACGAGCGCTTGAAAGAGGCGGGGATCATGAGTGCAAAGGGGCTTGTAGCCGCAACCAATTCGGATGCCGATAATGTCTATGTGATTCTGAGTGCAAAGAGCCTAAATCCCGCCCTCTTCGTTGTAGCCAGAGCAAACCTCGAAGGCGCCGAACATAAGCTCCGGAAGGCGGGGGCCGACAGGGTCCTCTCCCCCTACAGCATCGGAGGACGCCGACTGGCTTCACTCCTGCTCCGTCCCGCCGTTGTGGAGTTTCTTGATGTGGTCATGCATAGCGCCGACATAGAGTTCTATATGGAGGAGATATTTGTGCACACAAAATCATCCCTTGTCGACGCAACATTAGGTGATGCAAGAATCAAGTGTGTCACAGGGGCTAATATTCTGGCAATAAAGAAGAGTGGAGAGGAGAGGGTCAAAGCTAACCCGCCCACAGATACCGTTATCGGCAATGGAGACAGGCTTATCGCCCTCGGCACGAGGGAGCAATTAAGTGAGTTGGAGGGAATAAGTTAAGCTATGAAGAGGAATGTTCTTTTTATCGTACTCATATTTGTTTTTTTCGCTATAGTAACGACCTTTTCCACTACGGTCGGGTTTTATGTGGATTGGCTCTTTTTTGGCGAGGTTGGTTACGGGGAGGTCTTTAAGAAGGTAGTGCTGACCAAGGCGTGGCTCGGTCTACTCTTTGGTGTGACTTCCCTCGTATTTCTTATCGTTAATGTTGTGATTGCCAACCGGTCAAATTTCCCCCAGGGCCCGGTCTTCAAGGTTGAGGGAAATGTCTACGAATTAAAGAAGATCGATCCAAATCTCATTAACCTGATCAAGCAGCTCGGTATATTCATCGCCCTCTTCGCCGCCATCATGGCCGCAATAGCCGGCGCCGGCTACTGGGAGGAGGTACTCCTCTTCACAGGGAGCCAACCTGCCGGTATTGCCGATCCCCTCTTCAGTAAGGATATCTCCTTCTATCTGTTCAGACTCCCGCTGTTAAGCATTATCAATGGAACTCTCGGCATTCTCATCATAATTGGTATCATCCTTACCGCCCTCAACTACACCCTGAGAGGAGGCGCCAACTATATCGGAGGGCGCCTTGCCGTTGACGGGAAGGTCAAGATCCACCTCGCCTCCCTCTGCTCCCTCTGGCTGCTCAACCTCGCCATGAAGTTCTACCTTGACAGGTACGACCTTCTCTTCGGCGATCACACCATCCTCTCCGGCGCCTCCTATACCGATATTCACGCGAAACTACCGATGCTGACCCTGCTGGTTGTCCTATCCATTGTCATCGCTGCGGCCTCATTCATAAGCATATTAAGGGGCTCAAAATACACCATCCTGCCGCCCCTGGTTCTCTTCGGTCTCGTCTATTTCCTCGGCTTCGGTCTCTACCCCTCCCTCCTTCAGAGTTTCAGAGTTGCTCCCAATGAGATCGTTATGGAAGAGCCGTACATAAAGGACCACATAAAGTTTACCCGCCTCGGCTACGACCTCGACGACATAGATTCGGAGCCCTACACCGTCGGGGAATCTCTCTCTCTCGATGGGATTGAGAAGAATATCTCGACCATACGCAATATCCGTCTCTGGGATGAAGGCCCACTTCTAAAGACGTACAGTCAGTTGCAGCAGATACGGACATACTACAAATTTATCGATGTTGATAACGATAGATACATGATAGACGGAAAATACACACAGGTCATGCTCTCGCCGAGGGAGATATCGTACGACGATCTACCCGGAAAATCGTGGATCAATGAGCGGCTTGTCTTCACTCACGGCACCGGTCTCTCCATGGGGCCGGTTAGCGGAATTACCGGTGAGGGGCTGCCGGAATTTTATGTTAAGGATATCCCGCCAGTATCGACGACAGAGGTCACGGTGACACGACCGGAGATCTACTACGGAGAGCGGCCCAACGACTATGTGGTCGTTAATACCAAGGTGCAGGAGTTTGGCTATCCAACATCAGAGGGGAATGTCTACACCACCTACGACGGTACAGGCGGTGTGACGCTCTCCTCCCTCTTTAAACGCCTTGTCTACGGGGTCTACTTCGGCAACTTCAAGCTCGTTCTCTCTACCGACATCACAAATGATAGCAGAATCCTCTATCAGCGGGACATCATGGATAGGGTTGACGCCATTGCGCCATTTCTCCTCTACGATCAAGATCCGTACATGATTGTCTCCGACGATGGGAGACTCTACTGGATGATCGATGCCTACTCGGCGACGGACCGCTTTCCCTACTCACGCCCTGTCAGGAGCGGGGTAAACTACATCAGAAACCCGGTGAAGGTTGTTGTCGACGCCTACAACGGTGACGTCTCATTCTATCTGGTCGATGAGGATGATGTCCTCATCCAGACCTACGCGACCATCTTTCCAACCCTCTTCAAACCCCTTACCGAAATGCCTGAAAGCCTGAGGAGACATATCCGTTATCCCAGGACACTTCTCAGGGTCCAGGCAGAGGTCTTCTCGACCTACCACATGACCGATCCGAATAACTTCTACAACAAGGAGGACCTCTGGGAGATACCTGTCTATAGAGACAGGACCATGGAGCCCTACTACATAATCTTGAAGCTCCCCGATGGAGAGAAAGAGGAGTTTGTCCTCCTCCTGCCGTTTACGCCGTCTAAGAGGGACAACCTTGCCGCATGGATGGCTGCCCGCTCTGATGGAGATGACTACGGGAAGGTTGTCGTCTACACCTTCCCGAGGGACAGGCTCGTCTTTGGCCCGAGGCAGATAGACGCTCGTATCGACCAAGACGCCTACATCTCTCAGCAGCTGACCCTCTGGGGGCAGAGCGGGTCTGACGTCATAAGGGGGAGCCTCCTCATCATACCCATTGAGAACTCCCTCATCTATGTTCAGCCCCTCTATCTCGTTGCGACAGACCGGGTGGGCCTGCCGGAGCTGCGACGGGTAATCGTGGCCTACGGCAAGGAGGTTGTCATGGAGGATACGCTGGAGGCGGCGGTTGAGAGGCTCTTTAAGGGGAGTGTTCCAAAAGGGGTTAAGAGAGCCTTAAAAGCGGCGGAAGAGGAGCTTTCGGACCGTGAGTTCGGCATGAAGGCTCTGGAGAGCCTCAGGAAGGCGAGAGAGGCCCTCAGAAGTGACGACTGGGGAGGCTTCGGACGACTCCTGGAGAGGACAGAGGAGCTGCTCAAGCGGATAAAGTGACAGAGCCTTTATAGACGTGTGGCTGTTGCAGGCTCCTGAGTATCTCCACTCCGGAGCCTGCTCCATTTCCGTTGGGAAGGAAAATTCTTGCCTCACTGTAAGTATCGGTATAGAATGGCAAAAAAACTGATAAGGATAAAAAATTAAAATGGCTAAAACATTTCTTGAAAAAATGAAAGAGGGCCCCCTCCTCTTTGACGGCGGCATGGGGACCATGCTCCAACGACTGGGGCTGAAACCGGGAGGCTCTCCCGACGAGTTGAACGTGACGGAGCCAAAGATCGTTGAGGAGGTCCATCGAGCCTACCTCAAGGCCGGTTCCGATGTGGTAACTACCAACACCTTCGGCGCGACAAGAATAAAGCTTGACGAGTACGGTCTTGGTGACCGGCTGTCTGAGATCAACAGGGCCGCCGTAAGGAATGCCAGGGCGGCTGTCTCTGATATGGCTCTGGTTGCGGGAGGGCTCGGGCCGACGGGCAGCTTTCTGGAGCCGGTGGGGGAACTCACCTTTGATGAGGCGAGGGATATCTTCGCGGAGCAGGTTACAGCGCTGAAGGAGGGGGGCGCAGACCTGATTATCATTGAGACGATGATGGATATCCGTGAGATGAAGGCGGCCATAGTTGCAGTGAAGGAGGTCTCGGAGCTTCCGGTTGTTGCCACCATGACCTTCGATGAGAATATGCGGGGCGTCCTAGGAACATCTCCCGAGGTTTTTGCCATCGTGGCCGAGGGGCTTGGCGTAGATTGTATCGGTGCAAATTGCAGTCTAGGTGTTGAGGGGATACTCGAAGCGATCAGGGCGATGAGCAGAGTAACAACCCTTCCGCTCATCGCGCAGCCCAACGCCGGTATCCCCTACCTCAAGGGTGAGGAGACCGTCTTTCCCGCCACACCGAAGGAGATGTCCCTCTATGTTCCGGCCCTTGTCGATGCCGGGGTCAGGGTGCTGGGAGGGTGTTGCGGCACCACATCTGACCATATCGAAAGTATGGGTGACCGTCTCAGGAGTCACGAACCGGCTCACGGGAGCCATCGTGGCGAGATCCTGAATACGAGACTTGCCAGCAGGACTGGTTACGTTGTTTTCGGTGGCGGTGACTCCCCTGTGATAGTGGGCGAGAGGATCAATCCCACAGGCAGGAAGGTTCTCGCCCAGGAGGTAAAGGATGGGAAGACCATCACGACGAGGAAGGAGGCAAAGGGCCAGGTGGAGGCTGGAGCTCATCTCCTCGATGTGAACGTCGGTGTCCCTGCTATCGACGAGGTGGCCGCCATGGAGAGGGCGGTCTACGCCGTTAACGAGAATGTCCATGCGCCAATCGTTGTCGATTCTTCAAACCTCGACGCCCTTGAAGCAGGTCTGAAGGCGGCTGACGGGAAGGTGCTCATCAACTCTGTCAGTGGTGAGGAGAAGAAACTTGATACCGTCCTGCCATTGGCAAAGAAGTACGGCGCCGCCGTTCTCGGTCTCACCCTCGACGACGACGGCATTCCCGACTCCGCCGAGGGGAGGGTGAAGATTGCACGTAAAATCATGGAGAGGGCGGAAGCGATAGGGCTAAAGAAGTCGGATGTCGTAATCGACTGTCTGGCCATGACGGTAAGCGCCGTCCAGGAGGGGGCGAAGGAGACCCTCAAGGCGATCCAGCTTGTCAAGGAGGAGTTGGGCCTTGCGACTATCCTTGGTGTCAGCAACATCTCATTCGGCCTCCCCGGGAGGCAGACCGTCAACGCAACCTTCCTCACCATGGCCATCAAGGCCGGTCTCGACGCGGCGATTATCAACCCCTACAACGATCTGATGATGGACGCCTATCATGCCTCCCTCGTCCTTCTCGGCTACGATCTGCGCTCCGAACTTTACATAAAGCGTTTCCAGGAGAAGAGCGGGACCGTCGTAGCGCCTCTTGGTGGAGAGAAGGGTGGAGCGCCGGGAACCCTCGATGAGCGTCTGAGAGATGCAATTGTCGAAGGTGATGAGGAGCACATCGTCCCCCTCGTGGAGGAGGCGCTGGGGCAGGGGTGGGCGCCTATGAAGATTACAAACGAGGGGCTCCTGAAGGGGCTTGAGGAGGTCGGGAGACGGTTTGCCGCAAATATCTACTTCCTACCCCAGGTGATGCTCTCGGCGGAGACCATGAAGAGGGCCTTTACCCGGCTGAAGGTGGAGATCAAGGATAACAAGGAGGAGTCTCTCGGCAAGATCATCATGGCTACCGTCGAGGGTGACATCCACGACATCGGCAAGAACATCGTCTCAACACTCCTGGAGAATCACGGTTTTGAGGTCATCGACCTCGGAAAGAATGTGGCAACGGAGCGGATTGTCGAGGAGGCGGTGAAGCAGAAGGTTGATATGGTTGGTCTCTCGGCCCTCATGACGACGACGGTGATGGAGATGGATAATGTCATCAAGAGGCTCAAGGAGGAGGGTGTCAACGTATTTACCATGGTGGGCGGCGCCGTTGTGACCGATGAGTTTGCCGACAAGATCGATGCGAGCGGCTACGCAAAGGATGCAATGGAGGCGGTTAAAAAGATAAAGAAGCTGCTGAATGTGCCGGAATGAGGAGGAAAAAGGCAAACCACTCCAATGGTCCCGCAACCACTTCACGCAACGACCTTCCGGGCGCCATCAAGACAACAGATATAACGGCCCTCTCCTATGGCGGCAGGGGGATAGGAAGAGTTGACGGAAAGGTGGCATTCGTCCCTTACACCGTACCGGGCGACTCTGTCGAAATAGAGGTGACCGGAGATAAGAGGGGCTTCCTTGAGGGGAGGGTGCAACGGGTCATCACCCCATCGCCAGACAGGGCGGAGCCATTTTGCTCCCACTTTGGCAGGTGCGGCGGGTGTCATTGGCAGCATATTCCCTACAGCAGCCAGGTTGCATGGAAGGAGCGGATATTCAGGGAGAGCCTTGAGAGGATAGGCGGGATAAAGGAGCTTCCCCTTGAGAGCGCTCTTGCCGCCGAGTCAGAGAGGGGGTACCGTTCACGGGCACAGTTCCATATACGAAATGGACGGTGGGGCTTCTTTGCGGCCTCTTCAAACGACGTTGTTGAACTGGATGGGTGTCCACTTCTCGATCCAGCCCTTAACAAGTGCTTCAATGCTCTGCGTAAGGCCCTGTCTGAGTTTGCGCCCGGACTTCCCCTCCACACCGTCGAGGCGGGGGTGAGCACTCTTGACGACAAGACGGTTGCCATACTGCACATCACGAAAGAGGTAAACCTCGATCTCGACAGGCTCATGGATCGTGTGCCCGACCTGAAGGGCGTTGACCTCTGTGTGACGCCTGTGGGGAGGCGGAGAGGGCGGACGGCAGCGTCCGTCGGGGACGGTTGTCTCACCTACACGGTGAGTGGGCTCATGATGAGGAGCCACCTGTCGGCCTTTTCACAGGTAAATCTCGCGCAAAACGAGCGCCTTGTCTCTACAGTGCTCGACTACGCCGATCCCGGTGAGGACGACTCGTTGGT
>JBHHTR010000084.1:0-9963 GCA_046753505.1 Thermodesulfobacteriota bacterium
CGCCGCCGGTGGTCTAAAGAACCTTGATATAGGGGCAGACTATATAGTAATATTAGACCCGCCGAGGGGAGGGGCCCTTTCGGTCGTGAAGGAGATTGCGAAGGTCGGGGCTGGAAAAGTTGTCTATATCTCATGCAACCCGACAACACTTGCACGGGATCTCTCCTTTCTTATGGGGCACGGATACGGTGTGGAACGGGTCACAACAATCGATATGTTCCCCCATACATATCACATAGAGGGCATTGTAAAACTAAATCATGTATAAATTACCGGTCATAGAAAAGCTTGAAGAGGAGTTAAAGATAGTCGAACGGGAGTTGCGTGTAGATGTGCCACAGCAACTCAAGACAGCGGCAGCTCACGGCGACCTTAGTGAAAACTCGGAGTATGACGCAGCCAAGGAGAGACAGACCTATCTTCAGGCCAGGGTAGCCCAACTCCACGGACGGATAGAGTCTCTATCCATGATAAGACTCGACACCCTGCCGCTGGAGCGGGTAGGTTTCGGTTCAAAGGTAACCGTTGAGGATGTTAATAGTGGCGATGTTGTCACCTATGAGATGGTGGCGCCAGATGAGGTCGATCCGAAGGCAGGCAAGATATCGCTGAGTTCACCCATCGGCAAGGCGCTTCTCAATAGAGAGATTGATGATGAGATCACCATACAGCTCCCTACCGGGGTGAGAGAGTATGTCATCACAGATCTACTCACCCTCCCCCAGAGTGTCACCGCCAATGGAGAGCCAGAGAGTTGAGCGCCAGAGAGTGAGAGGAGGTTGAGATGGGATATGGCCTAGTCTGGATAGCCTCAGGAGTCTCCATCCTCCTCATAATCGCAGTGACAGCCATCCATTACGGTTTTACAGTGAGAAGAGAGGCGATGGAGAGGGCTTGGCTGGAGCTGGAAAAAGCACTCCGTAGCCGACATGATGATCGCTTGCCCCGTCTCATACACTTGGCAAGTGAAGATGTGGGGGCAGACGCGCCCATCCTATCCGACCTGATGATTGCCAGGGGCCGGGCAATGGGTGTTGAGTCCATCACAAGTAGCGGAGTAATGGAAAGCTCCCTGACGCGAGAGGTAAGACGACTCTTTGCCTTCCTGAAGAGCTATCCGGCTGCCCTTGAAAACGGAGAGACAGGGCTGGCGATGGCGTTACTGAGGGAGTCTGAAAGAGAGATAGGGGAAGCACGACGGAGCTACAACGCCCTTGTGACAAAATTCAATAACAGGCGCGAATCTTTTCCCTCCAACCTTGTTGCCGTGGCCCTGAGAGTCAGAGCAGGTGAGTATTTTCAGACCGATGAGACGCCACAGGAACTCATTGCCCTGGGGCATAAATTTATCCCTCACCACAATTGACGCCATCGTAAAAAGTCGTGAGAAGGCTAGTAGAAATTGCTACGACGCAGTAGATCGGACTTTTTACGACGCCATCACAATAGACGCCTGCCGCCACAATAAAAAATATTTGCTACATCCCCTCTTTTGATAACTCCTCTACGAGCTCCTTCTGTTTCTCCGTCAGGATGGCTGGCACGGCAACGTTGATCTTTATGTAGAGATTGCCACGTCCTCTCCCGTTGAGGTGTTTGATGCCGTATCCCTTGAGGCGTATCTTTGTGCCGCTCTTTGTCCCAGGCTGAATCTTGATCTTCTTTGTCTCGCCCTCCAGGGTTGGGCACTCAAGGATGGCGCCGAGAGCCGCCTCTGTGAAGCGTATCTCTTGTTCAACAATCAGATCCTCTCCCTCTCTAGTGAATGTTGGATGGCTCTCAACGGAGATATTGAGATAGAGGTCGCCCGGAGAGCGCCCACCCGGGCCGGGTGCACCCTTGCCGGGGACGCGAAGCTTTTTACCGGTGTCAATGCCGGGAGGTATCTTGACAGTCACATCCAGTATTGTGCCGTCAGGCCTGCGTAGAGAGACCTTCCGCTCTCCACCGAAGGCGGCGTCATGAAAGGGTATTGTTATGTTGGCATTAACATCGCTTCCCTTTTGAGGCCTGCCCCTTCCACCCCCACCGCAGGAGCCGCCAAAGCCGCCGAAACCGCCTCTGCCTTGCCCTCCAAAGAGATTGCTAAAAACGTCATTACCTCCGCCGCCCCCGAAATCCTTGAAGAGGTCGCCAATATCGAAACCCCTGAATATATCCTCTTGGCTGTACTGCTGGTGGAACCTCTCGGAGCCGAACATGTCGTACTTCTTCCTCTTCTCCTTGTCGCTCAGCACAGCGTAGGCCTCGCTGATCTCTTTGAACCTCTCTTCCGCCACCTTATCGTCGGGATTCTTGTCGGGGTGGTATTTGAGGGCGAATTTCCGGTACGCCTTCTTAATCGCTCCTTCTGTCGCATCCTTCTTGATGCCGAGGATAGAGTAATAATCCTGTGATGCCATATCTTTACGCATTCCTCATTATGGTAAGGGTTAGTAAGGGGGTTAATGAACGGTAATACCAGAGGGTGGTAAGGGATGTGACGGTGGTACGACAAGACGGGCGCTGTTGATGATAATCGGCCTAGCCGGCACATCCTTCATGCCCCTCTTTGGGCGGGTTCTGACATTGCCAATATCATCAACGACATCCATGCCGTTGGTAACCTTGCCGAACACGGCGTAACCGAAGCCGCGGTGCGAGTTGTTTTTATGGTTCAGGAAAACATTGTCAACCAGGTTGATAAAGAACTGGGAGGTGGCGCTGTCAACAACGCCTGTCCTCGCCATGGCGATGGTTCCCCGACTGTTTGGCAGCGACTTTTTTGCCTCGTTTTTTATGGGCGCTTTTGTGTTCTTCTCCTTCATCTTCACATTAAAACCGCCCCCCTGAATCATAAACCCCGATATGACCCGGTGAAATATGAGGTTGTCGTAGAAACCGCTATCGACATAGTCTAGGAAGTTCTTGACTGTTACAGGAGCCTCCTTCTCAAAAAGTTCAATAGTGATATTCCCTTTCGAGGTCTTCATGACAACAACAGGGTTTTCCGCTGCCCCGGCAAGGGGAGGGGAGACGATGGTGAATGAAAGAAGTATGACGATGAGGAGAAGAGTCTTTACGATATTATTAATCTGCATACAGTACCTTTCTAATGGTTTTTTGTTATTGATAAGAGTAAGGGAACATTCCTTCGTCAACCCTGGGCAAGAACGTGGTTAACTCCGGCCTCCTTAGCCGATTTGAGTGCCCTTCTCGCCGAATCCAGAAGCCCATCCGCCGTCATTCCCGCATCGAGGTTCAGCGCTGCGACACCGGTGGATATGGTAGAGTGAACGGTATGGAGCTCAAAAGTAACCTTAAGTGCGGCAATCTTTTCACGGAGCCTCTCTGCCTGTACTAAAGCGCACTCACCGGTAGTATGGGGCATGATGATGGCCACCTCCTCTCCTCTGAAACAGGCGGCGATATCAACCTTGCGTATGGTCTTTTGGATTAGAGTCGCCAATGCCCGCATATAGGAGTCCACCGCATCACGGCCCAGTGAATCAGTGATCTCTTTGAAATTATCAACGTTGATGAGTGAGAGCGAGAGGGGGCTCTCATACCGAAGGGCGTGCTGGTACTCATCCTCCAGCTTTGAGTTGAAGTATGTTGAACAGTAGAGCCCGGTGACCGAATCGGTGACGTTCAAAGCGTCTGCCTCCCTATTTGTAAATGACCACACTGGCAGTGAAAGTATGCGTACAACCTTGAGACAGGGAATTATACCCACCTTTACATAATCATTGCAATAAGATTTCACCTCACCACTAATTAGCCACGTAACTTGTAGCCACGATGAAGGAGGGTGACGGTCAGGGCGACCAGGGCCAGGAGGACGACGGTGATGAAGGCGAAGCTGAAGAGGGGGGAGACGTCCGACTCTCCGAAGAAACCGTAACGGAAGCCGTCGATCATATAAAAGAAGGGGTTAAGGTGGGAGACCTTGCGCCAGAAGAGGGGGAGGGAGCGGACGGAGTAGAAGACGCCTGAGAGGAAGGACATGGGCACGATGATGAAATTGGTAAATGCCGACATTTGATCGAACCGTTCAGACCAGAGACCGGCGATGATCCCGAAGGTAGACATGAGGGCGCTGGCGATGAGTCCGAAGAGGAGGATTATTAAGATGCTATGAACCGGCATGGCGATAAAGAGGGTTGTGACAACAAAGATGGCGCAGCCAACCATGACCCCTCTCACGACTGCCGCGCCAGCATAGGCGAGGAAAAACTCAAGAGGGGAGATGGGTGTGAGGAGGATGAAGATGATGTTCCCGTTTATCTTCGACTGTATCAGGCTTGATGAACTGTTGGCGAAGGAGTTCTGGATGATTGCCATCATGATCAGGCCGGGTATGAGGAACTCCCCATAGGAGACGCCGGTGAAGGTATCGACCCTCCCCGCAAGGACGTAGGAGAATATCAGGAGATAGAGGAGTACCGTCACCAGAGGTGAAACGAGTGTCTGAATCCACACCTTCGCGAAGCGGATCACCTCCTTGCGAAAGAGGGTATAGAGTCCGTAAAGGGACGTCTTCACCTCTTGCGCTCCTTTGACCTGGAGGCGGTTTGCTCATTATTCACTCCCCTGTTATTAACAAGACCCATAAAAACGTCCTCAAGGGAGGGTTCCGAACTCTCAATATCCACGACCTCAATCCCTGCCGCTGAGAGAGACCCCACAATCTCATGAATGCTGCTCTCACCCGGCAGGTATTCGATGGTAAGGGCTGCGCCCTCTCTCTTGAGAACGACCCCTTCAATCTCCGGGGGGAGAGTGGCGGACTCACTCCCGATGGTGAGGATGAGCCGTTTCCCGCGCCCTCTGGCAATGAGGTTCGCACTGGTATCGAGGGCCCTGACCTCTCCACGGTCGATGATGGCGATACGGTCGCAGAGGCGTTCCGCCTCTTCAAGATAGTGGGTCGTGAGGAGGATTGTATGGCCCTTGCGGTTGAGTTGCTGGATGAAGGTCCACAGCGCGTGTCGCTGCTCCACATCGACGCCAGCCGTCGGCTCATCGAGGATGACGATGGGCGGCTTGTGCACGAGGGCCTGGGCTATGAGGAGCCGTCGTTTCATCCCGCCCGAGAGGGAGCGTAGGTTTGCCCCCCTCTTGTCGGCAAGGCCGAGGGCATTGAGGAGTTCTTCAATCCAATCTCCGTTGTTACGGACGCCGAAGTACCCACCCTGAATGCGGAGCATCTCCTCTACCGTGAAGAAGGGGTCGTAGACAAGCTCCTGGGGGACAACTCCGAGGGCCTTCCGGGTGAAACGAAAGTCGGCCACCGTGTCGCGTCCCTGAACGAGAACCGAACCGCTATCGCTCTTGGCCAGACCGGCGAGGATATTGATGAGGGTAGACTTTCCAGCGCCGTTGGGGCCGAGAAGACCGAAAAACTCACCTTCCTCAATCTCAAGGCTTAAGCCGTTAAGGGCCTGTACACCTGGGTATGCCTTGTAGAGATCCTTAACGGATATAGCAGTATTTTTTTCAGACATGAGAAACCTCTTCTTGCAACGATAGAACCTCTACCGAAAGACATTTAATCTCACAGAAAACCCCCATAATCGCCAGGCCAGAGGGGAGATAAACCTGATTACCAGTTATATCCAATCCTGCTTTCCTTTGCGGCTTTGTGCCTTGGTGTGAGACATTTTACTATCCCGCATTATTCACAAATGTGCTCGCGCCCTAGCAGTTTGTCGGACTTAGGGCAACAGAGTTGCGTAACTCATTGAAAACATTGCAGTTATCTTTTTGCACTCAAAAAGCAACTTTCAATAAAAACAGGTACTTACAGAAAAAGTCCGACAGGCTGCTAGTTTGATCTTGAATCTACCAAGGCATTTGTTCGAGCTTGGCCGTATCCATTGGTACGGCACGTCCTCCAAAAATCCCCTGGTAAATCCAACCTCTGCGCGATCATCACGGCAATTCACGAATAATGCGGGCTAAGTAATAATTTCGATATACAAGGAGTAGAAGTTTTTCAGGTACGAAGGCATACATATGGTATGTCGAGTGTTTGAAAAATTGCTACGACCCAGTAGTTCGGACCTTTTACGACGCCATCATCTTTAGTTGGAGAGATAGTGTAGTGACTTTCTTATGAAGACATGCATTACGCAGGCGCAAATAACGCAAGCTATTCATAGTGCGTCCACATTCTAATAACCTTGACCGTTTTAGACTTTTTTATCACTTGATAAATGATTCTATGTTGAATGTTAATACGCCGTGAGTATGAGCCATCCAAGTCGCCTACCAGCTTTTCAAAAGGGGGTGGTGAAAGAAAAGGATTTTCTTGTAGAACTTTTAATATTATTTCTGCTTTACCACGCAAGCCGGAAGACGAAAGCTTTTTAGCATCCTTGTTAACTTGTTTTGTATAAACTATCTTCCACCCTACCATTCTAATTCTTTGCTACATTTTGAGACCGGTGTTTTCAACCCTTCAATAATAGATTCTCTCATTTTTGGAATGGATAACAGATAGAGAGTTTCCTGAATCGCTCTCCAGTCATCTTCGGAAACCAGCACAGCATTATTTCTTTTACCTGTTATCTGGATTGGTTCATGAGTAGACGCTGTCTCGTCTAACAATTTGTACAAATTTGCTCTTGCCTGGCTGGCAGTTAGTGTAGTCATTGTAGTAACCTCCGTACTATTAAAAGTACGCTATTACGTACGAAATGTCAAAAGAAATATAACGTCAGTTGATGTGGGGACTTTGGCTCCCTCCCGCACTATCCCCTTTTCGACGCAACCGAGCATCTGGCGGCACAGAAAGCACCATACTTTAATACGGGAAGCGTCCCTCTATTTTTCCTTATTCTGTAGAACGTGCAGCATCATCTGCGGCGCAAAGCGCCGTCATCTGCATGCTGTTGTTAGCTGCCAGTTTTTGTGTGGCGTGACCCGATTCTCCAAGACCGAGGTACTGACTGCGCCCACTCCATAAGGTCATCAACTGACATGAACACAGTTTCCAACGATCCCGTGATCATCGGGTTGTTCCCCCACACCGCCAGTCTCCGGCTGTCGGTCTGTAGTCCGACACATCTCTTCGCTTGTGAGAAGCCGACCCCTAATTCAAAGGCGACTCCCTCATCGATAGCTCTGCCATCTAGAATTGCGATCACGTAGTCTGCTTGTTTAATAGCATCCATATCTTGTCGAAAGACATGACGCGCTGCAATAACGGACTGCACTCCGGTGGCAACCATCTCACTCATGAGCCCTCCGTCCCGTTGGGGCAGGTACACCTCCGTTAGCTCTTCGAGCAGCTCCGCCACACAAATATTGAACGTTCGCTCCGCCTCGCTGAACAGAGGTGCTGCAAGATACACCCGCTGTCGGTGGCGGTCTTGGTGGTCAGTCGTTAACATTGAAACCCTCCTTTCTGATGATATCAAGCCTATTGTGCAGATTGCAGGTTGGAGCATACGGTTCCAGATGGATGATCTCCGCGACGCGACGCGCCACGTCTGACGGCGTTAAACCGCGAGTGTCAAATTTTGTCACACCATCATCACAATAGGCCTTGTAAAGCCGCTCTTCCATGCTCTGCAACTTCTCAGCCGTGTATTCCTCTCGCTGGGTCATGACCATTCGAAGAGCAAGCTCACTTCCCTCCCCCTGCATAAGAATAACCCGACCGTCCTCAACCTGCCATTGCGCCTGTCCTGGACAGATCGTGCTAAGCAGCCGAGCGGCCTTGTTACTCCACTCAACATCTGGCGTGAAAGCTACTGGGTCAAGCGGCCCACGGTCCAAAACGATAATGCCTTCGCGTTCGTTTCTTAGGATGTCATTCTTCACCTTGAACTGGTTGATGATCCATTCATCAGCAGCATTCTTTTCATCGTCGGTCAAATTGACCCAGCTCTTTGCCAAAATGAGAGGCCTTTGCTCAAGCCATTCGTCCAACACAACCAAGTTGCGGAACTGGTTGATCGCGGTGCTCTTTCCAACTCCGAGAGCTCCTGTGACATAAAAGCGAAATCGTACTTGTATTTCGTGTTGTTCCGCGAAGTCACAGAACTCGTTACTTGGACAACTGCCTATGTTTATTAACTCGCCCAGCGCACAAATTTCTGCGTCATTCAGAAACAGTGTGACCAGATTGTATACCTTGAAATTCGCGAGTGTTATCGCACGCTGGGTATCGTTATTCAATGTCTCGCCGGGCTTGAGGTAGTGGATGTAATAATGAAAATTCCCTGGACAGGAATGTGCTGCCTGCAAAAGTACGTTACGCAACATATCGTCTTCCAGCGACAGGCCAATGAGCAAACAAGTGTGCTTCGACAAATGGCTGACCAACCCAGCCTGGTCCCCAGCGAAGATCCCCATCAGCTGCTTGACATAGGATGCTTCGGAGAACACAAAGCGGTCACTTGGTGTCTCAAGCTGGTTCTGTGGAACGGCACCGTTGGGATGGTATATCACCGCGTTAGTGCGCCTGAACTGCATCCACGGATTCGTAACTGACTCGAAACCACGAGAGCTGGCGTTTCCATCCCCATGTTCTCGTGAAAGTGACTGTTCGAGAAAATCGTCGAAGTTGTAGGTTACCGTCATGTGTGTACGGCTGATTATCGGTAGGTATTGCTTCAAATAGGGGTGTTCGTCGAGCAAATCACCAAGATTGCCAGAAACATCTCCATAAAGATGTTTGCGAATCAGTTCTCGCCAGTCAGCGCCAATTCGGTAATCAAGTGCGCGTGTATTGTGTTGGTTTGTGGCCACGCTGTCATATTGCTGATGTTTGAAATGCTCGAATAGCATCTCTGTTTGATATGGAAGCCCGGCGCGTGGGGGGACTACTTGTAGCACGTCTTCGCCCTGAACCTCAGGGTCCTTGGCCAAAGCCTCAACAAGCTTCCGCCACGTGGGTATATCACACCCTTCACTTAAGCCGGCACCGAAGATCAGGCCGAAGCGGTTCGCATCTACTTGCTTCCGCATATGCACGATGGGCTTGTTGCAGCGTTCGAGAACCGACTTGTGAGAACCATTAAACTCAAACATGCGTCTAACCCCCGAAGAGTGACAGTTGATTGCGAGGTACTCCCTGCCGTTCGTTGGTGTACCAGTCACGAGGAGTAATGGGGCCGGTCGGAAGGGGCCGCTTCCCCGTGGTTATCAAAACATACTCGTCCAAGATATCGAGACAATCAGGCGAGTAGGTGTAGTCCAGAAAATCCAGATTCCATAGTCCAGAGAGCTGTATTCGTTCATTAGGACTGAATTGCCCAAGCCACTCCTGCGATGGCGTGTCGGCTGGCCCGATCTTTCCAACGAGTATCCCAATGAGGTTTCGTTCGATGTAGGCTCGGTCGCTTGAGGGGCTGGCGTCATCCTCTATGTCCAGCCACAGAACACTCATCTTACCGATATGTGCCGACACCCTCTGCTCCAGGCCTTTCTCAGCTTTGCGTAGTGTGTCATCCGCCGCTTGGTCTACACCCCATGATGCAACCATCACATCTGGGTCTCTGGCGGAGATCGCCGCACCAATATGAAGACGGAAGATGGAGCTGCGGTGATTCCCGTTGCCATCACCGGTCCCCCGATGAGTACGGAGGCGATTCCAGAGAGTAGCCTTAGACCCCCGGCTTACGTGATGAGTGCCCACCCGAACGACACGGGGCTCCGCTGTGTTAGTTCTCAGTTCGCCCGGCTCAAAAAAGAAGTAGACGCCGCTGTTCGGCCAACCTTGCTGGGCGGTGCACTCCGACATCAGGCGCTTTCCACCAACACCAGATTCCAGTCTGCGTAAGGCCTGATACAGCCGCTCGACATCTCGGTCTCGGTGCGGTTGCTCTAGCTGATGTGAAAGCCATTGCAGTTGGCGACCGATACCGAGCCCCTGCATAGGCACGTCAATGTGACAGCCGTACTCCGTCATAAAAGGCACTAGCAGTCTGTCGGACTTTTGAGCGCATAGATGTTATACTCACTTTGCATTAC
>JBHHTR010000085.1:0-9946 GCA_046753505.1 Thermodesulfobacteriota bacterium
TGAGATGATGGGGGGTAACCTCGGCCGTCACACGCAAGCCTCTCTCCTTCGCCCTCCGCACCATCTCGACGGCGTCCCTGGTGCTTATGTGGGCGATATGGAGCCTCCCCCCCGTAAGCTCGGTAAGGGAGATATCCCTCGATACCATGGCATCCTCGGCGGCATTGGGGATACCCCTCAGCCCCAGACGGGTCGACGTAATCCCTTCATTCATCACACCGTCCCCAACGATTGCCGGCTCCTCACAGTGGGTGATAACGGGAAGACCAAAGGTACGGGCATATTCGAAGATTTTCCGCATGAGGGAGCCGTTGGCAACGGGCATCCCGTCGTCCGAGATGGCGACACATCCAGCGTCACTAAGCTCCCCTATCTCCGCAAGGGCCTCGCCGCCAAGCCCCTTCGTCGCCGCTCCTATGGGGAGTATATTAACAAGATTCGCCGCAGCCGCCCTGTCGTGGATGTAGCGGGTCACCGAGCCGTTGTCGTTCACCGGGTCGGTATTGGCCATGCAGGCAATGGTCGTAAAACCGCCTGCCGCAGCCGCCATGGCGCCGGAAGCGATGGTCTCCTTGTACTCGTAGCCGGGCTCTCTCAGGTGAACGTGGATATCTATGAGGCCAGGAGTGACAACCATACCGGCAGCGTCGATAATATCAACGTCTGGCCCCGGCCCTTCGCCTTTTGACTCATCGGGCTTCGTGAGAGCGGCAATCCTCCCATTAGCAATAGAGATATCGTACATACCATCAATACCGCCTGACGGGTCAACCACCCTCCCGTTCCGTATGACTATCGGTTTCACCATCTATCCCTCATGCGATATTACCTCTGCCTTCAGGCTGTCCATCTTTATAACCTGCTCCCACCATCAAATATCCGGAAGAAGTCCACTACTGCTCCTCCCGCGCGCCACCTATGAGGAGGTAGAAAAGGGCCATCCTGACCGCCACGCCGTTCTTCACCTGATCCAGTATGAGCGAGCAGGGGCCGTCGGCAACATCGGGCGATATCTCGATCCCCCGGTTCATCGGTCCGGGATGGAGGATAAGAACACCCTCCGGCGCCGCATCCAATTTCGCCCTGTCCAGGCCGAAATATGCAGCATACTCCCTCAGTGTGGGAAAAGATGGCGTCCCCTGCCGCTCCATCTGTATCCGCAGCATCATGATGACATCGACGCCTGCTATCGCCTCCTCGATATCGTGGAAGATAGCGCAACCCATCTCCTCAATCCCGACTGGCATCATCGTGGGAGGGGCGACGACACGCACCTCCGCCCCCATCTTCCTGAATCCGTGAATATTCGACCGGGCCACCCTTGAGTGGGCGATATCACCCACGATTGCAATCTTCAGTCCCTCAATCTTTCCTTTCGCCTCCCGGACGGTAAAGAGATCGAGGAGGGCCTGGCTCGGATGCTCATGGGCGCCGTCTCCACCGTTGATGACAGAACAGTTCAGGTATTGTGCCAGCATGTGGGGCACGCCCGACGACGCGTGTCGTACGACAATGCAGTCCGGGTTCATTGCCTCAAGATTCTGGGCCGTATCCCTCAAGGTCTCGCCTTTCACCGCACTGCTCGAAGCGACGGAGATATTAATGGCGTCGGCGCTCATCCTCTTTGCCGCAATCTCGAAGGATGTCCGTGTCCTCGTTGAGGGCTCATAGAAGAGGTTGATGATTGTCCTGCCCCGAAGGGTCGGCACCTTCTTGATGTCCCGTTCCGAGATCTCCTTAAAGGATACCGCCGTCGTGAGGATGAGATCAATCTCAACTCTCGATAGCTCCTCGATGGTCAGAAGGTCTTTGCTCTTGAGCGTCATTTCCCTCCCTCTGCCTGAGTGACCTCCACCCTGTTGACACTGTCCGTCTCCTTGAGGAAGACCTTTACATCCTCATCTAGGGAGGTGGGAATATTCTTCCCGATGTAGTCGGCCCTGATGGGGAGTTCCTTGTGGCCCCTGTCGATGAGGACGGCGAGTTGAACCAGTTTCGGCCTCCCGTAATCCATGAGGGCATTCAGCGCTGCCCTTATAGTCCTGCCCGTAAAGAGGACGTCGTCAACGAGGATGACCTTTTTACCGTCAATGGGGATGGGGATCACCATCTGTTTCAGGAGTGGCTGCTTATCCTTCAGGGCGATATCATCCCTGTAGAGGGTCGCGTCGATTGAGCCTACCGGAACGGCTACCCCCTCTATCTCGGCAATCCTGACCGCCAGACGCCCTGCCAGATCGACCCCGCGCGTCGGGATACCCATGATGACAAGTCCCCTGGGCCCCCTGTTGCGTTCGACTATCTCATGAGCTATTCGCGATATGATTCGCTCGATTCCCCTCGCGTCGAGGATAGACTTCGGCTCCACATTAGGTGTCATTACGCTGCCTGCTCTTCTCTTTTCGGGAAACTTTTCAATGGCTTACAGTCGTTGAAATTGGCAAAAAAATACCCCACACCCTGTTGCACAGTGGGGGTAAAGGAGGTAATAAAGGAGTTGAACTGTTCAAACCGTGCCCTTTCTTAACCTCTCAGGATCAAATTAAAAGGGATTATCCTTACTTCACTCGTAATGAGCGTTCCTGACATAGAGCGCCGGGGGTTTATGCTCTCCTCCTCCCATCACGCTTGCGCTCAACTATACACATTTCTTATCGAAGAGTCAATCCATTAAGATCCCCCCTGGACCCTCTTACCTCCCCACGCAGGTGTAGGTAAAGCCGTGCCGTCTAACCTCCTTGGGTTCATAGATGTTACGGAGGTCTATTAATACGGGAGTATTCAACAGCTCCTTTACTCTCTTCAGATCGAGCATCCTGAACTGGTTCCACTCTGTAAGAATGGCCAGGCCGTCGCACCCCTCCGCCGTTTCATAGACGTCATTACAGTAGATGACGCCCTCAGGCAGCTCCCTCCTCGCCTCCTCCATAGCAGCCGGGTCGTAGGTTCTGATCGTGGCCCCATCATTGAGTAGTATCTTTATGATATCAATGGCCGGTGAATCCCGTATGTCGTCGGTATTCGGCTTGAAGGCCAGGCCAAGGATCCCAAGGGTCTTCCCATTGACTCCATTCATGGCCGCCCCTATCTTCTCCACCATTATCCCCCTCTGCCTTTCATTTACCCTTATTACAGCCTCAACGATCTCAAAGGTACAGCCGTGATCCTTGGCAATACGCGCTAAGGCCGAGGTATCCTTGGGAAAGCAGGAGCCGCCGTATCCCGGTCCGGGATGGAGAAACTTGGATCCAATTCTCTTGTCGAGCCCCATCCCTCTGGCAAGGACGTGTATATCGGCGCCGACCTCCTCACAGACCCTCGCCATCTCGTTGATGTAGGATATCTTTGTCGCAAGGAAGGCGTTGGAGGCGTACTTTATCATCTCCGCCGTCTCTACATTTGTTATCACAAATGGCGCCTCAAGGAGATAGAGGGGGGCGTAGAGATCCTTGAGGATGGCAATGGCCTGGTCGCTCGTGGCGCCCAGAACCACCCTGTTGGGTCTCATGAAGTCCTCTATGGCTGACCCTTCCCGCAGGAACTCCGGGTTGGATGCTACATCAAAGAGGGCATCCCCACCCTTCTCACTCCCGATGATCCCCTCAATCAGCTTCCCCGTCCCGACAGGGACAGTGCTCTTGGTAACAACTACCTTATAACCGTTGAGATTTTTTGCAATGGTCCTGGCCACCTCCTCCACATAGGTGAGGTCGGCGGAGCCGTCATCCTTCGGCGGCGTACCGACGGCAATGAAGATGACGAGGGATTTCCTGATCGCATCAGAGATATCTGTTGTAAAACTCAGTCGCCCCACCTCCCCATTCTTTTTGACCACTTCCTCTAGGCCTGGCTCATAGATGGGGATCTCCCCATTTCGGAGCATATCAATCTTCCCCTTATCCTTATCAACGCAGACGACGTTCAGGCCAAAATCAGCAAAGCACGCCCCCGTCACTAATCCGACATAGCCGGTACCGATAACACATATATTCATGAATAGAAAATCTCCTCCATAATGGACACTATCCCGCCATCAGCTCTTCTTAAAATAGCGAACCGTCTCCGCCAGCCCCTCTTCGAGGGAGACCTTTGGACGCCATCCCAGCGTAGCCTCGGCCCTTTTCCAGTCAATAACACTCCTGCGCTGCTCTCCGGCCATCGCCGGGCCGTGCTTCTCGCCGCACTTCGCCCCTGTCAGGGTTACAAGCTCTCTGAAGAGGGTGTTTACATCGGTCTCCAGCGAAGTCCCTATATTAAAGGTGCCGACCTCGCTGGTCGTCAGGGCAAGAGCATTCGCCTGCACAACATCCCCAACATAGACATAATCTCGCGTCTGACCGCCGTCACCATTAATTCTTGGCTCCTCTCCGCCAATCATCCTCTCCGTAAAGATGGCCACCACCCCCGCCTCGCCGTGGGGATTCTGGCGGGGTCCGTATACATTGGCGTATCTAAGCACCACATACTCCAGTTTATGGATCTCCCTGTAGTAGAAGAGATACTTTTCACAGGCCAGCTTAGAAATCCCGTATGGACTTAACGGTCTCTCAGGATGACTCTCATCGGCTGGAAAGGTATCCTGTTCACCGTAGATGGCGCCGCCGGTGGAGGCAAAGATGAAGCGCCTCACTCCCTGTTTTTTACACTGCTCAAGGAGATTGATCGTGCCCCCTATGTTAACGTCGGCGTCAAAGCGGGGATCCTCCACCGATTTTCTCACATCCATCTGCGCCGCGTGGTGATTAACCACCTCAATCTTCTCCTTTGCGAAGAGCTCTCCTACACCCTCATCCCTGATATCCATCCGGTAGAAAGTCGCGGCAGGGTTGAGATTCTCCTCCCTTCCCGTCGAGAGATTGTCGATGATAACCACCTCATGCCCCGTAGCAATATAGCTGTCCACAATATTTGATGCGATAAAACCGGCGCCGCCTGTCACTAAGATCTTCATGCTTCCTCTTCACCTCCTGTATAAACCATCAAATTAATGAGCAAGCCTCTCCAACATCTCATTTACATCACCGACGCCCCTTGACGGCGGCGGCGTGCTCAGGAACTCCGCGATATGGTGGTTAACCCTTCCATTCGGAATCGCCCTGTTTATTTTAGGGTGAGCCGTCTTCTCAGTCACTTCATCCTCATTAAAGAGCTCCTCGAAGAGCTTCTCCCCCGGCCTGAGTCCGGTAACCTTTATATCAATATCCTTGCCTACCTTCAAGCCGTAAAGTGATATCATCCTCCTTGCCAGGTCGAAGATCTTTACCGGCTCCCCCATATCGAGGACAAAAACCTCTCCTCCACTCCCCATTGAGGCAGACTGAAGGACAAGGGCAACGGCCTCTGGGATGGTCATGAAAAAACGGGTCATCTCCGGGTGGGTCACGGTCACAGGACCGCCCCTCTTGATCTGCTCCTTGAATATAGGCACCACGCTGCCGCTGCTGCCCAGAACATTCCCGAACCTTACAATGATATACCTCGTTGAGTGGCTCTCCTCCTTCGCGATATGACGGATCAACTCCTCCGCCACCCGCTTGGTTCTCCCCATGACGTTCACGGCATTTACCGCCTTGTCGGTCGAGATGAGAACAAACCGCTCCACACCAAACTCCCCGGCAGCTTCCGCCATAATCCTGCTCCCCACGACATTTGTGCTGAACGCTTCATAGGGATTTCCCTCCATGAGAGGGACATGCTTATAGGCGGCGGCGTGAAAGACAACCTGGGGCCGATACCTCTCCATCACCTCACGAACCCTCTCCACATTCAGAATATCGCCTATAATGGGTATGATGTGACTGTTGTGCCCCTTCGCAAGCCCCATGTCGAGGTTAAAGAGGCTCTCCTCGTGCCTCTCAAAGAGGATTATGGTGTCGGGGTTGAGCGCGGCGACCTGACGCGACAGTTCGGAACCAATCGAACCGCCTGCCCCCGTTATCATCACCCTCTTTCCCTTGATGAAGCCCTTTATCTCCACATGCTCCTCATGGGCTGGCGGACGGAAGAGTACGTCTTCAGGCTCAACCATCTTTACCTGCTCCAGGCTGCTCTTCCCGCTGAGTATCCCCATGAGACCGGGGAGCATCTTGACCGGCAGACCATAATTGCGTAACTCCTTCACCACCTCCTGCATGACGGCAGGAGCAACGGAGGGCATGGCAACAAGGAACTCATCAGGCTCCTCCCGTTCAACGATAGCGGGGAGCTCCTTTCGTGTGCCGATTATAGGGATACCACGGATCTTCAGTTTCTTCTTTCTGAGATTGTCGTCGATGAGGCCAAGTACATGGTAAGGACCGCTCTCCAGATCCCGGAGGAGCATATCGGCAGCATTACCAGCCCCAATGACAATCACCCGCTTCTTTGTGCCCAGTTCAATCCCCCTCTCTCTGTGGAGCCGCCATAGCAGTCGAATGCCGCCCAGGAGGAAGATGTTAAACAACCAGTCCAGAATATAGGTAGTACGGGGGTAGCCGAATTCGCCGAAGAAATAACGGACAATGAGCGCAAAAGAGAGCGTGCCGAGAGTTACCGCAGCGGCAATATTAAAAAGATCCTTCACGCTCGCGTATTGCCACACCCCCCTGTCGAGGGAGAAGGCGAAGAGGAATAGCGCCCTTAAGAGGATGAGCAGGGGAAGATAGTGGAGGAGCAGTTTCAAGCGCTCTGAGGGTATAGCTCCATCGAAACGGACATAAAAGGCGAGGAAGATGGAGATGACACAGACGGCCAACTCCGCTGCCACAACAATTACCCTCCGATAGGGCAGGAGAGCCTCAACGATTCGAATAACAGCCTTGTAGGGGTAGATGAGGTGAATAAATGTCAGGAGAATCAGCTCCATATCGTAGTGCAGAGAGGTGCGCTTCACATACCCCTTGGCCGCACCTATCTTCTCCGGCAGTAGCACGTGAAGATAGTACTCCTCTGGGTCATCCCTGCCATGGAGGCATACCTCCTCTTCATAGGGGGAGGTAAAGAGCACACCTATCATGCCGGGCCTGACCTTCAGCACACAGTTATAGTCATCGACTGACTTATAGACATAGCGCTCCAGTTCGGGATGGGGCCCGACAATACTCATGTCGCCCTTGAGAACATTCCAGAACCGGGGAAGCCCCACAAGCCTGGCTCTTCTCAGGAATCGGCCAACTCTCGAATATGCTGCAACATCAGCGATGGACGATGATGGAGCATCTTGAGAGTGGTCGTCTTTCGTTGTCCTGAACTGGTAGAGTGTGAAGGGGATAAACCCCTTCCCTATCCGCTTCTCTCCCACGAAGACCGGCCCCCTGCTCCCCATCCGTATAAGTATGGCAATGATGAGGAAGATCGGCGAAAGAAGCAGCAGGGCAATCACTGAAAAGAGTATGTCAAAGAGGCGTTTCATGATTACTGCCTACCCCCTGCTACCGTTTCTCTCAGACTGTTTTTTAACACTTTGAACATACCTGTCCATTACCTATGAGCAACCGGATATTATAACTTCACAACCTGTATTGCGGGAAAACATCACACCGCCCTTTCAAAGGCACTATTGCGCCACACATGGTTTTATGTTTTTCACCATCGGGTATATTAAGAGGCTAACAACTCCGAATAGTCCGAACAGGGCAATCTGCCACATGATCCCTTCCCTGTAAGCCAACAATGCAAGGATTCCAATGACAGCCTGTACAAAGGTGTAAGATAGAGACACCTTCCAATGAGGGATCTTCAGTTCATTACATGCATACTGATAGAGATGACTCCTGTGGGCCTCCATTAGATTCTCCCCTCTTCTCCACCTGTAAGCGATGGTTATCAATCCATCTGCGTAAAAGGTAGATAGAAACATAATCAGGCAGAGAAAAGTGCCCAAACTGAGTGATAGTTTTACTACAAATGAGGCAAAGATAAAACCTAAAAATATGCTCCCCACATCACCCATAAAAACCCTGGCCTTGAATAGATTAAAGGGCAGGAAGCCGAGGCACCCCATTAACAGTGCCAGGCTCATGGTAGCTGCATCTGGTTCATGAGCATTAATAGATAAAAATAGGGAGAGAAGACCGAAACCGACGAAACCGGTCAACCCAGCAATCCCGTTTATCCCGTCCATGAAGTTAAAGACATTAGCGCTGCCGACAATAAAGACAACCCAGAATAGAAAGAGAATCACAGTAACAACCGAAGCCGGAAAACCGCTTAATAAAATAACAACAAGAGCTGCAAATACAAGTTGGAACAACAGTCGTATCTGCGGCGGAATTGCAAAGCGGTCCTCCAGAAGACCGAGCAATCCAACACAGCAGGTCAGTATAACAAATAGATGATCCTTCAGAAAAAATCCTGCCAATATGAGAGTCAACACGATTCCCACACCTCCACCTCGTGGAGTGGAGATTGAGTGGGAGCTGCGCTCATTCGGCCTGTCAATCAAACCAAACGTATCGGCATACCTTGACATGAACCAGGCGCCTGCCGTACCCAGCGCAAGGCTCCCGATGATAAGTAGGACGTTCATATACATCACATTTAAGAGATTATTTACGAGCCGCCCCCACTTTTATGGCAGTTGAAGTGGTTTGGTAAGAGGCCAGACCGTTATTTTTTCATCTACAGGATAGGCTTCCCTGCCGGGGTAGACAATCCAGAGGTGTTCCAAAGAGAGATCGCTCAATGCAATACGCATAGATCGTGTTATTGAAGGGGCTTCATTGAGCTTGAATTCAACCCCGTAACGTTTCCCCCCGCTGATAAAGAAGAGATCGAGTTCCACTCCGCTGTAAGTAGACCAGCAATATGCTGAACCAGGGCGGATATTTTGAAGAATCTGCTCAAGCGCAAAGCCCTCCCATGAAGCTCCTGAGCGTGGGTTGCCCATCAGACTGAACATATCGGTCACACCGAGCAGACTATGAAGCAGGCCGGAATCTCTGAAAAATATTTTGGGCGCCTTAACCTGACGCTTCCCTATGTTTTCATGCCACGGCTGTAGTTGGCGAATCATAAAAGTTGCCGTAAGAATATCCAGGTAGGACCGTACCGTCTTATCTGATAACCCTAGAGATCGTCCCAGTTCCGATGCGTTCCATGTCTGTCCATGAAAATGAGCCACCATGGTCCAGAACCTGTGCATAGCAGCAGAAGGGATGGTGATTCCGAGTTGGGGGATGTCACGTTCCAGGAATGTCCGTATAAAACCATCACGCCACACCTGACTATCTTCCTCCGACAAGGCAAGAAAAGAACGCGGAAAACCTCCCCGCAACCAGAGTTGTTCAGCGGCATCTGCCCCGGTTTCCAAAAGATTAAAGCCTGACAACTCCACAAATTCGGTCCTGCCGGCAAGAGTTTCTGAGACGTTTTTGATGATGTGTGGAGAGGCGCTCCCAAGAATAAGAAAGCGCGTCCGGTTATCAGGGCGATCAACCAGGACGCGCAAAACACTGAACAGTTCGGGCATAATCTGGATTTCATCAAGGATAACCAAGCCCTGGAGAGAGCCAAGCATAAGCTCAGGATTCTGAAGCCGCCGCTGATCCGGGACTGACTCAAGGTCAAAGTAATGGGCGTCCTTCTTTTCCTCAAATATCCGGGCCAGGGTCGTTTTGCCGCACTGCCTGGGGCCAAGCAACGATGTTACCGGAGAACGTTGAACAGCCGTTGCAATACGCTGAACATAATCAGGACGGTTAATCATGGGAAAAGCATAGCATTGAATATTCGGATTAGCAATACGAATATTCAATGCTTCCCAGCCTCCCTTTCCGCAAATCACAGGGCGCTAAGTGCAAAGCGGTGAAAGCATAGAGAGCATGACGCAGCGAGTGGAATGCTAAGCGCGCTATGCGCTATGCTCCATGCGCTACACGCCTTCGCCGGGCTGCCTCTCCTGACCTGAGGCACCTGGAGCCTCCACCTCAAATATCTCCCACAGCGAAACAGTTGTCCCCTCAAGGAT
>JBHHTR010000086.1:0-9645 GCA_046753505.1 Thermodesulfobacteriota bacterium
TGAGCATGGCATATTTCCATCTTTACAGGAAGATGCGGTTATTTAGACGCTTACGTTCAGATGGTTGGTCGTTCCCGTTTTTCCCGCGACGGGTCTGTTGAGCGCTTTCGCTCTCCTTCCGGTGCCGTTCTGGACGACGCCCTGGAGAAGGTTGGTGACGATATAGGAGGTTTGCCTGCTCAAGGCCTCCGTAAGTTCCGGCTGCCGCTCCTCGAGGACCGCCCCGTCCATATCGATAATACGTGTAATAAAGGTCGGCTCTGGTCTCATGCCGAGGGTGGCAAAGGTCGCATAGGCCGTCGTCAACTCGATGAGCGAGATGGCGGAGGAGCCGAGGGCGAAGGAGAGATCCCTGCTGAGGGGGGAGGTAATGCCGAGCCTCCGCGCGTAGTCTACCGCCGTATTGACACCAATGTCTTTGAGGACCTTTACCGTCACGACATTACGTGAGTGGGCCAGGGCGTTCCGTATTGTCGTGGGGCCGAAAAACTTGCCCTCGTAGTTCTTCGGTTTCCAGGCGAGGTCGTCCCTGATCGCCTCTTCAAAGACGAGAGGCGAATCGATTACAATCGTTGAGGGGGTGTAATCCCTGTCGAGTGCCGCGGCGTAGATAATCGGCTTGAAAGCGCTGCCCGGCTGCCGTTTCGCCTAGGTCGCCCTGTTGAACTCGCTCTTTGAAAAGTCGGCGCCGCCGACCATTGCCTTCACAAATCCCGTGGCAGGATCGATGGCGATTAAGGCCGCCTGGGCTAGCGGCTCCTGCTCAAGGGTAAGGCGTACCGGCTCCGTCTCGCTCTTCGGGAGGGTCTTGACCTTTACGTAGACGACGTCGTCTTCATGGAGGATCTCGCTGACCCTTGTACGCTTTCCGCCGTCGGGGGCCTTTGTCGGGTTATAGAGGCGCGCCCAGTTCATGTCGGTATAGTTGATCCTCCCCTCACGGCTCCCGATGGTGACAGAAACATACCGTTTGAGAGGATTCAGGGCGGTTACCAGTGCCTTATAGTGACGGTTAAGCTCTATCGGGTGTCGCGCGAGAGTCTTGTCGCCCTCTGCGATAAAGTCGTCGACATCCTCCATTATCGTCAGGGTCCGCAGAGGGCCGCGGAAACCTCTCCTCCGGTCATGGGCCCTTACCCCGGCGGCGACCGCCTCATTGGCCGCCTTCTGCATCTCCACGTTGATCGTAGTAAAGACTTTGAGGCCGCCCCGGTAGAGGAGGTCCTCGCCGTACTGTTCGGCGATATACTGCCTGATATATTCGGTAAAATAGGGGGAGACCCAGAGACTTCTAACTGACTTTGGTCGGAGCCGCAAGGGGTCAAAGAGAGCCTCCTCTACCTCCACACGGGAGACAAAACCCTCCTCCAGCATCCGGGTCAGAACCAGCCCCTGCCGCGTCCGGGCGGCCTCGGGGTGGTTGTAGGGGGAGTACCTGCTCGGTGCCTTCGGCAGGCCGGCGAGAAGGGCCGCCTCGGCGATATTCAGCTCTTCGACGTTCTTGCTGAAGTAAATCTCCGACGCCGCCTGAACGCCGTAGGCGCCCTTACCGAGATAAATCTGGTTCAGATAGAGGAAGAGAATCTCCTCCTTGCTCAGGTTATTCTCTATCCTGTAGGAGATAATCGCCTCCTTTATCTTTCGCGATATGCTCCTTTCGGGGGTCAGGAAAAAGCTCTTGACCAGCTGCTGGGTGATCGTGCTCCCCCCTTGGACGATTCTTCCAGCGTAGAGGTTCTCCTTGAGTGCCCTGAGGATTCCCTGATAGTCGACCCCCTCGTGCTCGAAAAAACGGGCGTCCTCGATGGCGATAAAGGCGTTTACCAGGTAGTCGGGCATCTTTGAAAGGGGGACGACTATCCGCCTTTCGATAAAGAACTCGCCGATAACCTGGCCGTCTTCGGCGTAGACCCGCGTAATAAGATTGGGGTTATACTCATGGAGCGTATTAAGAGAGGGGAGGTTCCGCTGAATGTAGTAATACCCCCCCACCCCCGTGAGAAGTCCGGCGACAAATATTCCGAGTACGGCCAGAGCCGCTATTTTTAGAACCTGCATACGCATAACTTAAGAAATATCAAAAGTCCTCCTACCAGCAAACACTCCCTAGCCCTGCCACTTCATACTATATTTCTACTGAATTAGTATGGGACAGAAGCAGAAAAACAACGCTTCAAAGGCTTGTGCGGGTATCAGGAATATTAAACGATCCCGCCCCTGACTTGCTCTACTATTTCCCCTATGGTGCCTTCGGCCAATACACACCCGCCGGAGAGGTGGTAGCCCGAGTCGGCGACCATTTCTGCGAAGAGCGTATCGTGAGTCACGATGATGAAGTTCGTATGATTTCTCAATTCGCTCAGCCATGCGGCAAAGCCCTCTGTTGTCGCAGCATCGAGAGCGCTTGTGGGCTCGTCAAGCAGCATATAGGAGGGTTCGAGCACCAGCCCTCGTGCTATTGCCGCGCGTTGAGCCTGGCCACCACTTACTTGTGAGGGGTAGCTGTCCGCGAGATCCCTAATGCCGAGCCTATCGAGTACAAAAGTGGCCTTTCTCCCGGCTTCTTCGCTCTCCATGCCCTGGACCTTCTTGAGTGCAAGAGTCATGTTCTCAAGCACTGTCAAGTGCGGAAAGAGCGAGAGATTTTGGAAAACGATGCCAACGCTCTTTCTGAACTCACGCTCTTGCAATGCAGAAATATCCCTGCCGTCGAGCGTTATGCTTCCACGGTCCGGTGTCAGGAAGCGGCCCACACATCGCAGGAGTGTGGTTTTTCCCGAGCCGCTCTCGCCGAGCACGGCCGTTATTCGCCCCTCGTCGAACTTCATATCAACGTCATTCAGTGCCTCGGTACCGTCCTGGTAGCGGAAAGAGAGCCCTTTTATACTAATCATTGATGAAACCCCTCTCTCTCATCCGTCTCTCCACTACGCCACCGATTTTCATCAGTGGGAAGGTTACGATAAAGAACATGACCGCCACCATGAAGTAATACCTTGTGGGGTTGAAGGTAACGCTTATTATAGATTGTGCCTGGCGTATGACCTCGGGCACGGTAATAACTGATATGAGGGCTGTGTCCTTTATGAGCGCGACGATAGAGTTCATGAGTGGTGGTAGCGCGATCCTGAATGCCTGCGGCCAGACAACGGTCGTAAAGGTTTGTACACGTGTAAGGCCAAGCGCTCTTGCCGCCTCCCTCTGACCAGGGTTAACACTCATAAGTCCGGAGCGCACGACCTCTGCCATATATGCCGAGGCGTTTATAGAGAGAGTAAATACAGCTGCCGAGTACGAGGATATCTCGATATTGAACCTTATCGATATCCAGGCCGTTAGGCCAAAATAGACGAAGAAGAGCTGGATGAGTACCGGCGTTCCGCGGATGAAGTCATTGAAGGCCCTGAGTAGCCACCTTCCGGGCACGGTCGAGCTGTTGAGGATAAGCCCCTCGGGCACGGCAAGTATGAAGCCAAGAATAATCGAGGCCACGGCAATGACAAGCGTGACGGCAAAGCCGTAGCCTAAAAGCCTTGCAACGGTAGCAGCCTCCATTGCCACTTCGCCTTCAGCCGTGCCGGCCACGCTTTTACCGAGGCCGAACCACCTGTCATGAATACTTTCCAGCGTCCCATCCTCCTTCATTTCTCCAAGCGCCCGGTTTATCATTCCGAGAAGATCTGGACGGTCTTTTACAACAGGGATTCCCATCCTCTCCCTGTAAAGCAGGGGACCTGCCGTAATGAAGGGCAGGCTCTCATGCCTTATCTGGTAGGCACCGAGTAGCCTGTCGCTTACAAATCCCACAAGACGCCCGCCCATGACATCCCGGAAGATGTCGACAGTGGATTTGTACGTCACGACCTCGATCTCCGGATGGTTCTCTCTCAGGTAGTGTTCATAGGTCTCACCAAGCACTACGCCGATCCGTTCGCCTAAACATTCGTGTATGCTACCTATCCTGCCGGAGAGATTCCGATGAACGAAGAGCTGTGCCCCGGACTCGTAATAAGGGGCTGAAAAGTCGACCATCCGGCTCCGCTCTTTTGTAATGGCCATGGAACCGATAATGGCGTCGTACTTTCCGGACAACAGACCTGAGAGAATGCCGTCCCATTCGGTCGGTATGAGGACGAGATCACGGTTGAGTCTTCTGGCTACCTCGCGTGAAACGTCGACGTCAAAACCAGCCAGCTCTCCTCGGTTGTCGTACATGCTGAAAGGGGGGTACTTTCCGGTAAGTGCCACCTTAAAGGTGTCGGATCCAACAGCATGTGTGCTAGAGACAGAGCCCAGGAGGAGAAATGTGGTGACGAGGAGAGCAAGAACATGATGAGTGGTCCTATGTGATTGTTTTAGAGTCATGACTATGAACCGACATCTTTTTGCCGGCAATCGTCTATAGGATGAGGTCATCCTTTTCGATTACGGATGTGAAGACGGCCCCGGCGATGTTGACGAGTATCAGGAAGGTAGCAAAACCGGCAAAGAGTTCGTGAACCACTTCCCAGAACTCCTCATCATCGCGGCCGTCCGCGGTGTAGGCAGCGCTGACGATGTTTCTGCCGTTGTCGCAGCATCCATAATAAGTTTCAACTCAGGAGGTCAAATAATGAATATATCAAATGGTACAAAAATATACCTGATGGCAATTAAGGTGGCTAGTGAACAAAGAACACCTCCGTAAAGCAATACCGAGTTTCTTTATGATGCAAATACACTTTATGAATATATATGTGCTGGAGCAATTCCAGACCAGACGAACAAGAAGCTTATTGATCATTGCACGGGGTATGGTTAGCTTGTCGTAAGTCTGTTTCTATCTCTCGGCGAGAACTTTCACTATCCTCACGATGTACGCAAATACAATTTACATCATGTTGTATAGCACAGGGCCATTTTTCGTGGGTTGAAACTCTATCAGCCAATTCACCAGTTTCACCGATGTACAGGAATGTGTATCTTAACTTACCAGCCCTCTTGGCTCGTTTAGTAAATACATATACTGCTCCAACATTAATAAGCTGTGCACTTAAATGATATATTTCGAAGCTATATTTGGTTCCCGATGCACCAGTGAATATTGCATCATCTATTTTTTCCATGTGACTCCCCCTTATCGTTCTAATTAGAATTAATTTCAGTAAATTCTATTTCTATAGTACCGCCATATTTCGGTTTAGCTCTATTGAGTCTGAGTTGAGAGTCATCCCAACGAACATAACTATTCATTGTCATCTGCCGAATCATATCAAATGTCTTGATGGTTTCATGTCTTGATGGTGTCAATTTTAACTTGTCCTCTTCCTACCCGGTCCACCGGTAGAAACGGGGGGTTCCATGATTTTTCTCTTAACCATATTCTTTGAGCTACCGTCAGTGTCACGACACGGCACTGATCTGGTCTACCGGGGGAATTAGAGGTCAAAACCATGTTCGGGCAAGTCGTCGAGCCAGCCGCCATTATCGGTAAGCTCGCGTACCAACATTCTCGAAACCTCCTCGCTATGTTCAGCTCGTGAGTGTATCTGGTTCATTATCAGCTTATTCCCATAGCTACCGCATATCTCGATCTTGCCTGTGTCGTGGCCCATGATGAACTTGAACCTTTTTGCGTAACCGTCAAGGCGGCTCTTTGCGATTTTTACAATACGTATACCCTCCTTCAGAGGTACCTGAAAGTGGTGTCTTACACGGGAGACGGGCATGCACTGGTAGAGGTAATAGGGATTAACACCGATTCTGACGAGGCCGTTCATCAGTTTCTCGAGGTCGTCAGGAGTGTCATTTACACCCCTGAGTAAAACTGCCTGGTTATTGACGGTAATCCCGGCCTCTCGCAGAGCCATGACGGCATCCTTGGATACCGGGGTAATTTCCTTATAATGATTAAAGTGCGTGGGGACGTAGAGCGTCTTCTCTCTGTTAACCTCCTTGAGGCACGATAAGAGCTCATCATCCAGGAGGCGCATCGGAAACACCACGGGCGTTCTTGTACCTATCCTGATATAATTAATATGGTCAATATTACGCAGTGTGTCCAGCATATCCTTTAAGACGAATGTGGGAAGCATTAACGGATCACCGCCAGAGATTATCACATTGGTAACCTCTTTGTGGTCGGCGATATATTTTGCGGCATTCTGGAAGTTCTCAAGTGTCTGATTGTTGGGGAGGCCGACCATGCGCTTTCTGAAGCAATGCCTGCAATACATCGAACAGTAGTCGGTTGCTACAACGAGGACCGAGTAGGGATATTTGTGCAAAATACCGTTGCCCTTGTCGTGCTTGTCGTCCCCGTAAGGATCCGTCGTGGTCCCTCCCATAGAGCCATCAACTACCAGCTCTTCCACATCGGGTATCGCCAGTCTTCTTATAGGGTCGGCAGGATCGTCCGGGTCAATGAGAGACAGATAGTAGTGGGGGATACTCATGGGATGTTTCTTTACCACCCTATTGAGCTTGTTTATCTCTTCATCGGAGAGAGGAAGGTAACTGGCAATTTCATCGACCGTCGTTACATTCTTTGTTAATTCCTCCTGCCAGTATTTACTTCTAAATTCTGTAGTACCCAAATAGTCTCTTTTTGAAAACATGTTACTCCTTTTAGGGGGATAAATTGAAAAGGACTGTTTTGGCTTCTTACTGCTCGATACGCTAAAGATGCTTGTACCAGACATTCATGCTTTCTATCCGGCCGTAAATATTGGTATTATTCATCAGAGTGCCACTATAGGTATATCCGTTACCGGCAAAAATCGAGTTGATCCCAGGCGAGGCTGCACGTGTTATCGTGTACGCCGTCGTGATCTTGAGCTTCTTTACTTCAGCCTCCATCACTCTCAAAAGGTGGGCGGCAAAGCCCTTGCCGCACCACCGGCTCATGGTCGCGAAATCCGTAAACTCAACATTGCCGTACTTGTCATTTATATCTGCCGATGCCAGGGCCACCAGTTTCTCTGAAACTTCAATGCCAAAATAAATAATATGAGACTTCATGGTCTTGCGGAGATATTCGGAGTCAAATATGGGGAAGGGGTAGGTGAGAAATACACTGTTATAGAGAGAAGCCATTGTTTTGCTATCCTCTTCGGTACAGCGGCGAACTGTTCCCATCTGAAAGACGCTATCCGGCTTTTTTGTACCTTTACTGATGGCAAAGTCGAGGAGCTCATTAAGAGCATGTGCGTTTGAGCATATCCCACGGCTTTTATCCAGATAGCGCGATAAAAAGACGGCGCTACCCTCACGGCCGTAGAAACGCGGCACCGAAGCTTCTTTACGATAATCAGCTTTAAGAAAATATTCTGCACAAGATGAGGGAACCTTGGCAAATATCTTGGTGTAATGCTCCTTTGTTGCCAGTTTATTAAGCTGCTCTATCAGCTTTTTAGGAGCTGCATCATTTATATCCATCAGGTAGATGCGGTTATTCAGATGGCCGTGCTGAATAAGAGCGCCGTCAACCTCTTCTACCTTGTCATACGTTCTTTTCATCTTTGCCATTCACTTTCCTCCAGACTAAATCCTTCTGTATTTATACCCAAACATTACTTTCTTAGCGACGACGTGCCAAGCGCTCATTCGAAGCAGGGACAAGAGATATGGCGTTATCGATATCCGACAAAAGAGTACTGATCCCCAGCGCCTTACTTTCATCTGCGTCTTCTAGCGACAGCTGCAGATCACACGTGTCGCAGTTACGGTCGCAGAAGATAGGCTCGTAAGAGTCGGGTTCCTTGTAGGTGGTTATTACCCCCTCGTAGTTACGGAGTACAACCTTATTGGTTGACCAGGAGACGAGGTAATTCGGCATTACCGGGATCTTACCGCCTCCCCCCGGTGCGTCGATGACGTAGGTCGGCACGCAGAGTCCGCTGGTATGGCCGATCAAGCTTTCCATTATCTCAATACCTTTTCCTACGGGGGTTCTTAAGTGAGAGAGGCCCTCCGAGAGATCACACTGATAAAGATAGTAGGGGCGAACCCGGTTTGCCACGAGCTTTTGAACGAGGGACCGTATTATGCGCTGACAGTCATTGATCCCCGCAAGAAGTACGGTCTGATTACCGAGAGGAATGCCCGCATTCGCGAGTTTTGCAAGGGCTTCCCTCGATGAGGCCGTCAATTCCCTCGGGTGGTTGAAATGTGTGTTAAGGTATATCGGATGATATTTCTTAAGCACGTTAACCAGCCCATCAGTGATACGGTAAGGAAGTACGACCGGAAGTCTGCTGCCTACCCTTATTATCTCGACGTGCTCTATATCGCGAAGCCTCGATAGTATCCAGTCAAGGTTGGCATCAGAGAGCATAAGCGGGTCTCCACCGCTGAGAAGAACATCCCGTATCTGAGGTTTTTTTTTAATGTAGTCAATCGCAGCTTCAAGGCCAGCCCTGTCCGCAATGCTGTCCGTATCGCCAACTCTGCGTTTGCGTGTACAGTGTCGGCAGTACATGGCGCACATATTGCTCACGAGCAATAGCGCCCTGTCGGGATAACGGTGAGTTATGTACGGCACAGGACTGTCACTGTCTTCATGGAGAGGATCCTCCATATCGTATTTGACAACATTCAGTTCCTGCGGCACGGGAAATGACTGTTTAAAGACAGGGTCATTTTCAAAGTCGTCAGTGTCGATAAGCGACAGGTAGTAAGGGGTTACGGACATCGGAAACTTCTCTATGGTCACTTTAAAGTCGGCCCTCAGACGTTTGCTAAAGCTGACGCCCAGAAGACGCTCAAAGGTGTCGACATCCTTTACACAGTGGCGCATCTGCCATGTCCAGTCTTGCCACTGCGGTATGGCGGCGGTATCATCTATGTGACGGAGTATCTCTTCTTGCTTGTTTGACAAATTCATACTTACTCCTCTATTTTGGGACTGATAACGTCAACATCGGGTAAGAGGTTTGGTGAGGCGTCGAGCTCTTGAACACCCATCAGTTGAACCACGCGCTCAAGCGAAAGAGCTATGGCGGTCTGTTCCAGATCAGGGAGTCCGTTTAACGCATTGACAAGGTTGTCCTGAAGTAGCGACGGCGCATCGCTTACCAGATCCCGCCCGGCCTCTGTCATTTCGACATGGACCCTTCTCCTGTCCGTCTTGGATCGTCTGCGGCGTGCAAGCCCTTTTTTTTCGAGTCTGTCGACAATGCCATTAACGGTGCTGGCGCTAAGGTTCACCTGATTAGATAGTTCGGTGACTATCATGTTACCCTTCTCATATAGCGTAGTAAGACAAATAAGTTGTGGGGTCGTCAGGCTATATTCTCTATTCAATCTTCTCGAATAGATATCAACGGATCGAATTATGCGTCGTATCGCCCTCAAAATGCGTTGCTCACAATTTAATACATCTGGATCCGATTGCATCTCGCCAACGCTCTCCCTAATCTCTTCAACCTCTTTTGAGATAGTCTGCTTCATTGATTTTTTCCTTGTCTGCAAGATTGTTTCGTGCTAGAAAGATTCTAGTACGAAATAATAGTGTTGTCAACGACAAAAATAACAAAAAGTGATGGCCAGCAAAAAAATCGGGGTAATGCAGACGGGTTTGCATTACCCTCATTCAGGGCCAAACAAGGATGTAGACATAATGGCTGTCAGTAGAAAATAAGTGACCTGCCCCTTGCAGACATGGGT
>JBHHTR010000087.1:0-9544 GCA_046753505.1 Thermodesulfobacteriota bacterium
ACGTGAGCTGGAACAGCTTTCACCCCTCCAGAGAATTGGAATGGCAGCACTCCGCAGGCAACACGAAAAGTAATACGTATGTATAGGCCGACGGGGGCAGCGGGAAAGGTCGGCAAACGATGAGGAGGTAATGGCCGGGAGTATTGAGAAAGACTCAGGAACATAACAAACATGAAAAGGAGAAGGATGATGGCAATGATTAAGGGACAGAAGGAGTTTGAGAAGTTTAAGGCAGGGGAAAGGCTCACTTGGAAAGAGGCCGTGTTGGCTCTATGCTACATTTGCAATGGTGGTCCGGAAGGTGGAGTCGACTGCAGAGGCACCAGTTGCCCCCTCTATTCGAAGATGCCCTACAGGGCCAGGCAAGGGGCGTAGATTAGCGCTGAAAACAGCATTTTTGTGGGGTTTGAAAGGTCCAATAGGCACGAAGAGATGCAAGGACATACCTACACCCATCAATGAGGACTGAAATGAGGTTTTTGAGCATTGAAAGAGGGTATTTTTCATGGAAATGTTACTGACGGCAAATCAGGTTAGCAAGATGCTTAACTGCAAGCTCGCAACGGTCTATGCATGGGCAAGCAGTGGAAAGATTCCAGCATACAAGCTGAACGGTTTGCTGCGCTTTAAACGGAGTGAAATAGAGCGGTGGATTCAGGAGAGCAGTATGGAAAAGAAAACCTCACCCCCTATAAGAAGCAGGCGTATGGCCGACAGGGAGATCAACAGACTGGTGAGTGATGCTATTGCTTCCGTGAAAGGTTCGCGCTATACTTCCACCACAAAGGGGAAGCCAGACCAATCAGGCCCGGGAAGGAGGAAGAATGGGACTGTATAAAAGGGGTGGTGTCTGGTGGATGAGTTTTTCTCACAACGGTAGACAGCTAAGACGGTCTGCGGAGACGAGTAACAGGACTATTGCCACTAACATTTACAGCAAGGTTAGGGCTCAAGTAGCGGAGGGCAAGTGGCTGGACAGGCTTGAGGGTGAGAGCAGGGTTTTTGGGGAGCTTGCTCACAAGTATATTAATGAATATGCCAAGCTTCACAAGAGGTCGTGGGAAAAAGATGTGTGTCGCCTAAACCGCAATCTTCTTCCGTTCTTTGGCCATATGACTGTTACGGAGATTACTCCCAGGAGCATATCTGCCTATAAAAGCCACAGGTACTCGAAGGGGGTGAAAGCCGCCACCATCAACAGAGAGCTTACACTCATAAAGCACATGTATACGATGGCAATCAGGGAGTGGGAGTGGTGTCGTGACAATCCAGTAAAACGGGTCTCTATGGAAAAGGAAAGCCCGCCGAGAGACAGGTGGCTCACCTCAGAAGAGGAGTGCAAACTCCTTACAGCATGTTCCGAACGTCTGAGAGTGATTGTCATCTTTGCCCTCAACACCGGGATGAGACAGGGTGAGATTCTGTCGTTGAGATGGAATAACGTTAACCTTCTCAAGGGCACCCTTATCATTGAGGTGACAAAGAACGGTGACAGGAGAGCAATTCCACTGAACGGTACAGCTTGGGATCTTCTGAAGGAGCAGAGCAGAATCAGGTATCCTGCGAATGATTATGTCTTCACAAGCTCCACCGGCACCAAGATAGACAGTGGACACCTGAGAAGGGACTTCATGAAGGCTCTGAGACAGGCAGGTATCGAAGGGTTCTGCTTCCATGACCTTCGCCACACCTTTGCCACGAGATTGGTGCAGGCAGGAGTTGACCTCTACAAGATTCAAAGATTACTTGGTCACAAGGATAACAAGACAACTCAGAGGTACGCTCATCACTATCCTGAAAGCTTGCGGAAGAGTGTAGAGGTCTTGGATGCTCCTTTAACCTGGTGAAGAATTATCACAATATTATCACAATTCTTGATATGACGGTGAAAGCGTTTTAGAGAGATTAGTCTAACCTGTTGTAATGGAAGAGGAAAGATGGTGGCGGTGGGAGGACTCGAACCTCCGGCACGGGGCTTATGAGACCCCTGCTCTAACCACCTGAGCTACACCGCCATGAAGGTAGATTGTGCAGGATTCTTACTGAGGTGTCAATGATAAATGAAGCAGATGCAGGGAGTGAGAAGATTTTTTTCCCTCACCACTTTGCGATTAAATCGTTATCTCTGTTTTGATGAACTGTCGCCACTCCTGCCGAGTGGATAGGTCATGAAGAAGCTCTCCTTTTTGCCGCGGAAGCCGGACTTTTTCTTGACGACCAGGAGCACCAACTCATCTCCTCCAGAGCTGTCCATGTCAGCCGTCAGATAGTCGGCTATGTAGCCGCTGATCTCCCGCGTCCGCCACCGTTCTCCGAGACCTATGCCGTCCCATGTCAGACCGAAGATCTCACCGCTCTTGTACGAGGTTATGTTCTTGAAGGCCCGTCCCAGTCCTCCGGGCTCATTGTTGTTTATTACAACCATATGCCTGCCGTTGGCGTCGCCGATGGCGGATATTCTCCCCTTGAGATTTACCTTCTCCGGTGTGTCGGAGCTTCCCTCTGTCGTGGGGAGTTCTATATTGTTAAGGGTTCCACCGTAGTAGCCGGGGCTCCTCCATATCTGCTGCCACTGCCCGTCTCCCCCCTTCTCATAAAGCCTGAGACGAGCGCTATCGTCAAGGGCTAGTAGATCCTCTTTCTCACCATCTCTGATCTTGAGTATGGCAAAGCCGTAGAGATTCGTTCCCGGAGGGAGGGCGAGTGAGGTGTGAGATACCAACGTAGTCCCCTCCATCCTGAGCACCTTCACGCCTCCGTAAAAGCCATCTGAACTCCTGAACCGCTGCCCTAGAAGTAGAGGCCGGGCGCCGGGACGCTCCAATGTGCGGATTAACCACGGAAGTCCGTCGGTGATGGCTACCAGTTTCCCTCCCTTCATCTCCAGAATAGTTGATAAGGGGCGGTGGTCCCTCATACGGCTCAGGTATATCTCAGGGATACCGTTACCGTTCATGTCGGCTACGGAAAGACCATAGTTTGTGTAGACGCCTCCTCCATTGATCTCATGCCTCAGCGAGAGCCTCCCCCCCGTTACGGCATAGACGAGGAGTGAGTTATCGTCGATGACGACTACCTCCTGTACACCGTCCTTATCGAGGTCGGCAACCTCCATTGCCTTGAAGGCTCTGGGGAAGGTTCTGCTCCTCCATAGGGTACGCTCTTTAGCTGCACTGTTTTCGATGATAAAACCGCCATTTTCACCAGCAGCATTTGATGACGCCTCTTCTGAAGGACCGGCAACAACCATGTCCACTACCTTCGCCTTTTCAACCGTTGGCAAGGATTCCTTGCCGAGTATACTCTCACGAACATCTGAGGCAAGATTACCGACCATATCCAGGATGGCGTTCAAACCGTTCCCTTTAAATGCCATGGGGATTGCCTTCCCCTTGGCGGCATCAAAAACCTTAACATCAAGGCTTACGCTCTCACCCATAACCGACAGGCTGCCGGTGACAACATAGTCAGCCCCAACCTTGTCTGCAAGGAAACGAACGGCCTTTTCAGTGTCAGCTACGCCACCGTACCCGATAAGGGCCTTCTTCACTCTCGCCTCTTCCACTATGTGAATCTTGCCTCCCACGCCAACCCGTGAGGAGAGCATATCCCGAACGGCGTCCTGGAGATAGGCCATCCCCTCCGGGGCATTAACCGTGATGGGGGATATGGCGACGGAGAGCTCTTCTTCAGCCGCAACCGTGGGGGGCAGGAAGAGGGTGGTCAGGGAAAAGAGGAGAAGGAGCAGGCGACCTGTATTTTTTATAATTTTCATTTAATAAGTATGCATTAATCCCTTGTATCGGGCAAGACATAGAATCACAGACATCCCTTTCACGTCAAGACCTTCCTTATGTTGAGAGCAGGAACCTGTATTGCCTGTCAATTAAGGCAGGCGCATAACAGGCTGAAACAGGGAGGGGTGAAAGAGTGGAGTGTAGCAGTTTATCTGCCCTTCCATGAAAAGTGAAGTGATGGAACACACTCATGGAGACCACAACCTGTCTCTACCAGAAGCGTTCCAGGTGAATCGTGCCGGGCTCCTTCCTGGTCTGCTCGGTAAACCCCTCCTTTGCAAGGGTCTCCACCATCCCCTCTATCATCAGCGGGTTTCCGCAGAGGAAGATGTGCGTATCCGACGGCTTGGGGTGGGCGCCCCATTCCTTATCAAGCTCACCGCTGTTCCACAGATCCTGCATATGTCCCACCGCTCCTCTCCATGGAGTTGGCTCGTCATCGGGCCGGCTTATGATGGGTATATAGGTGAAGTTGCTGCACAGGCGCTCCATAGTAACGAGCTCCGCCATGTATCCCAGGTCCCATGAGTGGCTTGCACCGTGGAGAACGGCAATGCGTCGTTCTCCATCGAACTCAAAATCAGAGCGGAGCATACTCATGTATGGCGCCAGCCCAGTACCTGTGGCGGCGAAAATAATATTGGCGTCATCGGGGGCATCGGAGAGCTTGAATGTTCCAGGGAACTTTTTGGAGAGCCAGAGCCTGTCCCCGATCTCAAGGGAAAAGAGCCTCGGCGTGAGAGCGCCAGACCGGACCAGTGTAATGTAGAACTCAACATACTCCCGCTCTACCGAAGAAGAGGCTATCGAGTAGGCCCTCTTGATTAATTTGTCGGGGTCGGGCGTCTTCTCTTCCACATCGGAGAAGCGGTAGCGTGGTGCAGAACCCGGCAGGGCAATGGCGGCAAACTGACCGGGCGTAAAGTCAGTCAACTCCCAACCAACAGGCGCTACCCTCAGAATTATCAGGTAGGGTGAAACCTCAATCCGCTGTTTTACAACGGCGTTCAGCTCTTTATCGGCCATAGGGATAACTCCTTATTGTTGTTCCTTATTTCAGTGACGGCACGCTATTCATATTTTCCTGAGTAAGAAAGCAGACAGGTCGTCATGCAGACAGTTCATGAGATTTCCCGGCGCCTCGTGGCACCCTGAGACGATCCACCATCTCCACAACCTTGTGTGGGGGGTTCGGTGTAAATGCACAGACGACACGGGCGGTAATAAAGTTCAGTAACATACCGAGTGTCCCTATCCCCTCCGGCGAGATGCCCCACCACCAGTGACTCCCACTATTCAGTTCAGGGTGTACAAACTTGAAATATATAATATAGGCGGCAGTAAAGGTAATTCCCACAACCATCCCGGCAATAGCGCCCTCCCTGTTCATCCGTCGGCTGAAGATTCCAAGGATAATAGCGGGGAAGAATGATGCCGCCGCCAGGCCGAAGGCAAAAGCAACCACCTGGGCAACAAAGCCTGGTGGGTGAATACCAAAATATCCGGCGATAACAACCGCAACGCCAGCGGCTATACGTGCGATTATCAACTCCTTTCGTTCGCTGATGTTACGACTCAGCCCTCGCTTGACCAGATCGTGGGCGATAGAGGTAGAAATGACCAGCAACAGACCCGCCGCAGTCGAGAGGGCCGCCGCCAGCGCACCGGCCGCGACCAGGCCGATCACCCACGGTGGGAGGTTGGCGATCTCCGGGTTGGCTAATACCATAATGTCCCGGTCGATGGTTAACTCATTCTCGGTCTTTGCGGCAGGACCGGTGTACTGAATCACTCCATCACCATTGAGATCCGTATATTTGATCAGCCCCGTTGCTTCCCAGTTATTAAACCACTCTGGCACCGAATCATAAGGCTTGTTGGAAACCGTATTCAGCAGATTCGCGCGGGCAAAAGCGGCCACAGAAGGCGCGGTAGTATAGAGAATTGCGATAAATAATAGCGCCCATCCTGCCGATATGCGAGCTGCCGCAACCTTGCGGACCGTATAAAAACGCACTATCACATGAGGCAATCCAGCCGTCCCCACCATTAACGCCGCAGTAATAAAAAAGACGTCCAGGGTTCCCTTCGACCCGTCCGTATAGGCCGAAAAGCCCAGAGCATGATTTAATCCATTGAGTCTTTCCAAAAGGTATTGCCCTGAACCGTCAGCTATCTGGGAGCCAAAACCGAATTGGGGGATGATATGGCCTGTCATTATCATGGAGATAAAAATGGCCGGGACCAGATAGGCAAAGATCAAGAGACAGTACTGGGCTACCTGGGTGTAGGTAATACCTTTCATACCCCCCAGCACGGCATAGAAGAAGACGATACACATACCGATTATGACGCCGGTGTTGATATCCACATCAAGAAAGCGGGAAAAGACAATACCGACACCTCGCATCTGCCCGGCTACGTAGGTAAAGGAGACAAAAATTGCACAGACTACGGCAACGACACGGGCAGTCTGTGAATAGTAACGGTCGCCAACAAAATCGGGTACCGTATATTTTCCGAACTTCCTCAGATAGGGCGCCAGAAGGAGCGCCAGTAATACGTAGCCGCCGGTCCACCCCATGAGATAGACCGAACCGTCATACCCCATGAATGAGATGAGGCCCGCCATGGAGATAAATGAAGCGGCGCTCATCCAGTCCGCCGCTGTCGCCATCCCGTTAATCACAGGATGGACATTGCCGCCGGCCACATAAAAATCGGAGGTAGAGCGTGCCCGGGACCAGAGGGCTATGCCGATATAGAGGGCGAATGAAACAGCAACGAGGAGGAATGTCCATGCCTGCACATTCATTATCTCCCCTCCTCCTTTTCGTCCACATCGAACTCCCTGTCAAGTCTGTTCATCAACCATACATAAACAAAGATGAGGGCAACAAAGACATATATGGAGCCCTGTTGGGCAAACCAGAAGCCAAGACCGAAGCCGCCAATGCGGATCACATTCAGTTCATCTACCAGGAGAATTCCAAAGCCGTAGGAGACCACAAACCATATAGAGAGAAGAATGGCAAGGTATCTGAGGTTCCTGTGCCAGTATTTTATATATTTTTGTTTATGAGGCATCTGGTAATAATTCAGGTTCCTGAAGACGGATGATTGCAGTAACGTAACTCAACAGATACCCACAGGATGAAGTGAACTGACAATAAAAAACAGAAATGACATGAGGCGCACTATAGCATACTCCTCAACCGGATGGCCAAAAAATCTTCCTCTGGAACCTCGGAAGAATTCAGACCTTCCCTCTATCTGTTCGGTAATCTCCTCGCTACCCTTCACTGGAAAGAGACCTCAATAATTCTCTCTTTTGCCGACAACACCAGGATGCTGTTTCTGGAGCAGACAGTTACTCATGCCCCCCCCAACTACCCAAGGCGAAACGCACACTTGAAAGGGAGTACCCCTTGTGCCATAATTCCTCTACCTCTACGGGATAGATTCTATTTGCTCAACCATTCTATCAGTCCCACTCTGTAGGGAAATGGACGGCTCTCTCTTGTAATAATGAAACAGAGGTGATCGTTCCGGCGACACATCGTGGGGTAGTGGAGGGCCTGAACAAGTCAGACCTTTTGCTGAGTCACTTCAAACAGGCCGCATAGGAAAACAATGGGGCAATCAATTTCAAGGAGGCGCATATATGGTTAAGGAAGGTGACACGGCTCCCGATTTTTCCCTCACCGGTGTAGATGAGCGGGGGGAGGAGAGAGAGTATAGTAAAACCGATTTCAAGGGAAAGAGGGTGATCCTCTACTTCTACCCAAAGGACAATACGCCGGGCTGCACACAGGAGGCGTGTGATTTCAGGGAGAGCATGAACAGGCTCCTCAGCTATGGGGTTGCGGTTCTCGGCGTCAGCCCCGATAGTGTTGCCTCTCACAGACGGTTTCAGGAGAAGCAGGGGCTGAATTTCCCCCTCTTGAGCGATCCCGACAGGAGCGTGGCGGAGCAATACGGGGCGTATGGCGAGAAGAAGATGTACGGAAAGACGTCTATGGGGATCATACGGTCAACCTTCATTATCGGCGGGGATGGCACAATCGAGAAGGCATGGACGAAGGTGAAGGCAAAGGGGCATGTCGAAGAGGTACTCAAGACCCTCGATGGTGGAGATTGAAACAATGAAGCGCATATCCAATGACCGCCTTGACCGTCTCGTTGAGTCGGCTACGGCTTCACCCAGGAAGAGGATGAATTATAATCTCCACCAGTCACCGGAGGCGAGAGTGCAACGCTTCTTCAACGCCCTTGAAGACGACACCTATATCCGCCCCCACCGCCATGTGGAGCCGGACAAGTTTGAGTGCTTCTTTTGCGTCAGGGGGAGGGGGGCGGCAATCGTATTCGATGAGTCCGGTACGATTACCGATACCGTCATTCTCTCTCCCGACGGAGAGTGTCTCGGTGTGGAGATACCACCTCATACATGGCATACAATCATCTCCCTTGCTCCAGGATCAATCTTCTTTGAGGTGAAAGAGGGGCCTTACACTCCCCTTACCGACAAGGAATTTGCCCCGTGGTCGCCTGAGCCTGATGGGGCTGAGCAGGGAGATTATCTGACAACTCTCAAGAAGGCGGTCGCTGTAGACGATGGATGACAGGGCGCACGCGCTTCAATTTCAAACAGCCGGGCTAGATGGTTTTCGGAGGTTCGCCGGCTGCGCGAAGCAGCGTGGTCTGTTCAATCAGTGTTACCATGCTTCTTTATCCTCTATAGCTCTTCTCTAATTTTTCACTTTTGCCTTTTGCCTTTTCACTTGGGTTCCTTACCTCGCCCTTTTCAATGCATTTTTATTGAAGTCCCTGTTGGTGAGGCCGGTGTGAAAGCGGTAGTTCTTCCAGGCGAGGCGGGTGCTCTTGCCGGTCTGGTGGTTCACCATATGGAGCTCGTCTGCACGCCAGAACCTGTCGAGGTACTGTTGATAACCTGAGAAGGTAAGGGTCTTCATGTGGGAGTTTTTACGGTCAAAGTAGTCGATTTTGAGGGGACGGTACTCGGCCTTGTCTATCCACGTCACCCGCCGGGAGTAGCCGGAGTGCTTTTTGTCAACCGGGTACGACTCGACGACGAAGCACTCCTCTCCTTCATACACCTCATCGCGGAGCCATTTGTAGGTGTACTTTTCAACCTCCTGACTGGCAACGTCCTCATAGGCGAACTCGCTCCCCATGAAGGAGCCCGACTTGTTGCGGGAGCTGATCCGCTTCACCCTCTTCAGTGCCGGCAGGTAGAGCCACTGGTCGTCATCGCCCACCTTGTGGGAGAAGGTGAGAAAGGCGGTCCCCTTTACGTCCCGAGGGGTGTCGAAGATAGTGATGGTCTTGTCGCCGTCGCCGACGACCTCCAGTGATTTCCCTTTCATTATTCTTTTGCTTTCATCACCATGCCTGTTCTTCAGGATCATTGTCAGGTCGGATCTGGAGTCGCCCCACCCGTTGTCACGCTTCTCGGCCTCGATGGCGATGCGGAGCCCCTTCTCCTCAGGCGTCTCGGCACAGGCAAGTTGGGGTATAACCAGTAAAAAGAGCATCAACGTTGCTATCAGTTTCATTTTCTTCTCTCCTATTCTGTTTTTCGGGCACTCCATGATACCCGGCAGCATAATGCTTTGTTAGGGTGGATATTTACATATTAACCCCGCAATCATATAAGACTCACTCATGAGGCATAGGCTATTTTTTTATGCTTAAAATACTTTCTCACTCTTCCAGGTTTTCTC
>JBHHTR010000088.1:0-9485 GCA_046753505.1 Thermodesulfobacteriota bacterium
AGATGGGCTTCCCGCTGCCCCTCGACGAACGGGGCCAGCGAGACGGTTACCAGTGCCGGCAGGATCATGGCCATCAGGAACTTTGGGAAGGCCTCCTTTGTCGTCATACAGGATGTGAGTGGACGGCTCCAGACCTATGTAAAGAAGAATATAGTTGGTGAAGAGACCTATCTTATCTTCAAGGCGTGTGATGTGGGTGATATCGTTGGCGTTTCCGGGCGGCTATTCCGGACGCGGACCGACGAGCTCACCGTTGAGGCGGCGGCATTCCGGCTCCTCTCCAAGTCGCTGAGACCCCTCCCGGAAAAGTGGCACGGCCTGAAGGATGTTGAGACACGCTACCGGCAGCGATACCTCGATATGATCATGAACCCCGATGTGAAGGAGACCCTTCTCAAGAGGGTGGCCATTATCAGGATGATACGGGATTTTCTCAACGACCGCGGCTTCCTGGAGGTGGAGACGCCGATGATGCAGCCTATACCGGGCGGCGCGGCCGCCAAGCCCTTTATAACCCACCACAACGCCCTCGGGGTTGACCTCTACCTGCGGATCGCGCCGGAGCTCTACCTGAAACGGCTCGTCATCGGCGGGATTGAGAGGGTCTATGAGATTAACAGGAACTTCAGGAACGAGGGGATATCCACCCGTCACAACCCTGAGTTTACCATGCTGGAGTTCTACATGGCCTATGCCGACTTTAACGACCTCATGGCGCTGACGGAGGAGATGGTTGCCTCCATTGCCAGGGAGGTGGTGGGCTCTCTTGAATTTGAGTATCAGGGGGAGCAGGTGAATCTGATGCCGCCGTGGACACGAATAACTTTCATGGACGCCATACGCAAATATTGCAATGCCGACGAGACCATCTTTACCGACAAGGGCGCGGCCCTCGCCTACGCTAGGAGCATAGGCGTCAAGATGCCCGACGGGTACAGCCACGGCAAGGTGCTCCTCGAAATATTCGAGGAGGTGGCAGAGGAGAAGTTGATCGAACCGACCTTTGTGACCCACTACCCTCTCGACGTCTCTCCCCTCTCCCGCAAAAATGATGATGACCCGACACTGGTTGACCGCTTTGAACTCTTTGTTTGCGGCAGGGAGATTGCCAACGCCTTTTCAGAACTTAACGACCCCGTTGACCAGAAGGAGCGACTCCTCCAGCAGGTGAAGGAGAAGGAGGTAGGGGATGCGGAGGCCCACGTGATGGACGAGGATTTCATCACCTCTCTCGAACACGGCATGCCCCCGACTGCCGGTGAGGGGATCGGCATCGATCGGCTCGTCATGCTCCTTACCGACGCGGCGTCGATCAGGGATGTTATCCTCTTCCCCCAGTTGAAACCGTCAGGCCAGGGCCAAGATCAGTAATGATGCCCTATGAGCTTTTCATCGCTCTGAGATACCTCAAGGCCAAGCGAAAGCAGAGCTTTATCTCCGTCATATCCCTCATCTCTATCCTTGGAGTGATGGTCGGGGTGGCTGCACTTATCATAGTTCTCTCCGTCATGACCGGTTTTGAACTGGAGTTGAGAGAGAAGATACTCGGCGTTAATGCCCACATGGTTATCACCGAGTCGGGTGGCGCCATGGCCGGGTACAACACCGTAGTCGATGAGGTTGAGAAGGTTGCTGGTGTCGCGGGTGTAACTCCATTTATTTACGGCCAGGCGATGATATCCTCCGACGGCGGGGCGGTAGGTGTGGTAGTGAGGGGGATTGATCTGGATAGTGTTGGCGATGTGATGATTCTGCCGGAGAAGATACATGAGGGTGGGCTGGCGGGGCTGGATGTCCCCTTGGGGAGAGCCGGAGAGGGCGCACTGCCCGGGATCGTTGTGGGGAAGGAGCTTGCCAGGAAGCAGAGACTCTCTGTGGGCGACGATTTGACGGTGATCTCGCCTATGGGTAGGGCGACAGCCGTGGGAAACATACCGAGAATGGCCAGCTTCGAGGTGTCCGGGATATTTGAACTCGGCATGTACGACTACGACTCATCACTGGCGTTTATCTCCATAAGGAATGCCCAGCGTTTCTTCCGACTGGGCAAGAGTGTTACCGGTGTGGAGGTGAGCATTGATGATATCGACCATACCAGGGAGATCGCCACCAATGTTCAGGTTGCGGTGAGCGCACTCGGCAACTACTGGGTGCGAACATGGATGGATATGAACAGAAATCTCTTCTCTGCGCTGAAGCTGGAGAAGGTGGCCATGTTTATCATCCTGGCCCTCATTGTCCTCGTTGCGGCATTTAATATTATCAGTACCCTCATCATGGTTGTCATGGAAAAGTCGAAGGACATTGCCATCCTGAAGAGCATGGGCGCCACAGCGGGGGGGATCATGCGCATATTTATGATAGAGGGGCTGGTCATCGGTCTTACAGGCACATTTTTAGGGGCGATTCTGGGGCTGGCAACGGCCCTCAATTTGGAGAGGGTTGTACAGTTTATTGAACATCTGTTCAACTTTACCATCCTTCCGCCCAGCGTCTACTATATTGACAAGCTTCCATCCAGGGTGGAGCCCGGCGTTGTCGTGACGGTGGTCCTCCTCTCCATCTGCATCAGTTTTATTGCCACCCTCTACCCGTCGTGGCAGGCATCGCGTCTCGAACCTGTTGATGCGATACGGTACGAGTAGCTATGGCGAATGGATGATCCTGTGGAACTGTTACGGGCTGAAAGGGTATACAAGTCGCACGGCGGCGGCGCAAAGGTTGTAGAGGTGCTGAAGGGGGTTGATATCTCTCTTGAAAAGGGGGAGACGGTTGCCATCCTCGGTGCATCGGGCGCCGGTAAATCGACCCTTCTCCATATCATGGGGGGACTCGACAGGCCGACAGAGGGCGAGGTTCTATATGAAGGCAAACCTATATTTGACAGGTCTGAGCGGATGCTGGCATCCTTCCGAAACAGATCGGTAGGTTTTGTCTTTCAGTTCCATCACCTTCTCCCGGAATTTACTGCGCTGGAGAATGCGATGATGCCGGGCCTCCTTGGCGGTGAGGGGAGGAGAGAGGCGAAAGGGAAGGCTGCCGATCTTCTTGGAGAGGTTGGTCTTGGTCATCGGTTGGAGCACAAGCCGGGGGAGCTGTCAGGCGGAGAGCAGCAGCGACTGGCGATTGCGCGGGCGCTGATACAGACGCCTTCCCTCCTCCTTGCCGATGAGCCGACAGGAAATCTTGATACACACACGGGGGATGATGTCTTTAATCTCCTACTGAGGATGAATAGAGAGCGAGGCGTCACAATCGTTCTTGTGACGCACAATAAGACGCTGGCTTCGAAGGTTGGCAGAAGGTTGACCATGATTGATGGCAGGTTACATGAAGAGGGGAGCGGCGGGTGAGTCTCTCTATGAACAGGTATAGAAAAGTCATTCTTACGATTGTACTGCTCCTTTGTTCAGCTATTGCCCCCGTCTATTCGGCGCAGGCCGCAATGAAAATTCTTGTCCTTCCCTTTGACGCATATGGCGCCGGGGATCTCGGCAGCCTGAGGAGGGAGGTGCTCAATACCGTAGCCTCCAGCTTTGAGGATGAGGGGGCTGAGGTAGTCGGTGTAGATGAGATCAGGAGGCTCATGGTGGATAAGGGGGTGACCGGCTTCAGAGAGGAGCAGGCCCTGGCGCTCAGCAGAAAGGTGGCCGCCGACTTTGCGCTCCTCGGAAGTATTACCCGCCTCAAGGGCGCGATGAGTATAGACTGGCGCCTCTACAGTCTTGCCCAGAAAAGGAATGCCGCCCTCTTTTTTAAGAAGGGGAGCGACCGCAGGACGATCCTGAAGGAGATGAAGGGGCTGGTGACCACCACCTACAGCAGAGCCCTTGCTTTTTTGGCCGAGATGCCGGTGGAGCGGGGCGGGGTGATTGCGGAGATTGCCATCCGTGGAAACCGGCGGGTTGACTCTCTGGCGATTATGAGGAGGGTCTCCGCCGAGGAAGGCAAGCCCTTTTCACCGGAGGGGATCGGGGAGGATATCAAGTCTCTCTACAGCATGGGCTACTTTGAAGATGTCCAGGCTGAACTGGTCGATTCCGTATCGGGTAAGACCCTTACCTTCGTCGTTCGTGAGAGGCCCTACATAAAGGAGATCGTAATAACGGGCAATAAAAAGCTCTCCCAGGAGAAGGTTGATGAGGTAATCACAACCAAGAAGAATACCATTCTTAACAGGACGCTTATCCAGGAGGATGTAGAGGCAATACTGGCGCTCTATGAGGGCGACGGCTACTACCTTGCTGAGGCAAACTATGATGTTGCTATCGACGAATCGGCCGCTGTCGTAACCTTTTCCATCAAGGAGAATGAGAAGGTCAAGGTGAGGCGGGTGACCATCATCGGCAATGAGAAGATGAGCGATAAAAAGATCAAAAAAATCATGGAGACAAAGGAGGCCGGTCTCTTCTCCTTCCTGACAGGTTCAGGGAAGTTTAACGAATTTCTCTTTGCCCGCGACATCGACGTGGTGCTGGACCTCTACTTTAATAACGGCTACATTCAGGCGGAGATAGTCGATCATCGTGCCCTTCTGAGTGAAGACAGGCGGTGGTTCTACGTTACCATCACCGTTTCGGAGGGCGACCAGTTCAGCGTGGGTAGTATCGATATAACGGGGGAGATGGTGACATCCGAAGAGGAGCTTATGAAGGAGGTAAAGCTCGTACCAGGAGAGGTCTTCAGCCGCAGGCTCATGCGTGCTGGCATAGAGCGTTTCAGGGAGATATATGGTGACAAGGGGTACGCAAAGGTCAAGACCAATCCGGTCACCTCGCTCAACCATGAGAGCAAGGTGGTCAATGTAACCTTCGATATTCGCAAGGGCCCCCTGGTCTATATCGAGCAGATAGATATAGACGGCAACACACGGACGAGAGACAAGGTTATCAGGCGAGAGCTTGAGGTGGAGGAGGAGCAGCTCTACTCGTTGACTGGTATCAAGCGGAGCAGGAATAAACTGCGCAGGCTTGGCTACTTCGATGATGTTTCGATCAGCGAGAGGCCCGGTAGTCTGGAGGATCGGCTTTCCCTCAACATCAGGGTGAAGGAGCGTCCCACAGGGCAGATATCGGCAGGTTTTGGCTACAGCTCTATCGACAAGTTTATCGGCACCGTATCTATCTCCCAGAACAACCTGGCAGGCACCGGGGTCAAACTCAACTTTTCCGCAACATTCGGCGGCTCCACCGAGCAGTATCAGATAGGGTTGACGGAGCCGTGGTTCTTTGACCGACCCCTCTCCGCCGGTTTTGATATCTTCAAGAACACACGGGATTTTACCGACTTTACGGAAAAATCAACGGGCTTTGACCTGCGTTTCGGTTTTCCACTCTACTTCAAGGACACCCGGGGCTCGCTGGTCTACAAGAATGAGGAGATTGAGATCTCCGATGTAGCCGATAACGCCTCTATCCTCATAAAAGATCAGGCGGGCAAGAGTGACATACGCAGCATAAACACCCTTGTCAAGAGGGACAGCCGTAATGACGCTTTCTTCCCCACCGAGGGCTCCACCGCCTCTCTCTCTGTAGAGTATGCTGGCGGCCCTCTGGGGGGCGACAACAACTTTGTCAAATACATCGCCCGTGGGAAAAAATACTTTCCCATGCCGTGGAAGAGTGCCATTGCTGTGAGAGGTGAAGCAGGGGCCGTCCACGGTTTTGACAGCACTGCCACCCCGATCTCGGAGCGCTTTTTTCTTGGCGGCATCAACTCTATTCGGGGCTTTGAGTCGCGCTCTATCGGGCCGAAGGATCCCGTTACGGATGAGGTCGTGGGCGGCGACAAGGAGGCCCTTGCAAGCATCGAGTTCCTCTTCCCCCTCATTGCGGCACAGCGGCTGACCGGTGTCCTCTTCTACGATATCGGTAACGCCTATAATACTCAGATAGTATTTGATGAGGTGAGAAAGTCTGCGGGCTTCGGCGTCCGTTGGTTTTCGCCTATGGGCCCCCTGCGGCTCGAATACGGTTTCAACCTCGACAGGCGGGACGGCGAAAAGCACGGCCGTTTTGAATTTTCTCTAGGCACCCCATTTTAGTATTTCGTATGGCACATACCGGTTGAATAGAGAGTAAATTAAGGAAGGGCGATCTGCTCAGGCTCTGGTTCCATAAACAAGAAAGGAGAACAAAGGATGGTTCGATTTAAAGGGATTACAATTATCTTTACACTAACACTGATCTTTGGCTTAACACTCTTCACTGGCGCTGCAAGCGCCGCTAAGGGGGGCGTCGGTATGGGGTATGTCAACCTCCAGAAGGCCCTCAATGAATCGCTGGCAGGAAGACAGGCCATGCAGTCATTGAAGGACGAGGCGAAGGGTGAGGATGAGAACCTCAAGGCAAAACAGGACGAACTCACCAGCTTCAAGGAGGAGATAGAGAAGAAGGGGAGTATCTGGAGCAAAGAGGTGAGGCAGCAGAAGGAAAATGAGTTCAGGGCTGCGCGGGAGAAGTTCCAGAAATCCTTCTACCAGTCCCAGGATAAGCTCCAGAAGAAGAAGAAGGAGCGCGAGGCCGTTATCATCAAGGGGTTACTGGAGGTGATGAAGAAGATTGCCAAGGAGAAGGGGTACGACTATGTCTTTGAGGTCTCAGCAGGGGGGCTTCTCGTGGGGCCCGAAGAGGCTGACTTCACCAACGATGTCATAGGGGCCTACGACAGTCAGTTCAAGATAGAGAAGAAATAGGAGCGGTAATGAAGCGCCTGAGAGAGCTGGCGGTCGCTGCCGGCGGAGAGGTAGTTGGTGACGGTGAGGTTGAGATAAGGGGCGTCGCCTCCATTGAGGATGCCGGGCCCGGCACGATAACCTTTATCGCAAGCCCGAAATATCGGTCCCTTATTGCAACGACGAAGGCGACAGCACTCATCGTCCCGATGGAAGGCGATATGGGAGAGGATACGGCGCCGGGGCTCAATCTCCTCCGGGTTGCCAATCCGTACCTGGCATTTGCAAAGATCCTCGCCCTCTTTCAGTCCCCTTCTCCCCATTGTGAGGGGGTTCATCCAAGAGCGGAGGTGCATGAGGGTGCTCTGGTCGGGAATGGAGTCTCTATCTACCCCTTTGCCGTCGTCGATGAGGGGGCTCGCATAGGCGACGGCGTTGTCCTCTTCCCCGGTGTCTACATTGGTCGTAACGCAGCAGTGGAAGACGAAGCCCTCCTCTATCCCAATGTGACCGTCAGGGAGGGGTGCAGGATCGGGCGGCGGGTAATCGTTCATGCCAACTCGGTAATCGGGAGTGACGGCTTTGGATACGCCCGCGATGGCGCCAGTCACTACAAGATTCCTCAAACCGGTATCGTTGTCCTTGAGGATGATGTCGAGATAGGGGCCGGCGTCACCATCGACAGGGCGACGCTTGGTGAGACAATCATCCGGCGGGGGACAAAGGTGGATAATATTGTCCAGATAGCCCATAATGTCGAAATCGGAGAAGACTCTATAATCGTTGCACAGGTGGGTATATCTGGCAGCACAAAGATCGGCAGTGGCGTAACGCTGGCGGGACAGGTCGGAATTGCCGGTCATGTTGAGGTTGGCGATGGCGTAACGGTGGGCGCCAAGGCGGGCGTCGTCGGGAACCTTCTGGAAAAGGGAATCTTTACCGGGATGCCTGCAATCCCCCACGCTCAGTGGCTGCGCGTACAGGGGAGCCTGATAAAGCTGCCGGAGATGCGGAAGAGGCTCCTCAAACTGGAAAAACGCCTTGAGGAGATTGAGAAGGCGGAGGGAAAGGCAGACTGAAGGTTGAAGGCTGAAGAGTAATTCAACAAGAGCCAAGGAGAGAACGCTATGATTGACATCAACGAGATAATGACCATCCTGCCCCACCGCTACCCCTTCCTCCTGGTAGACAAGATTGTGGAGCTGGTGGAGGGTGAACGGGCGAAGGGGATAAAGAATGTAACCGTTAACGAGCCCTTTTTTCAGGGCCACTTCCCCGGTCATCCAGTTATGCCGGGCGTCCTCATTGTCGAGTCGATGGCTCAGGTGGGCGGCATCCTTGCATTTAAGTCGGCCAATGTGGCAGATCAGGTGCTCTACTTCATGGGTATTGACGACGCCCGTTTCCGGAAGCCCGTACTGCCAGGCGACAGGCTGGAGCTTACCGTTGAGGTGCTCAGACGGCGGGGGAAGGTGTGGTCGTTGAAGGGGGAGGCCTTTGTCGATGGGGCCCTTGTTGCGGAGGCGAAACTTTTGGCGACAATCATGGCGAGGTGATATTGAGATGGGCAATGGTAAGGTAGATAAAAGAGGGGCAGGCGAGGTACGGATAGACCCGACTGCCGTTGTTCACACATCGGCTGAACTTGATAGCGGTGTGGAGATAGGGCCCTACACCGTTATTGGCGAGCATGTTCGTATAGGAAAAAATACCAGGATTGCCTCACACGCCGTCATAGACAAGTGGGTGACCATAGGGGAGGGGTGCGATATCTTCCAGTTCACCTCCATCGGCGCTCCCCCTCAGGACCTTAACTACAAGGGAGAGGAGACGGTAACCATTATCGGTGACAACAATGTGATCCGTGAGTTCGTAACCATTCACAGGGCAACAACGAAGGAGGAGAGAAAGACCGTCATCGGAGACAATAACCTCCTCATGGCCTACGTTCATGTCGCCCACGACTCGATAATCGGCAACAGTGTCATCATGGCCAATACCGCTACCCTTGGCGGTCACGTGGTCATAGAGGATCATGTGATTGTCGGCGGTCTCGTTGCGGTTCACCAGTTTGTCCGTATCGGCGCCTACGCAATCATCGGCGGCGCCTCCGCCGTAAGTAAAGACGTCCCCCCCTACGTCCTGGCCGTCGGTAATCGGGCCCATGTCTACGGCCTGAACAGCGTTGGTCTCAGGAGGCACGGTTTTTCAAAGGGTGATATCAACGACATTAAACATGCCTACAACATAATCTTTCGCTCATCACTCCCCCTGAGAGAGTCGATGGAGAAGTTGGGAGCCGAGATGGCTGACTCCATCCACGCCCGGCGCTTTATTGACTTTATCGGCGCAGCGACGAGGGGTATTGCCAAGGAGCGGGTAAAAAAGAGGGGTGAAGATCATGAAACCGGTTAAAGTTGGCGTCGTAGGAGCGGGATACCTGGGGAGGTTTCATGCCGAGAAGTATGCCGCACTGGAGAGGACAGAACTTGTCGGTATCGTCGATGTCGATCTGGAGAGGGCTGAGGAGCTTGCCGACAAGCTCGGTACAAAGCCATTCACCTCGTGCGCCGAACTGTTCGGTGAGGTTGACGCCATATCGGTGGTTACTCCAACGGAGACCCACTTTGCCATTACCAGAGAGCTTCTTTCAAGGGGGATAGATGTTCTCCTCGAAAAGCCGATGACGGTGACCGTCGCCGAGGCGGATAAACTTGTTGCAATAGCGGAGAAGCAGGGCGCTATCCTTCAGATAGGTCACCTTGAGCGCTTTAACGCCGCCGTAGTCGCCCTTGAGGGGAAGGATGTGGCG
>JBHHTR010000089.1:0-9438 GCA_046753505.1 Thermodesulfobacteriota bacterium
ACGTGAGCTGGAACAGCTTTCACCCCTCCAGAGAATTGGAATGGCAGCACTCCGCTGGTAACACGAAAAGTAATACATATGTATAGGCCGACGGGACAGCGGGAAAGTTTGGCAAACGATGAGGATGTGATGGCCGAGAGTATTGATGAAGAATACTGAACATGACAAACATGAAAAGGAGAAGGTTGATGGGACTATTGAAAGGACAGATGGAATACACAAGATTCAAGATGGGTACGAAGCTCACGTGGAAGCAGCAGGTTCTCGCGCAGTGCTACGTCTGTAACGGCAGTCAAGACGGCGGAAAGGACTGCCTCGGTGTAAGCTGCCCCCTATATCCAAGTATGCCTTACAGGAAAAAGAACCAAAACGAGTCGAGTGGAGGCTCATTTTAGTCATGAAGAGCGTCATTTTATGGGGTTTAGAGATGCAAATCCGACTAGAAGAGGGGGCAGGCATAGAGACCTATGCATTGGAAGGGTTAAATTCATGAAGATTGAGTTTTTTGATACTGAGGACCTCGAAGAAAAGATTGCCTTGAAAGTTATCGAGAGAATGAAGCCTCTACTCAGTTCTCTCTCAAAGGACACATATAACGAGGACCATCTTTTCACAGTCGAAACTCTTGCTGTATATCTATCTGTATCGAAGCAGTGGGTGTACGAGAGGGTACAACTAAAGGAGATCCCTCATATAAAGATTGGAAAGTTCCCAAGATTTAAGAAGAAGGATATTAATAGCTGGTTGGAAACACTAGAGACTCCAGCAGTAAAGCTCGTAGCCAGCCCTTTAAAAAGGGTTAAGTAAGCCCATTTAATATGCATGCGAAAATTACAACACAGAATAGGAAGGTAGGGGAACCAATGTTTCAGTTATTCCCCTACTTTTGGATAATTCTGTTAGGCACCGTAAATCAACATACCAATGGAAGCTGTTGCTATGACGACAATATTTAGGCCTAATCCATACCCTATCGCTAGGTTAGTAATCTTCTCCATTGTAATACCTCCATTTGCTCTTTCGAAGAAAGTTAATGTATACGCCAATACTATTATGGTTCGTCAAACTGCAACGCACAATGAAGTCATTTAATCTGCTTAACCTCTACGCGATGAAGCTTGTTGAAGCCATGAGAACGATTGTGATTACCACTGAGATCAGACCTATGCCGATGATTGCCGCTATCTTATCCTGTGTAGTCATGATGTGTACCTCCTTATTTTGTGTTCATCCTTACCGGCTATTTGATTGTCTTGATACCAATTATACAGATCGGAGGTTAAAGTACGATTAGAGAAAAGTGACAATGAATGCCTTGACATATATATGCCTGCGGTATAGATTTTGAGGCATAAATGAAAGAATTAGATTGACCCTCTTGGAGATAATCGGCCGGAGAAAGAGGAACGGACACGCCCAGATAATGAATGGTGGGAAAAGCATTGGGGGACTCCACCATGACTGTCTACAGGGGGGAGATGGAGATGAGATCGCTACAACTATTCCTCTACTTGGCACTTCACTATCTTGACCTGAAAGGAGGTGAAACAAAGGAAATAAAAACCAGACATGATGGTCTCGGGAAATTCCAGCAAGGCTATATTTGAGCAATTATAAGGCGCCTCCAACCATTCGGAAGAGGACCAACGGCTGTCATAGGGCGAATACGGAGGCCACTTTTTTCAAGCAACGAAAGCTCCTGACTTTTTCGAGGGCATCAGACATTAACGAAAAACAAAATAAGGAGGTAAACAAATGGCAAAGGCAAGGCATAAGGGCCTGTATAAACGGGGAGAGATATGGTGGTTACGCTACGCCGGTCATGATGGGCGGATAAGGTTTGAGTCCAGCGGGTCCTCGAGTTTCAAGGATGCACAGGCCAAACTCATCCAGAGGAAAAAGGATGTGCTGGATGGCAAAGAGCCAATGCCCACTGCGAAGATGGGCAAGCAGACTTTCAGGGAGCTTTCAGTACATTACCTGAAGCTGTGCGAGCGGCAGCGCAGTTATCCAAGCAAGGTGAAGTTCATGCGCCAGCTTGTAACTCACTTCGGGAATCTACCTTTGAAATCCTTTACCACAATGCTTGTAGAGGAGTGGCAGAGCAAAAAACTGAAGAGCTGTAAACCTGCAACGGTCAACCGGCACTTGGAGGTACTGAAGCACTCTTTAAAAAAAGCCCACGAGTGGGATATGGTTGATGAGGAGGCCGTTAAAAGGGTGACAAGGGTGAAGCTGGTGCCGGAGAACAACCGCCGACTCCGGTATCTCTCTATTGAGGAGAGTAAGGCCCTTGTGGAAGCTTGCGCTGACCATTTGCGGCCTATAGTTATAACTGCCCTGAATACGGGCATGAGGAAAGAGGAGATTTTGAGCCTGGAATGGGAAAAGCATGTCGATCTCAAACATGGCTTTATACTCTTAGATGCCACAAAAAATGGTGAAAGAAGGGAGATTCCAATTAACGGGGTAGTTAGAGAGACTCTACAGGGCCTTGTAAGGCACCTAGGAAGCCCCTATGTATTCACTGACGGAGAGGGCCGAAGATTTAAGGAAGTCCAAAGGTCTTTCAGGACTGCCTGTAAAGAGGCGGTAGTAGAAAGGTGTTTCGGGTGTCAATACGAGAGGCTGGAAACCGAAGCCAAGATCCCTGGCAAGTGTCCCCAATGTGGTGAAGAGGTGAGGCAACACAAGGGAATTGAAGACTTCACCTTTCACGACCTCCGACATACTTTTGCAAGCCAACTGGTCATGGCAGGTGTAGACATTACAACGGTTAAGGAGCTGCTTGGCCACAAGACCCTGGCTATGACCCTCCGTTACGCCCACCTTGCCCCATCCCACAAGGTCAGCGCCGTAGAAGTGCTCGAAAAGGCCATGACCGCCCCCTCTAGTATACAAAAACTATACAATCCACAAAAAAAGGTGTTAACCCATGCAGGTTAACACCTTGATTTTATTGGCTCCCGGGGAGGGATTCGAACCCCCGACAGGGTGGTTAACAGCCACCTGCTCTACCAGCTGAGCTACCCGGGAATAAGGAAGAAACTATTTTACAGCCTCGATTTGACGCTGTTGTGGAAAAGCCTAAAATCTGTAATTGAGGAGGCCGACAGACGTTACAACCTCTTTGCTGTTAAAACGGTCGTTCTCCTTAATATCGGCCCGTAACTCAGGGACATTGAGTTTCACGGTACCGTTATCCACCTCTGCGATGGCAATCCTGCCGGACGACGTTGCAAGGCCGTAACCGAGACCCGCCAGTATGCCTACCCCGGCTCCGGCAGAGAGGAAATCGTAGTGGTCTTCCGGGTTATCGGTAAAAAGGAGGAAGGCAAAACCTGCCACCAGCCCTATCGCACCGCCATAAACGGTACTCCTGAATATTCTATGCATACCCTGTCCATCATCCTGTGCAAAAGCAGGCACAGCAGAGAATATAAGGGTAAGTACAACAGTAATACAGGCAAACTTTTTTAGCATTTCCAATCTCCTCTCATTAAATGTTGGGATATTCTACTTGTTAAGCGAGGAGGTGTCAAGCGCTTACAGCGCGATGTTCCATTTTGTCCTTGAAATGATCAAGGGCTTATTGGATGAGGCTGTTAACCGGACACCACCCAAGGGCTCCCTGGCAAGGCTATCGGCTATGCCATTAATCAGTTGGAGCGTCTGGAGCGGTATACGGAGGACGGCAGGCTACGTCCGGACAACAACCTTGCGGACAATGCCATACAGCTTTTTGTTGTCGGTAGAAAAAACTGGTTGTTCTCAGGCTCTCCAAGAGGGGCTAAGGCAAGCAATGAACCTTGACCGGGAGGCCATCAATAACCTCACATTCTAAGGGGTGGGTGTAATTTGACGCTTACGTTTACTATACACCGGTCACTTTAGAGGGGCAAGGCCAGCCGCTCTATTTTTCTTTTGACTTTTGCCCCCTTTCTGTCCATAATTCGTATCCCTTTATATCGCTATAAAAAATTGGATGGATTATAAGGAGACACGATTAACAGCATGTCAGAGTCTATGGAACAACTGAAGAAGACACCACTCTATGAGGTGCACAGGACGCTGGGGGGGAAGATGGTTCCCTTTGCCGGGTGGGAGATGCCCGTCCAGTACACGGGTCTCATGGAGGAGCACAGGAAGGTGCGAAGTGGGTGCGGCATCTTTGATGTGAGCCATATGGGTGAGATCGAGGTCAGAGGCCCTGGGGCGCTCGATGCTGTGCAGCGCCTGACTACCAACGACGCCTCAAGGCTCATTGACGGCCAGGTCCAGTATACCATCGTGTGCAATGAGAGAGGCGGCGCAGTTGACGATGTGACCCTCTACCGTTTCAGTGATGAGCGGTTTATCTTCTGTGTAAACGCGTCGAATAGAGCCAAGGTCTACAGGTGGATGAAGGAGCAGGTCGGTTCTGTAGCCGAAGTCGCCGATTTGAGCGACTATATAGGACAGATCGCCCTGCAGGGGCCGTTGTCGCTCGACCTGTTACAGCCCCTTGCCGATAGGGAGCTTGGACCGCTGAGGTTTTACCGTTTTCTCAAGGGGAGTGTCGGGGATATAAAGACGATCATATCGAGGACGGGCTATACAGGTGAAGACGGCTTTGAGTTGTATTGCAAGACAGAGGATACGGAGGCGCTCTGGCAGACGATCATGGAGGGAAGAGAGGGGCGGATTGCACCCGTCGGGCTTGGCCCTCGAGACACGCTGAGGCTGGAGATGGGATACCCACTCTACGGCCATGAACTCGATGAGGAGAGTACGCCACTGGATGCCGGACTCGACAGATTCGTAAGGCTCGACAAGGGGGAGTTCATAGGCAGGGAATCGCTCGTTCGCCAGAGGCGGAATGGCACAGACAAGAGGCTGGTGGGGCTCGATCTGCTTGAACGTGGCATCCCCCGCGAAGGGTATCCCATACTCAGCGAGGGAAAGCCTGTCGGAAGAGTTACCAGTGGAACATTCTCCCCCTCCCTTGAAAAACCGATCGCGATGGGGTATGTTGAGACTCCTTTTGCACAACTGGATGGAGAGGTAGAGATCGGGATCAGGAAGAGGGCGGTCAAGGCGAGGATTGTTCGGACACCATTTTACAAATTGAGTTCAGGGGCCGCCAGTAGTGGGAAGCGAAGCAAACAGGGGAGTGGCGGGAAGAGAGAAGAGAGAAGTCAGGCTGAAGGCTGAAGGTTTTAGGCGAACAGCTACGGCCTGCACATTAGAAGGCTATATTCATTAGCAGAATTACAAGAAAGGAGCGGTGTTGTGGATTTACCTGAGGGATTACTCTTTACTAAGGACCATGAATGGATAAGGGTCGAGGACGGTGTGGCAACGATCGGCATCACCGAATACGCCCAGGAGTCGATGGGGGATGTCGTCTATCTCGAACTGCCCGATGAGGGGGCCACTCTGGCCAGTGGTGAGTCCTTTGGCGTCGTAGAGTCGGTGAAGGCCGTCTCCGACCTCTTTTCACCAATCAACGGCTCCGTGGTTGAGGTGAATGCCAGCCTCACCGACACGCCTGAGGTTGTTAATGATGACCCTTACGGGGCGGCATGGATGGTGAAAGTCAAGTTAAATAGCGGTGACAATATGGAGGGACTCTTTACACCCGAGGAGTACCAACGCTACCTGGATGAAGAAAAGTAGTCCATTCCATCGCCCATCATGAAAACCCTTTACCGTGGACAACCCGCAACGCTGAAACTATAAATGCCGTATATCCCCCATACAGATAGAGAGATCAGGGAGATGCTCGCCGCAGTAGGAGTTTCCTCCCCCGACGAGCTGTTCGAACAGCTGCCCGCCACGGTTAAGTTAGGCCGATCACTTGCCCTCCCAGAGGGGCTGGCGGAGCGCGACCTCGTTGTCGAGCTTCAGAGGCTAGCCCGACGCAACGGGACAACCGATGAGTACGCCTCCTTCCTTGGGGCCGGTTCGTACCACCACTACATACCGAGTGTGGTGAAGCAGCTCACTTCCCGTTCCGAATTTGCCACCGCCTACACACCCTACCAGCCTGAGGTGAGTCAGGGGACGTTGCAGGCGATCTTCGAGTATCAGACCCTCATATGCCAGTTGACCGGCATGGATGTCGGCAACGCCTCGATGTACGACGGTGCATCGGCGACGGCGGAGGCAGTGCTGATGGCGGCAAGGGTCACAAAACGGGACCGGATCGTGATGAGTAGCGCCCTTCACCCGGAGTACCGCGAAACGGTTGAGACATTCCTCTCCAATCAGGATGTAGAGCTTTGCGAGGTTCCCTACTGCACCGAGACGGGCGGAACCCTCCCGGAAGCAGCGGCGGCCCATATTGGAACAGAACCGGCATGTCTCGTGATTCAGCAGCCCAACTTTTTTGGCGTCATCGAGGACCTGCGCCCGCTAGCAGAGAAAGTTCACGCTCAGGGAGGGCTTCTCATCGCGGTTGTTACAGAGCCGATCTCTCTGGGCCTCCTCGCGCCTCCGGGCGCCTTCGGCGCAGACATTGTTGTAGGTGAAGGACAGGCCTTCGGCAATGCCACCGCCTTCGGCGGCCCGGCCCTCGGTTTCTTCGCTACGAGAGAGAAGTATATTCGGCAGATGCCGGGCAGGATCGTAGGAGAGACGACCGATGATGGGGGGAGGAGAAGCTTTTGCCTCACCCTTTCGACACGGGAGCAGCATATTAGACGGGAGAGGGCTACCTCCAACATCTGCACCAACGAGGGACTCTGCGCGCTGGCGGCAACTATCTTTCTCGCTGCCTACGGGAAGAGGGGCCTGATGGGACTGGCGCGGCACAACCTCTCCAGGGCCCACTACCTCAAGCAGGGACTCTCTGCACTGGAGGGTGTCAGGGTTGCCTTCTCATCACCCACCTTTAACGAATTTGTCATCGAACTCTCAACCGAACCCGCTCCCCTACTCAACAGGCTGCTGCAAAAAGGCATCCTAGGCGGGTTAAATTTGAAGCGATTCTACCCTGAACTCTCGCGCCACATCCTTCTCTGCGTCACCGAGATGAACTCACGTGACGATATGGACGCCCTCATTGAGGAGATTGCCAGGGAGGTTAGGCAGTCATGAATGGCAAGACTCCCCACACCACCCATAGAGATCGGGAGACCGAGGCTCTGCTCTTTGAAAAGTCAGCGCCAGGGAGAGAGGGGGTTGTAGTGCCGGCTCTCGATGTGGAGGAGGTGAAGCCAGAGGAGGTGCTCCCACCGGAGATGGTGCGGAACGATATCGAAGGCTTCCCTGAGTTGTCGGAACTTGACACGGTCAGACACTTCACGCGCCTCTCCCAGCTCAACGTCGGTATCGATACCGTCTTCTACCCACTCGGCTCCTGTACCATGAAGTACAATCCAAAGGTTAACGACGAGATCGCCTCCACAAGCGGCTTCTCCACTATCCATCCCTACCAGCCGGTGGATATCAGCCAGGGGGCGCTGGAACTTATCTTCGAGATGGAGGGGTACCTGGCCGAGATAAACGGCATGGATGGCGTGACCCTCCACCCGGCCGCCGGCGCTCAGGGTGAATTCCTCGGCATGCTGATGCTTGCCGCCTACTTCAGGGATCGTGGCGAAACAAGAAAGAAGGTGATTATCCCCGACACAGCCCACGGGACGAATCCCGCCAGTTGCCACCTTGCCGGTTTTCGTGTAACCCAGGTCAAGTCGGGGCCAGACGGCGTCATAACGCCGGAGAGTATTGCCGCTGTCATGGATGAGGAGACAGCGGCAATCATGTTAACCAACCCCAACACCCTCGGTCTCTTCGAGCATCACATCGAGGAGATTGCGAAGATCGTTCACGACAAGGGGGGCCTGGTCTATTGTGACGGCGCAAACCTTAACGCCACGATGGGGATCGCAAGGGCGGGCGACATGGGGGTCGATATAATACAACTCAATCTCCACAAGACCTTTTCAACACCCCACGGCGGCGGCGGGCCCGGAAGCGGGCCGGTTGCGGTGAAGGAGATGTTGACACCTTACCTCCCGAGACCGCGTATAAAGAGGGAGGGCGACCGTTACCTTCTCGACCACGACCTCCCCAAATCGATAGGCAGGCTGCGGGCCTTCCATATGAACTTCGGAATCGTAGTGCGGGCCTACAGCTACATCAGGGCAATGGGGGGGGAGGGGCTGAAGAGGGTAAGCGAGATGGCTGTCCTCAACGCTAAGTATGTCATGAGCGGGTTGAGGGGGGAGTATCACCTCCCCTACGAGACCCCCTGTATGCACGAAGCGGTCTTTACCGATAAATTCCAGAATGAGAGTGGCGTAACTACCATGGATATCGCGAAGCGCCTCATCGATTACGGCTTTCATCCACCCACCATCTATTTCCCCCTAGTTGTTAAGGGGGCTATCATGATTGAGCCGACAGAGACGGAGAGCAGAGAGACCCTCGACTGTTTTATCTACGCGATGAAGAGCATATCCGGAGAGGCGCGGGAAGAGCCTGGGCTGGTCAAGGGGGCCCCACACACAACATGGGTGGGAAGACTGGACGAGGTCAAGGCCGCTAGAAAACCCAGGGTCCGATGGCAGAGAGATGCGACAGAATAGAAACAAAACCGTATTTTCACACAGAGACACTAAGCACACAAAGAAATACATTAAAGAATAGAATGTTTCACACCAGTAACACCAAGGCAAGCAGAGTTGTATGAACAAGTATATCTTTCCTGACCTTACAACGTTGCTGCCTTTGTGAGCTTTGTGTGTGATAGAGTAGATTGTACTTCGGATTTAGAATTTGCCCCGTCGATTGCCCTCGGATTAATTCCTGCCTCTCAGGAAGTTCAGCACATATTCAAAGCTTGCGTTAATCGTCAGGTCATCCAGTTCATACCCGTCTGGAAAGGGGTGGAAGGGAGCGGCGAGCTTGACTGCGGTCAGGGCGGCGTTGTCGAGTATGGGGTATCCCGACCCGTGGTCGAGCTTTACCGACTTTATGGCGCCGTCTCTTCCCAAAACAAAGGTGATGTCCAGCGTCCCCTGCTGCCCATTTTTTATGGCAACATTCGGATAATCCCATTGAAGTTCGATCTTCCTCTTGATTCCGTCCATATAGTAGGCGTAGCGATGTTCGGTAGTGTTGAGGGAGAGAACCTTTCCCTTTTCAGCCTTAGGCGCCGTCCTGGAGTAGTCGTCTGACAGTGAGGCCAGCCTCTCTCGCGTCGGGTAGAGGAGGAGCGGTTTCGCCGCGCCTGGTAGGGAGGCACTATCATGTGCCTGTCTTCCCCTGCCACGCTCTATCTCCCTCTCTTTGACAGGAACGGTCGCCGTCAGGCCGACCCCCCTCTCTATCGCCTCCTCCTTAGCCTGAACCCTCTCCTTGGCGGGCGTATTCTTACCGCTATCCTGCTGTCCGATAATTATACCCGGCGCCTTAACCACGGAAGGCAATCGCCTGCGCATAACCTGCTCC
>JBHHTR010000090.1:0-9075 GCA_046753505.1 Thermodesulfobacteriota bacterium
ACACCGCTCTTGACGGTTACCGGCGTGGCCGGTTGCTCTGCCGGGAGGTTAGCGGAGAGATCGGCGATGGTCTCCCTGAGCACACGACTCAGCGTGTGTGATGTGTAGAGACCGATGCTCCTCCTGCTGTTTCCCATGACCCCCGCGTACCGGTCGTCCTCCAGGGCAACGCTCTTCTCCCAGAGAACCTTGCCACTCTCCACATCAACTACACGGCTCTCTATCTCGATAGCGATCTCATCCCTGGGGCCGATGGCGAGGTTAAAGCGTTTCACCTTTCCCTTCAGCAGGTGCCCCTTCCAGTCGTGGGCGCCATCACCAGTAGTCCAGGAGGTGACGTTAAAACCGGCGTCGGTCAACTCGCTCTGGACGGCTTCGGTAACAAAGTCGGCCACTGCCCTGTCGAGGATGATCGTATCGCCGTGGAGGCCGGAGACGGGCGATGCGATGGTGCCCATATGTTGGGGGCTCTCTGTCGTTCGTGTGTCTGTGAAGGCGGAAATGAGGATGGTTCCTGCACCCGCAATCGGGGCGTCAGGTGGTTTCGGCGGGGCGTACTCGATGGTGAGCGGTCCGGCGCACCCGACTGCACCCCAGAGAAGGAGGATGGCCAGGCAGTAGATGAGGTTTTTTGGGTTTGAAGTAAACATGGCGTCGCTCCTTATTGTGGGAGACAGAGGGGGGGTCGAATAAAAAAGGGGAGGGTATATACCCTCCCCTTTCGGTGTCTCAGTTGCTGACCGGGCTCACCTAGAAGCCGGAGAAGAGCCTGAAAATAGTCTCCTGATCGCCATCGGCACCGGCTGTTCCCTGATCCTTATCATGCCAGGTGTGCTCAATCGAGAGCTCGACATTCTGCGCCAGCAGGTAGGTAGCGCCGATGCTGGTCGCGTTGTCTTCGCTGTTTGTGGCCGCACCGGAGTCGTAATCGAGGTAGGCCAGCGTGACCGTTGCCCTGCCGGGGAGAACTCCCAACTCGGCGAGGATAGCCACCGCCATCGCATCGTCGTTCGTTGTGGTTTTGAAGATGTTTTGAGCAGACCCTGCCGTAGCATCGGACTGGCCGGCTGTTGCATAGGTCACGTAGACGCCGAGTGGCAGTCCGGCGATCTCACCCTGGGCCTGAGCGTCAAGGGCCCACGCATCAGCCTCCTTGTAAACTCCTGTTTGAGAACCCGGTACTTTGGTAGATCCGCCCCACCATTGCGCGCCGAAGCCTAGATCCCAGCCTGCTACCTGTGGCGTTACCACGGCCCTGAGATAGTGGAGGAAGGGTCCCGCATCGGAGGCGGTTGAACCCTCAGGCTGCCAGAGGGTGTAGCCGAACATACCCTGTGGATGGTAGACCGCGAGGGCCAACCCCTGCGCCTCGGTGGCGGTGCCGATCTTCTGCTGGGCCGATGTTGCCCCCCGGTTCTCGACAACCCGGAGCCCCCTGACCGCCCCCGTGTTGAGGTACTCGGTGGGGAAGGCAGCCCCCATGGCCTTTGTCGTGAAGGGGATCAGCTCGATATGGGTTCCGTTGATCTCATAGATGCCGATGGGCATCTTGAAGGTGTCGAACATCGGATCACCCGCCTTTGCCATCTGAGCCTCTAGGGCGAAACCGATATGCTCGCCCACACGACCGGCGAGGAAGAGGGCCGCCTCATCGGGGAGTTGGAGTTCGCCCCTGTTTGTTCCGGCATCATCGATAGCACCGTTGGTCTTAACGTACCTGAACTTTGAGACAAACGATGCGTTGAGCGTGCTCGGTATGGAGAGGAGGTCGCCCTCTACGAGGCTCTGTCCCCCTACCATGGTGAAGCCGCCCGCCTTGAAGGCCCGGCCAAACTGGTTGAGCGTTGGAAAGTGCTGAAAGTGGCAGGAGTTGCACGCGAGTCCTGTCTGTCTGGCAAATGCCGGTACCGCCTCGCTGCTTTGGGGGATGACAAGTGATCCAACGATAAGCAGAGCAGCTGTTGCTAGTGAGAAGAGTATCTTTTTCATCTGACTACCTCCTGTGAAGCTTGTGTTGTTGTTAATAGCGCCTTTACCTGCATTGCCACTTCTCTTACACGCCATGCCCCCTCCCTTCATTATGCTCATCCCTCCCCTGTAATATTCACTAGGTCATTCGAATCATTTTTATAACAGAAGATGAGGAGTTGTCAAGTAAATATTAAGGAAACATTAATAATTAATTATCTTTTCTATAAAATTATATATAATATGCCCTGCCAATAATTTGGTCCACCTTGACTCTGATGGCGCTCTATGGTAGTGATAGGGGGAAATAATCAAGAGCCGGAGTGGTGAAACTGGCAGACGCGCGGGACTCAAAATCCCGTGGGAGCGATCCCGTGGGGGTTCGATTCCCCCCTCCGGCACCATTGTTACACAGATGACGCCTTCGTAAAAGGTTGTGAGATGGCGTCATAAAAAGTCTGATAAATCACGGCCTTATTCCCTTGACAAGATGAGGGGTTTTTACTAGCATGTCGTGAGAATGGTGTCCCGAATGCCATCCGGTAAACTATGTCCATAGGCGCCCCACATATGATGATAGACAGGCTCGGCGAACTCTTGCTCAAAGAGAAGCTGATCACCCAGGAGCAGCTGAGCAAGGCGATAGATGAGCAGCGCAGCGGAGGCGGGAGGATCGGTTTCAATTTGACCAAACTCGGTTTCCTCGACGAGAAGGAGTTGACGGAGTTTCTGAGCAGGCAGTACGGCATCCCATCCATAGACCTCACATCAACAGAGATTGACCTCGAAATTATAAAACTTATCCCTGAAGATGTCGCCCGCAAGTACCAGATTGTGCCGGTGACCAGGACAGGCGCTACCCTGACGGTAGCCATGGCCGATCCCTCCAATATATTTGCTATAGATGACGTCAAGTTTCTTACAGGGTACAGCGTTGAGACAGTGGTGGCCTCGGAGGCTGCCATGAAGGGGGCTATCGAGAAGTACTACGACGTCCCGGAGATGGACTACGGCGACGTACTGACCGAGTTTGACGAGAGCGAGATGGAGGTGGTTCAGGAGGAGGAGGATATTGATATCTCCGACCTCAAGAAGGCGGTAGAGGACGCCCCGGTGGTGAGGCTGGTCAACCTCATTCTGACCGATGCGATAAAGAAGGGGGCCAGCGATATCCATATCGAGCCGTACGAAAAGTCTTTCAGGGTTCGTTACAGGATTGACGGCGTCCTTCAGGAGATCATGAAGCCTCCTCTCAAACTGAAGAATGCCATCGTGTCGAGGATCAAGATCATGTCTAACCTCGATATTGCCGAGAGGCGTCTTCCCCAGGACGGGCGGATCAAACTCAAGATGGGTAAGCACAAGGAGATGGACTACCGTGTTTCCGTCCTCCCCACCCTCTACGGCGAGAAGGTGGTGACGAGGCTCCTCGATAAGAGCAATCTCCAACTCGACATGACCAAACTCGGTTTTGAGGATAGCGCTCTGACAGATTTTCTGGAGGCCATCCATAAGCCGTGGGGTATGGTCCTTGTTACTGGGCCGACGGGCAGTGGAAAGACGACGACCCTCTACTCCGCCCTTACGGACCTCAACAAGGTGAGTGATAATATCTCAACCGCCGAAGACCCGGTCGAGTATAACCTGGGGGGGATAAACCAGGTTCAGATGCATGAAGACATTGGCCTCAACTTTGCGGCCGCCCTGAGAGCCTTCCTGCGGCAGGACCCCGATATCATCATGGTCGGCGAGGTGCGTGACTATGAGACGGCGGAGATTGCAATCAAGGCCGCCCTTACGGGACACCTCGTCCTCTCAACACTCCACACCAACGACGCTCCCTCGACAATAAACCGGCTCCTCAATATGGGGATCGAGCCGTTCCTCATCGCATCTTCAACTAATCTTGTCCTGGCCCAGAGGCTTGCAAGGAAGATCTGTAGTGAGTGCAAGGAGGTGCTGAAGACGCCTCCCCAAGCGCTTATCGATGTCGGTTTTACTCCTGTCGAGGCAAAGACGATAGTCTGCTATGAGGGCAAGGGGTGCGCTGCCTGTAACAATAGCGGCTATAAGGGGAGGGTCGCCCTCTATGAGGTGATGGTAATGAACGACGCCATCAAGGAGCTGGTGCTGAATGGTGTTTCGGCGGCAGAGTTGAAGCGGGCGGCCATAGATGGCGGGATGAAGACCCTCCGAATGAGCGGGCTCCAGAAGGTGCAGGAGGGCACCTCTACCATTGAGGAGATACTGCGGGTGACAATGGCCGATTGACGGCCCCCCGCTCTCATCTGTGACGTGTGGCACATACTGTGGGGGCAATGCAGTGTATGGTTGTTAACTGGATTTTAAGGCTCTGCTAGGAGGCAGGTTGTGGGAGAACAGGAGCAGGCACCAAAGGTTACGATTCACTACCTCTTGAAGAGTATTATCGATAAGGATGCGTCGGATCTCCATCTTGCCGCCGGGTCGCCGCCCAGGATCAGGCTCTATGGGAGCCTCGTACCCATGAAACTCCCCCCACTCAACGCCGTCCAGATAAAACAGATGGCCTACAGCATACTGACCGATTTCCAGAAGCATAAGTTTGAAGAGGAGAACGAACTTGACTTTTCATTCGGCGTGAAGGGACTGAGCAGGTTCAGGGCAAATCTTTTTGTCCAGAGGGGCGCTGTCGGCGCCGTCTTCAGGACAATACCTTTCGGCATAAAAAGCTTTCAAGACCTTGGTCTGCCCCAAAGCTGTGAGGAGCTTATCAGAAAGCCGAGGGGGCTGGTGCTTGTGACGGGGCCTACGGGAAGCGGCAAGTCGACAACACTGGCCTCGATGATCGACATGATCAATAGTGAGAGGGAGAGTCACATTATAACCATTGAGGACCCCATTGAGTACCTCCACAATTCGAAGAAGTCCCTTGTCAACCAGAGAGAGGTGGGGGCCGACACCCATAACTTCAAGAAGGCCCTCAAGTATGTATTAAGGCAGGACCCGGATGTAGTCCTGCTGGGGGAGATGCGGGATTTGGAGACCATTGAGACCGCCCTCACCGTCGCGGAGACGGGCCATCTCTGCCTGGCGACCCTCCATACAAATTCATGTGTCCAGACGATTAACAGGATCATCGATGTTTTTCCTGCAAACCAGCAGCCACAGGTGAGAGCACAGCTCTCCTTTGTTCTTGAGGGGGTCATTTCACAACTTCTTCTGCCCAGATCGGACGGGACAGGGAGGGTTCTTGCACTGGAGCTTATGCTGCCCAATCCGGCCATAAGAAACCTCATCAGGGAGGACAAGGTCCACCAGGTCTATTCCCAGATGCAGGTCGGCCAGGCCAAGTTTGGCATGCAGACAATGAACCAGTGTCTCATTGCCCTCGCTAACAGAAGAGCGATCACCATGGATGAGGCGATTGGACGGAGTCCTGAGGCCGACGAACTCAGGCAGATGATGTCCCATAGCGGCGGGGTTACACAGCCCGGCATGATGAGGTAGAGATGGCTACATTTTCGTACAGAGGAAGGACACTCAACGGCGAGGTAAGAAACGGAGAGATAGAGTCAATCAATCTGGCGGCGGCGACTGCCGCCCTCAGGAGGCAGCAGATTATTCCCGCCTCCATCAGTGAGAAGAAGAAGGGAATCGGCTCGATTGAGATCAATATCCCCGGTTTTGCCAGGAAGGTTACGACAAAAGAGGTCGTTGTCTTTACCAGGATGTTCGCCACCATGATAGATGCAGGGCTCCCCCTTATCCAGTGCCTCGACATACTCCATGCACAGCAGGCGAACCCGGTGCTCAAGAAGGCCCTTGCTGATGTAAAGGCGGGAGTTGAAGGGGGGGCCACCTTTGCCGACGCCTTGAAGAAGCACCCTAAGATATTTGACGAGCTGTATGTAAACCTGGTTGCCGCCGGTGAGGTGGGCGGTATCCTCGACGTCATCCTTAACCGGCTGGCCATGTTCATGGAGAAGAGCGAAAAGATCAAGCGTAATATCAAGTCGGCCATGACCTACCCTGGAGTCGTTATCTCGATAGCCCTCATCATTGTAACGGGACTGCTCGTATTTGTCGTGCCTATCTTCGAGGGGATGTTCGCAGATTTCGGCAAGGCCCTCCCCATGCCCACACAGATGGTTGTCAATCTGAGCAACGCCATAGTCGGTTACTGGTACCTCTTTGTTATCCCCCTTGTTGTGCTTGTCCTTGTTTTAAGACAATATTACGGTACGGATAACGGCAGGCGGGTGATAGACGGCATTCTCCTCAAGATACCCGTTATAGGCGATCTTCTGCGCAAGACGGCTGTGGCGCGCTTTACCAGAACCCTGGGAACGATGATAACAAGCGGCGTCCCCATTCTTGACGCCCTCGATATTGTCTCCAAGACCTCCGGCAACAGGGTTGTGGAGGACGCCGTTATGAAGGCGAGGACCGCCCTCAGTCAGGGAAAGACCTTTTCCGATCCCCTGGCGGAGACGAAGATATTTCCCGCCATGGTGACACAGATGATCTCCGTCGGCGAGTCGAGCGGTTCACTGGATACCATGCTCAACAAGATAGCCGACTTCTATGAAGAGGAGGTGGACGCTGCGGTTTCGGCCCTTACCTCCCTCATAGAACCCATGCTAATGGTCTTCCTTGGCGTTGTCGTGGGCGGCCTGGTCATAGCCCTCTACCTTCCCATATTCCAACTTGCTGGAGCTTCCGGCTGATAGAATGCCGGAGGTAGGGGGACAGAACACCACACTCAAGAAGCGGCTCCTTGCCCTGATGGTTCTCAGGGTTATCTTTGCCATCCTCTTCCTGGGGATCACTGCCTGGTTTCAGGTAAAGGCAGCCTCCTGGCCCAATCTCTACCCACTCTATGTAATAATTATCGGCATATGCCTCCTTACGATCCTCTATGCACGCATGCTCCACTGGCTCAAGAGGCTGGCGCCCTTCGCGCACTGGCAGGCGCTTTTTGATATCCTCCTCGTTACGGCCATTGTCTATGTAACTGGCGGGGTAGAGAGCTTCCTCTTTCCACTCTACTTTCTTGTCATCATCAGCGCATCTATCATCCTCGGCAGGAGAGGAGGCTTCTACGCGGCGTCGGTTTCGAGCATCTGTTACGGCCTCCTCATGGACCTCGACTTCTATCGCCTACTTCCCCAGGGTTACAAGGTCATATCCTCCAGCGTTATCTACGCATGGGATGACCTCCTGACGACGATTGCCACGAATATACTCGCCTTCTTTGTTGTGGCCTATCTTACAGGATACCTCTCGGAGCGTCTCTTGCAGGTGGAGGAGCAGCTCAAGGAGAGGGAGATAGATGTCAAGCGCCTCGAGGCGCTCAATAAGCATATCGTTGAGAATATCAACAGCGGCATCCTTACCCTCGATAAGGCGGGGAGGATTACCTCATTCAACAAGACGGCAGAGCGATTGACGGGATACCCGCTCAAGGATGTCTACCAGAAGAGGGTAGAGGATATATTTCCATCCCTCATGGAGAGCTCTACGGCAGAGGAGGGAGATAAGGTCTCCTTCAGGGAGGAGAGGAGTTTCAGGAGAGCCGACTGGGGGGAGCTGTTGCTGGGATTTTCGGTATCCGACGCAGACGATGTTGATGTTGACAAGATAGTCATCTTCCAGGATCTCACCAGAATGAGGGAGATGGAGGAGCAGTTAAAGCGGGATGAGAAGCTCAAGGCCCTCGGTGGACTTGCCGCCGGTATGGCTCATGAGATAAGAAACCCCCTCGCCTCCATGAGCGGTTCAATACAGGTGCTCGAAGATGGTTTGTCATACGAAGATAGAGATAACAGACGGTTGATGGATATAGTCCTCAGAGAGGCGGCCAGGCTCAACGACATTATTACCAATTTCCTTGTCTTTGCGCGGCCCGCGTCGGGCGCCATGGAGGTAGTTGACTTGAAAGGGCTTGTGAAGGATATCCTCGATGTCTTCAGGAACAGTCCGGTGGGAAGCGGGGTCACTATATCATTAGAGGTGGCCGATGGACTCCTCGTGGAGGCCGATGCGCGTCAACTCCGGCAGGTCTTCTGGAACCTCTTTCTAAACGGAGCCCAGGCAATGTCTGGAGGGGGGAAGCTTGAGATTGCAAGCCGGGCCGGCGATGGGGCAATGGCAGAGATAACTGTTTCCGATAGCGGAGATGGGGTGTCGCCTGATGATCTGGAACGGATATTTGACCCCTTCTACTCAACGAGGGAGTCAGGTACCGGTCTCGGTCTCGCCCTGGTTCACCGCGTTGTGGAGAGCCACGGGGGGAGTATAAAGGTCAGTAGTAGCCAGGGAGAGGGGTCAACCTTTACTCTGACACTCCCCCTGGCGGAGGCCAGGAGAGAGGCGGCAGGTTAGATGAAAACTCCCTCTCCCCCACTTTGGGGGCGAGGGCAGGGGTGAGGGGGGTGAAGACGGTGAAGATAGGTCCTCCACCCCTTATTAGGGGTGGTCGTTAACTCAGAGGTTTCCTGGATGGCGAAAGAGAAGATACTCATTGTCGATGACGAACAGAGCATGTGCGATTTTTTCGGGATAATGCTCAAGAGGGAGGGGTATCGTGTGACGACGGTCTCTTCCGGGGAACAGGCAATCGAGTACCTGCGTAAGAATTCGTGCAGCCTCGTCATCACCGATATCAAGATGCCGGGGATCGGAGGGATCGACCTGCTGAAGCAGGTGAAGGAGCTTTCCCCTGAGACGATTGTCATCATGATTACTGCATACGCATCGGTCGATACTGCAATTGAGGCGATGAAACTTGGCGCTTACGACTACTTTACTAAGCCCTTCAAGGTTGACGAGATCAAACACCACATAAGAAAGGCCCTCGACGTGAGGAGGCTTGAACAGGAGAATGTGCTCCTCAAGAGGGCACTCAAGAGCAGACACGGATTTGCCAATATTATCGGAGCAAGTCCCCGAATGGTGGAAATATACGACCTCATCAAGAGGATTGCCGACAAGAAGGTCAATGTATTCATCACCGGCGAGAGCGGCACCGGCAAGGAACTCATCGCACGGGCAATACACTACGAGGGTGGAAAGAAAGAGAGACCCTTCGTCGCCATAAACTGCGGCGCCATACCGGATAACCTT
>JBHHTR010000091.1:0-9057 GCA_046753505.1 Thermodesulfobacteriota bacterium
ACACCCCTTTAGTCTATATCTTTCAATATGTTATGACTTTCTGAGGAGACTCTATTTAGTTATGCTTAACACTTTCCAGCGAAGTATACACCAACTATAGGAAACCATAAATCTTTATTGTTGGGTACGATTCAGCTACATTCTTTCCCACCCTTTAGCAAAGGGGGGCGAGGGGGGATTTGGGGTGTTTACAATTCAGAATCCCCCTTAATCCCCCTTTAGCAAAGGGGGAGAGCTAACCAGTTACTTTTTGCTAAATCTCCCTTTTACACTGCGCCACGCGCACTCTATTTAGATTCAAATGACGTGCTCTTCTGCCCTACCTCTCCCTGCTGGCTTCTGGCGTTATCGGGAGAGAGGCAAGGGCAAATGAAAAGGTCAGTTTCATGGTCTCCGTCCCCACATATACCTCCTCCATGGTAAGGGCAGCTTTGGTGCTATTCTCTTCAAGAGGGGGGAAGATGAGAAGCTTCTCCACCCTCTTGCCGGGCTGCACCGTTTCGGCAAGGTCGTAAAACCGGCCCCTCATCTTACCCATCTGTGCCTCGCCGTGCTCCATCTCTCTCACTATAAAATAGAGGTCCGTATAGTCGAGGGGTCTCTTGTATCCAAGACGGTTATCGACAATATGGGAAAAGGATGGATTGTAGATTATCTTACTATCAGAGAGGTTATCCAGTGAAATGGAGAAGACGGTGTGACCACTGTTGAGAATGGCCTTCACCAGCGATGGCTGGTTGTGCGATCTATAGCGGCTCAGGGGGGTCACTACAACCCTGAGTGAGTCGTCGGCGAAGATAGTAGAGTGTCTGGATACGCTGTAGCTGGGAAGGGGGGTGGGAGAGGGGCTTAGAATCTCCAGCTCACCGTGCTTCGCCCCACATCCGCCACATCCAACGATTACAAGGGCGAGGCAGAGTATCCAGCAGGGGAGGTACCACCCCGATAGTAACCTTCCCTGAATGGTCATGTAATAACCCTGAAATCCTCATGCCGACCGGTTGCGTCATGCCATGAGACGGTCACATCGGCCACACGCGCCGACGGCGGCCCTTTGCGACACCACTTTACAACCTCCATCACTGCCCTCTCCTCGCCCTCAAAGAGCGCTTCAACTGAGCCGTCGGGCCTGTTCCTTACCCAGCCGCAAACGCCGTGGCTCACGGCGACCTCCCTGGTCCGGGCCCTGAAGAACACCCCCTGTACGAGGCCGGTAATAATTAAATGGGCCTCCACCCTTCCCCCCGTATCTTTTACGGCGCCCACCACCTTCGACTCCAAAGCCTCCCTGTCGCCTCCCCATATTACGATAAATATTTGATAATTATGAATAACTATATATAATGAGCGTTTATTCTGTCAATGAGAAAAGGTAAACAAGGTCGCGTGAAATCAACTTCTAATTATCTGCCGCAACGGTCATCACACCTGTACCGGTACAGCAATGGATGGCGCCATCCCCTGAGGCGAGGTGGAAAACCTTCCCTGCTATGGTGAGGCGTAATGATGGAGCGAGCCTCCTCGTAAGGGCGCCGAACTGGATAGGGGACGCCGTCATGTGCCTGCCCGCCCTTGAGGCCGCTCACAGGGGCCAGCCTGACAGCGCGATAACAGTCCTCGCAAAGCCGTGGGTTGCCTCCGTATTTCGCTCCAATCCGGCGGTAACTGCCGTCATGGAGTACGACGCACGGGGCAGACACGGCGGGATCGTAGGGAGGTGGCGTCTCGCGGGTGATATAAGGCGGCGCTTTGGACGGGCCCTCCTCTTTCAGAACGCTTTTGAGGCGGCCCTCATCGCCTTCCTCGCACGGATTCCCGAACGGTACGGCTACACCACGGACGGGAGAGGCCTCCTTCTGACGAATGGCGTGAAACCTCCCGGCAAGGGTACTCTCTACCACCACGTCGATTACTACCTCGACCTCGTTGAGAAGGCTGGTATGGGGAGGAGGGGGACACAACTGCCCAGGCTATACCTAGAGGAGTCAGAGATAGCGTGGGGGAGAAAGTTCTTACGTGACAGGGGGGGTGACGCAGCGTCTCCCCTCATAGGGATCGCTCCCGGCGCGGCCTATGGTCCGGCAAAGCAGTGGCCTGCCGAACGGTTTGCTCAGGCCGCCGCGCTCCTCTCACGAGAGCGCCCCCTCTATCCTCTCCTCTTCGGGAGCAGGGGCGACAGTGAGGCGTGCCGCCGTGTAGGTGACGGAATAGGGACGGCTTCTCTGGATTTGTCGGGGCAAACATCCCTGAGGGAGGCGATGGCCCTCATGTCGCTCTGTGCGGTTTTTATCACCAACGACAGCGGCCTCATGCACGTCGCCGCCGCCCTTGGCGTCCCGACGGTTGCCATATTCGGCTCTACCGATCCAGACCGAACCGGCCCGTTAGGGGAAAGGTGCGCCGTCCTCTACAAAAAGGTCGATTGCAGCCCTTGCTTCAAGCGGGATTGTCCCACAGATTTCCGATGCATGGAGAGTATATCGGCAGACGATGTGGCAGAGTCGGCAATGAAACTCATCGGTGTGAGAGGGGAGTGAATTATAATGAGGAGTCTCATGGCATGAAGCGGGCCGTATTTCTGGACAGGGACGGGACTATCAATGTGGAGCGGGAGTACCTCTCTTCTCCCGATGGGCTCGTTTTAATAGACGGCGCAGCCGAGGCCGTCAGGATGATTAACGAAGCCGGTCTGCTGGCGGTGGTCATTACCAATCAGTCGGGAATAGGGCGGGGATACTTTACGGAGGAGGCTGTTGACGCCATACACAGGCGGCTCAGTGAGATAGTCGGGAAGGGGGGCGGACACATTGACGCCTTCTACCACTGCCCCCACCACCCCGACGAGGGATGCCGATGCAGGAAACCTGCGACGGGCCTCATTGAGAGGGCCGCCGAAGAGTTGGGGATTGATCCTGCAAACTCCTATGTTGTCGGCGACAAGGCTATCGACGTAGAGTTGGCCAGGAAGTGCAGCGCAAAGGGGGTGCTTGTCCTGACGGGCTACGGCACTGAACAGCAGGGGTGGATAGAGCCGCCTCCCGATTTTATCGCCCAAGACCTCCTTGCCGCAGCGGAGTGGATAGTCGAGGATGTAGAGCGTGGTATGGCAGAGGGAAACATTTAAACCGTAGATTTCTCACGGAGAACGCGAAGCTTTGCGGGTTTATCAGAGAGGCAATGAATGGTGACGGAAACCACGGAAGGATACTTTTAGCAAGGCTATTATCACACAAAGGCGCTGAGCTCACGGAGGAAGGCAGAATTGAAAAGTAGAGAAATGTATTCTCTCCTCATTGACTCTGTGATCTTTGTGGCTCTGTGTGAGATAAGGGGTTTGCCCTCGTTGAGCAGTTGAATGCTGAAGCATTCAACTGCGAATTGAAAGAATGATGAAAATACTGATCGTAAAATTATCCTCTCTGGGGGATGTTGTCCACACACTGCCGGCCCTTGCCTCTATGAGAGGTGGCTATCCCGACGCCGAGATCGATTGGCTTGTGGAGGATGAGTCGAAATCTATCCTCGACGCAAACCCTCTCATCAGTCACGTGGTGGCAATAAAGAAGAGAGGCTTTCGCAGGGCCCCCGCCACGACGCAGGGTATTGTGCGGTGGATCAGAGCGAGACGGTACGATATGGTCCTTGACTTTCAGGGGCTTATGAAGAGCGGCATTTGGCTCGCCATCTCACGGAGCGGGAGGCGGATCGGATTTGACAGGGGGAGGGAGTTGAGCCACCTCTTTCTGAATGAAAAGCTCCCCCCCTACAACCGTGACAGACACGCTGTGGATCGCTATCTCGACCTGGCCCGTTACGCGGGCGGGGTGGGCGGCGCTGTAAAGTTCCCCATCTTTTTTACCTACCGTGACCAGGAGAGGGTCTTCAAGCTCCTCGCCGATGGCGGGATAGGGAGGAGCGACGGCTTTGTCGTGGTTGCCCCCAAAGCCAGGTGGGAGACAAAGCTCTGGGGAGCGGAGCGGTTCGGTCAGGTGGCCAGCGATATCGTCGAGGGGAGAGGCATGAAGGTGGTGGTGGTGGGCGGCCCGAACGACAGGGAATACGGCGAGGAGATTGCCTCTCATGTAGAGGGTATCCTAAACCTTGCAGGGATGACGACTATCAAGGAGCTTGCCTTCCTTATGAAGTGGTCCCGCCTCGTCATATCCGTCGATTCAGGCCCCCTCCATATCGCGGCTGCCGTGGGAGTTCCCGTCATCGCCATCTTCGGCCCCACTGCGCCGTGGCGGACCGGGCCGTACGGCGAAAATAATCTTATCCTCACAGGTGGGATAGAGTGCTCCCCATGCTTCTCCAGACGGTGCAGCAAGAGTACCCTGGAATGTATGGCGGCGGTCACAGTAAAGAGGGTCATGGAGGGTGTGGAGGCACTCCTGAAGAGCGGAGAGGAGACGAACATATCATCAACATCGGGAGAGCCAGTGGCTTCACCAGAGGCGTTGCCGGAAAAGTCAGACTGCGAGGAGGAGCCACTTGGATACAATCATAGGGATTGACCGGGCCGTTTTCTACCTCGTCAACACACGCCTTACTGCCGGCTTTCTCGACCTCTTTATGCCCTTTATTACATCGAAGAGCAACTTTACGGTCGTCATCCTTATCCTCTGGGTGGGCGGTCTCATCGTGGGGGGACGGAAGTCCCGACAGGCCCTTCTCCTCCTCCTCCTTGTTGTCGCCTTCAGCGACTTTCTTTCCTCCTCCATTTTCAAGGAGCTCTTTCAGCGGGTGAGGCCCTGTGTTGCCCTTGAGAATGTCCACCTCCTTGTGGGGTGCAGCGGCTCCTTCTCCTTCCCCTCATCTCACGCTACCAACATATTTGCCGCCATGGTATGGCTGGCCCTCCACTACCGCAAGGGCCGTCCCATTTTTCTGATCGTCGCCATTCTTGTCGCCTATTCGAGAATCTATGTGGGGGTCCACTACCCCCTCGATGTGATTGGCGGGGCCTGTCTCGGCACATCGGTGGCCTTTCTCTTTATCGTAGTCGAGGAGCGGCTTATCCCGCCCCTCATCCACTACTGTAAACACTTGAAGGCGGCCCGTTGAGATGGTGACACACAGACAATACTTCTTCCTCTTTATCGCGGCGGTCACCCTCTTCCGACTCTTCTACATAGGGAACGGGCCGCTGGGGCTTATCCCCGATGAGGCCCACTACTGGGAGTGGAGCAGGCAGCTCGACCTGAGCTACTACAGCAAGGGACCGGCCATCGCCTGGATCATCGCCCTCTCTACCTCCATCCTCGGGGATACGGAGTTCGGTGTGCGGGTCGGAGCGGTTCTCTTCTCTCTCGTCGGCTCGCTCCTCCTCTACGCACTGACAAAGGATATCTTCAGGAGTGAACGGGCCGCCCTATTCTCTGTTCTCGTCCTCAACCTGACTCCCCTATACGCCGTCGGCTCAATCCTCATGACGACGGACTCCCCCTTCATCCTGGCATGGGGGGTGACTGTCTACCTCTTTCGACGGGCCGTCAGGGGTGACGGCTCTCACTTCTGGTACCTCGCCGGGATAGCCGTGGGCTTCGGACTCCTCTCTAAATACATCATGGGCCTCATCTTCCCCTGTATGCTCCTCTACCTCATCGCGTCGAGGGATGATCGCCAGTGGCTCACCCGCAGGGAGCCGTACATTGCCTCCCTTATCAGTCTGGTCGTCTTTTCCCCCGTTATCCTCTGGAATATCAGAAACGGTTGGGTTACAATACGGCACACGATGGGTCAGGCCCATGTGGAGGCTGGGCTCGGCTTCTCCCTCGATTCGGTGCTTGAGTTTTTCGGCGGCCAGGCGGGACTCATAACCCCCCTCATCTTTCTCGGCCTTCTCTATGCCATCGTAAAGTGCGGCGTAGTCGGATTAGGGGGATTCAGAGGGGGCGCTCTTGCGGGGGGCGGAGCATGGTTCAGTCAGAGGAAGAGGGAGTGCCTCCTTCTATTCTGCATGTCGGCCCCGGTCCTCCTCTTCTTTCTCGTCAAGAGCGGTCAGGGGAAGGTTCAGGGTAACTGGGCGGCAGCGGGCTACTTTACCGCCTTTATCGCAACGGGTGGAATATGGGACGAAATCTACAGCCGCTATAAGAGGGGTCGGGGGTTAGGCAGGTCGGTGTTGACCGTCCTTATTTGTTGCGCCCTCTTGTTATCGTTCGTCGCTACGACCGCCGTTCACTATCCACGACTTCTCACGATGGCGGGGATGAAGCGGGTTTTACAGAAGGCCCCCTACAACAGGATCGTAGGGTGGGAAGGGGCGGGCAGGGCGGTGGGAGAGGCATTCCGTGAGATGGAGAGGCGCAACCCCACCTTCATCATAGGCGGCACCTATCAGACGGCGAGTGAACTAGCCTTCTACATCCCCGATCACCCGACGCTCTACAATATCTACCTGGGCAACCGAAGGATGAACCAGTACGATATCTGGCCCGGCTTCGAGACGCTCATCGGCTATGACGCCCTCTACGTCAAGGGGGGCGAGGGCGGTATCGAGAAAAAAGTGGCCGCCGCCTTCGATGAGTGCGAACGGGAGGTGGTGAAAATAGCAGAGCGGGGCGAGGTGGTCAGGACGATAACCCTCTTCCGGTGCCGTAACTTCAAGGGGATGGAGCAGAGTAAGGGTGAATGGAGCTATTAGGGCAGGTTGATAGGCTGAAGGTTGAAAAAATACGTGGTATAGCAACGTAATACTATATCAATACAACATTATATAGGAGGCAAAATGCTCAAAAAGGATAAGACAGCAATTCAAGAGCTTGCCAAAGAAGGCAAGCAACTATCAAAGATAATGAAAAATGACTTTCCTGAGTATGAGTATTGGGAAATATATGAAGCAGTTCATGATGGCGGTGGCAAAAGCGCCTTAGGCGTAAAGAGAACAATTGCTAATAGGCTAAACACATTAGTTACAACACGTAATAAAGGTGTCCGCACAGAAATCATTGAAGAGGCAGAAGAACTAGTTTGGCACCTCTATGATAGTTTGAAATCTAGTCAACAGAAGATTGAGGCTATTCGCAAAGCATTAAACAAATAAATATAACGAGGACAGTCAACAGTGACGGTTTTCAGCAGTGTTCGCTATCGCTCACTCTGTTCCAAACCGCCCGTTACTGCCAACAATACTGCATAAGCAGGGAGGTTTTTTTTGGACGGTAAGGTTTCAATAGTTATTCCACTCTACAACGAGGAGGAGAGTATCCCCCACCTCTACGGGGCGATCACGGAGGTAATGGACGGCGCCGAGTGGGAGTATGAGGTTATATTTGTTGACGACGGCAGCAGTGACAAATCATTTGCCCTCCTGAGTGAGTTGCAGGCGAAGGACAAGCGGGTTGTCGTTGTCGGTTTCAGACGAAACTTCGGCCAGACGGCGGCAATGGCGGCGGGGTTCGACTACGCCGAGGGAGAGGTGATTGTCACCATGGACGCCGACCTCCAGAACGACCCGAAGGATATCCCCAAGCTTCTTGAGGCGAGCAGAGAGTACGATGTGGTGAGCGGTTGGAGAAAGAAGAGGATGGACAAGTTTTTGAGCCGGAGACTCCCCTCGGTCATCGCCAACTGGCTCATCTCTTTTGTCACCGGCGTGGCCCTCCACGACTACGGCTGCACCCTCAAGGCGTACCGGAGTGAGGTCATAAAGAACATCAGGCTCTACGGCGAGATGCACCGCTTCATTCCGGCCATCGCCAACTGGGTCGGCGCGTCGATTACCGAGGTCGAGACGACGCACCACCCCCGGAAATTTGGCACAAGCAAGTACGGCATATCGAGAACTATCAGGGTCATCCTCGACCTCATTACGGTAAAGTTTCTCCAGAGCTTTTCGACAAGACCCATCCACGCCTTCGGCCCTGCGGGGCTCCTCCTCAGCGGGATCGGCTTCCTCATGGGCCTCTACCTGAGTTATCAGAAGATTATCCTTGGCTACGATATCGGCAGCCGCCCACTCCTGCTCCTTGCCATCCTCCTCCTCATCATGGGTATGCAACTGGTAGTCATGGGGCTCCTCGGCGAGATGCTGGCCCGCATCTATCACGAATCTCAGGGAAAGTCGATCTATGTCGTTAAAAAGGTGCTCGGAAGATCATGAAAAAGGGATTAGTACTGCCGCTCAAGATCGCCGTCAGCGGCGGCCTCCTCTACCTCCTCTTCAGGGGAATGGATTTCAAGACCTTCTGGGAGACCGTGTCGTCGGTGAGTTACGGAACAATGCTGCTCATGCTACTCCTCCTCTTCGCCGTCCAGTTCCTATCCGTCATGCGGTGGCATACTATTCTCAGCAAGGATTACAGGATGCCCTTTTCCCGTCTCTTCTCCACCTACTTCATAGGCATGTACTTCAATAATTTTCTCCCCACCCTCGTTGGCGGTGACCTGGTGAAGGCCTACTACATCTACAGGGAGACGGGCAAGGGGGGCATTGCTACGGCCTCCATCTTCCTCGACCGATACTCTGGCTTTACGGCGCTCATGACCATCACAGCAGTAGCAACCGTTACCGGCTACACCCTGATTAAGGGCAGCTCCATACTCTGGCTCCTCCTCATTCTCCTTGCCAGCTTTGTTGCGATAAGCCTCGTTATATGGATCGACCTCCTTCACGGCTGGGCTATGAGAATACTGGCCAGACTGAAACTATTTGGCATTAACAGGAAGATCGACTCCTTCTACAAGGTTCTCATGGGGTACAAGGGGGAGCGGGCCATCCTGATCAAGGCATTCGCCTTCTCCCTCATCCTCCAGGGGAGCATGGTCATCGGCTACTACATACTTGCCCGGTCAATCGGCATGGATATGCCGTTGCACTATTTCTTCTTCTTTGTCCCCATAGCAACAGTCGTAGCAATGATCCCCCTCTCTCTCGCGGGGCTGGGGATCCGCGAGGGGGCCTTTGTCTTTCTCTTCGCTAAGGCGGGTGGAAGCTCCGCCGAGGCGATGAGCATCTCCCTCCTCTTCTTCTTCTCCATGCTGGTCGTAAGCCTCATTGGAGGAGTGGAGTACCTGAGAAGGGGAAGCATCTCGATGAAGAGTGTCGATGCCCTG
>JBHHTR010000092.1:0-9016 GCA_046753505.1 Thermodesulfobacteriota bacterium
GGTAAATCCAATCTCTGCGCGATCATCACGGCAATTCATGAATAAAGCGGGATATATGGTATGTCGAGTGTCTGAAAAATTGCTCGGCCCAGTAGGTCGGACTTTTTACGACGCTATCACCTTCAACATGTTTCTTCGCCCCTTCTCCCTGCGCTCCTTACGACGCACTCCATGGTGCTCGATCCTCTGCGGGCATCTCCGCAGGACAAGTCCCGTATCCTCCGCCCTGTCTTGGCGTAGTAACGCCTATGCACTGTGCCGCGACAGCCGCATGCAGTTTTTTTGACGCCGCTCAAGCCGTATGGCCCTGGCCTTCGGAGCTCCGAATATCCCCTTGACCTCCACCTTTGGACGAAACCCGGGGAATAGATATTCGTCTAGCAGGCTCCTTCTTTTTCCCATCCCGTAATCATACGGATTTGCTCGCACCTTAAAAAGCTCTTTGCCTCTTATTGGAAACCACATTATAACGCTTCAGGCCCATCATTTTGCCCACACTCTTACGCGATGAGCCTTCATGAATAATGTGGGCTAATAGTACTTCCTTTCTGCATCAAGGTCGGTGTAGATAATCAGTGTAAACTTTGCGTCGTCGTCAACCATCAACCAGATGCTCGTTTTTGGCGTTGTCCACATTTCAAGTCTATCCTTCTCGTGTCCTGCCCTCTTTTTTAGAGGTTTGCCATATTTCTGCACGAGTGCTGCCCTGATCTTCTCATACGGCACGGGGGCTTTTGGTGGTTTTCTTATCTCTACCATCACCGATTCGAGTGGCAGATTATCTCCAACGAGATATCTGATTTCAGCATCGGAACCGAACATCGTGTCGCTTACCCGGAAGTTTTTGTGGTCGATATATTTCAAGCCCAACTCCTGTATGACCCCTCTGACCTCCTCGACACCCATTCCCCACCTAGCGCCCCTGTAGCCGTCTGTAGCTTCCGCTGCATATACGCCACCGTTGCTAAAGATGAACAGGGTGATGACAAGGGAATAGAAAAAGATGTTGAGGGTTCTCCTGTTTGTGCTGGCTCGTCTCATCTCTGCCTCCTTCGATTGGATTTACCGGCCTGCTCTTTCTAACATTCCGCGCCATTGTAATATAGAGCTTCTCCTAATAAAAGCTTAATTATTCGCTGACAAGAGCCGAAATAACAGTGGAGGGCAGTCGCAGCACTTTGCTAAGGAAGGTCTGCTATTCAGAGGCTCCTGTACTTGATGCAAAGGCGGTTCGTAAACAGGTTTCCCTCGCAATGTTACCCAACTGTGAAAGGCACTACTCTGCTATGGCATATCAACCGATAGAAAACTATGGAATTATCGGCGATATGCATACTGTGGCCCTAGTAGGAATCAACGGGTCAATAGATTGGTTGTGCATCCCCCATTTCGACTCCCCCAGCGTTTTTGCCGCCCTCATTGACGATAAGAAGGGTGGCAGTTTTCGTATCGCGCCGTCTGATAACAATGTGACGTACAAGCAGTTCTACCTGCCGGAGACCAATGTTCTGGTTACACGCTTTCTCTCTCCTCACGGTGCGGCGGAGCTTACAGACTTCATGCCTGTCGGGCGGGCGAGGAAGAATAGCAGACACGTTCATCAAATAATTCGGAAGGTCACGGCTCTGCGCGGTCCGATTGAGTTTACGGTTGAGTGCAGGCCCGCTTTCAATTACGCCCTCGACACACACAAGGCTGAAATATTTTCCGGCGGAGCCACCTTCTCTTCGAGTGGACTTGACCTTGTTCTGCTGACGGATACTCCACTGAAGACAGACGGAAAAGGCGTGGAGGCCAAGTTTACTCTTCAGGAAGGGGAGACTGTCGTCTTCACGTTGCGTGAGGTTGTGGCGGGGGTTGAGACAAACACCGATATGCCTGGTGAATATGTAGAGGAACTCTTCAGAAACACCATCTGGTATTGGCGCTGCTGGGTCGCAAAATGTAAATATACAGGGCGGTGGCGGGAGATGGTACACCGTTCGGCCCTTGCGTTGAAACTGCTCACTTTTGAACCTACTGGCGCTATTGTTGCGGCGCCAACATGCGGTCTCCCTGAAAGCCTGGGGGGGGAGCGTAACTGGGACTATCGCTACACCTGGATACGGGATTCGGCCTTTATAATCTATGCCTTTATTAAGCTTGGTTATACCGATGAAGCAGAACGTTTCATGCATTTTCTCTCCGGCATATTTGCTTCCGATAAGGATGGCGATCCACCGCTTCAGATAATGTACGGCATCGACGGCCGTAAGGAGCTGCCGGAAAAGATGCTCAACCATTTTGATGGATACATGGGCTCCAGGTCTGTCCGTGTGGGCAATGCCGCTCACGATCAACTTCAGCTCGATATCTACGGAGAGTTGATGGATGCGGCTTACCTCTATGACAGGCACGGTAATCCTATTTCATACGACACCTGGTTGTCGCTCCGCCGACTTGTTGACTGGGTGTGCGAGAACTGGCGCCGTCCAGACGAAGGGATATGGGAGGTTAGAGGGGGGAGACGCCACTTCGTCTATTCAAAACTCATGTGTTGGGTTGCAATTGATCGCGGTCTCCGTCTCGCCGACAAGAGGTCCTTCCCTGCGGACCGTAATCGCTGGCTCAAGGTTCGTAACCGGATCTATGAAGAGATTATGGAGAAGGGGTGGCATAAAGAGCGCGGGACATTTGTCCAGCACTACGGCAGCGAACATCTGGACGCGGCTAATCTGATGATGCCCCTTGTCCTCTTCATGTCGCCAACGGACCCCAGGGTGCTGAGTACCCTCGATGCAATCCTCAAGCCTGTCAACCAGGGAGGCCTTGTAGCCAACTATCTTGTCTACCGTTACAATGTCCATGAGACGGCAGATGGCCTTAACGGTGATGAGGGTACCTTCAATATCTGTACCTTCTGGCTCGTCGAGGCTCTGGCGAGGGCGGGACGTTTTGATGCAAAGCATCTTGAGGACGCCCGTTTGATGTTTGAGCGGATGCTCGGTTTTGCGAATCACGTAGGCCTCTATGCCGAAGAGACCGGCCATAGCGGCGAGGCCCTTGGTAATTTCCCTCAGGCATTTACCCATCTGGCCCTCATTAGCGCGGCATTCAATCTTGACCGGGCACTCTGGCTGTAGAGTCGGAGCGCCCCGCCCTGTCAAAGAGGGTGGCCTCTACCCTGAAAGAGCGCCGGAATCGTCGCAGGTTGTGTACATCGGGTGCACAATATGTGATAATGCGGCAGAGTGGAAGCTTCAACAATCCTTGTTTTATCCATTCATTGGAGGTAAGGCAGATGGGCTTTAACAATAATATACGGAGCGATGCTTATATGATGCTTCACACCCTGTTAGACAACACCCTATGACACGCTGGCTCTTCATTGTAACCTTTGTCGTGGGCCTTGTGCTCGGCATCGGCAGCACATACTTTGCTCCCGATCTCCTCGGCCCCTATCTTCCCTCCATCCTCCAGAGAAAAGGCGAGCTGGTTAGGGGTAATGTGGTTGCCGAACAGGAGAAGGTGCCGTGGCTCCTCCTCACCATCAATACGCCCCAGGGGGCGATACTGGCAACATTCAAGGAGAAGGTGGATGAGATTGCACTACTCGTTGAGGTGGGGGATCAGATAGAGCTGTTCCTTCGCAAGTATGAGCCATTCGTTGAAGATCCCAGGATTAACAGGGTCAGGAAGGGTGAAGGGAGGATAGAGATAGCGCCGGAGCGTCCACAGGAAACCCAGAAAGAGGAGGCCCTTGCCGCCCCGTCAGTCGCCCCTCAAGAGTCCCCTCCACCCGACATTGAAGAGACCGTCGAAGCGCCCGAGGAGAAGGCGCCCCCGCCCCCACTCCCGCCAAGTCAGGAAGAGTCGCTGGAACCAAGTGACGAAGGCGAGACAAAAGCTGCGTCCGATGTCGAGGAGAGTTCACCACCAGCCCTCCCTGCGGGGGCTGTCGAGGAGAAGGTGGACGAAGAGAAGCAGGTGGGCGGTGAAGAGAGCCCACTGGAACCTGCCGCGCCTACCGAGGGTGAGACCGCTCCGTAACAGCACCCTCCTTACCGTTCTGTGAACTGTCCCGTTGACGAGGGGCTAAATCAGTACCCGCTCTATTCCGCCCCCCTTAATATCCCTGATGAACTCTTCCTGCCATCCGGCGCCCTTGAGGATCCGTATCAGTTCAATAACGATGTAGTCGGCCTTCAATCCGGTGACCTCCTCCTGACGGGACAGGCCTTGCAAACATGATGGGCACGACGTGAGTATCTTCTCCGCTCTCCGTCCATCCCGGGTAAATAATCTTTTCTTAGCCCTCTCCGTCTCATCTTCCTTACGGGCCCTGATTTTACCGGCGATACCCGGACAGGCGACGGCCAGGGTTCCTGCCTCCCCGCAGCACTGGTCGGAGCAAACTGCATCGGCCTTGAGCACCTCCTCTATGACCTTTCCTGACCCGTACTGCTTCAACGGCGTATGGCACGGCTCATGGTAGATGTAGGCCTCGCTATTTGCAGCCGTCAATCCCATCCCCTGTTGGATGAGATATTCGTGGATGTCGATGAGCGCCGCATCGGGGAAGACCTGGTCAAGCTCATATTCGGTGAGCTGGTCGAGGCAGGTGCCGCAGGAGACGATGACGGCCTCGAAGTCGAGGTATGAGAGGGCGTTTTTCATCCGGTGAAAGAGGACACGGTTGTCGTAGGTGATCCTCTCGCCCTCCTTCCTGTCGCCGCTTGCCTTGGAGGGATAGCCGCAACAGAGGTATGCAGGAGGAAGCACTACATTTACGCCGGTCTCGCCCAGCATGGCGGTGGTGGCGAGGCCGACCTGGGAGAAGAGGCGCTCAGAGCCGCACCCTGGGAAGTAGAAGACGGCCCTGTTTGTCACTTTGTGCCGGTTCCTGACGATGGGAACGATGTTTCCCCCCTTTTCATCTATCCCCAGCACAGTGCGCATCGACTTGCCGGGGATGTCGGGGAGGGGTCTTTCGAGGAAGTTAATCATCGTATCCTGAACCCCGGAGAGGTTGCGTACTCCCGCCGGCTTGTCGGTGAAGAGGCCAAGACCTTTGGCGATCCTGTGCTGGAGCTGCTGCCCCTTGTACCCCCACTTGATAACCGCCCCGCGCATGAGTTTGACCGCCAGCGGGTTCTCCATTTCGAGAAAGGCGAGTGAGAGTGCGGAGCCGGGGTTGAAGCGGGCCTTCCCCTTCTCCTTCAGGAGGGCCCGTATCCTCTGCGTGACCACTCCGAAGTCGATATCTACCGGACAGGGGGTGACGCACTTGTGGCAGATGGTGCAGTGGTTGGCCACATCCTGGAGGCCGCTGAACTGCTCAAAAGATATGCCGCTTCCAGTCTGAGCCTCGTAGAGGAAGGCCTCGATAATGAGGGCGGTGGCGAGGACCTTGTTCCGTGGCGCGTAGAGCATGTTTGAACGTGGGAAGTGGGTGCTGCAGACTGGCTTGCACTTCCCGCAACGGAGACACGATGCGATCTCTTCGGAGAGTTCGGAGATATCACCCGCCTCGAGGATCATCGCCTCCATCTCCAGCAGGTTGAAGCTGGGCGTGTAGGTGAAGGTCAGGTCCGTTCCCGGCATCAGCTTGTCACGGTTAAAGAGGGCGTCAGGATCGACCTGGCTCTTGTAGCGAGCCATCTCCTCCAGATGTCCGGGATCCATGAAGGGGAGCTTGGTAATGCCTATGCCGTGCTCACCGGATATGACCCCACCCAGCTCCACCGCCTTCTTCATGACCCTCTCCACCATCCGGTGGGCCTGCTGCATCATCTCGTAGTCGTTTGAGTTGACGGGGATATTGGTGTGGACGTTCCCGTCACCGGCGTGCATGTGGGTTGCGATGACGATACGTGACGAGAGTACCGTCCGGTGAACCTCCTCCACTCCACGAAGGAGGGTATCGTGGCCCCTCAACATATCGAGGAGAGGCCCTTCAACGTCGTTGCGGTAGGAGATGGTGAGCGCGCCCCGCTGTATCACCCTGAAGAGGGACTCACCGCCATCAAGTGTAATCCCCTGCATAATTTCAGTGAGGTCGGCGGCCTGCCTGTCCAGGGAGGCGCGCAAGCTCTGCCACCGTCCCTTTACCGTGCCGATGAGCTGAACGCACCGGTCAAGCCTCTCTTCGAGGTAGCCGTCGTCTTCTATCCCCATCTCGCTCAGGGCGTGTTGAGAGGCGGAGGCTGCCTTGCTTAGCACCCTTCCAATGTAGTCATTTAGGGCCTCAAGGCCGTCGACCTTGTTCGCGATGGAGTTCTCGATGTTGAGGCGTTCTATGTAGTCGTTGTACTCCGAAAGGCGGTGGAGCGGTATGACCACATCCTCGTTGAGTTTGAATGCACGGGTGTGGCGGGCGATGGCTGCCATGCGCCCCCTGTCTGACCAGAAACGGGCGCGCTCCTCGGGTGTGACGGCAATAAAGCCCTCGCCGTTGCCCTCTTCGGTGATAGCGCATATCGTTCGTGCCGCCTCATCGAGAGTGCTCTCATTGTTGCTGCTGACGTCAATGAGGAGCACCACACTCGGCTGCTCCCGCCGCTTAGATTTATTCCGATACTCAATAGCCTTGACGTAGCGCTGATCGAAGTGTTCAAGCCCTTCGAGATGGACCTCGCTGAGGGAGTCTACCTGCTCCTTGATTGACACCATTGCCCCAGTGGCCCTGCTCAACTCGTGACCAAAGAACTCGCGGCAGACGGTTCGTTTGTGAGCGAAGGGGGTGTGGAGGAGAAAGGTGGCGCTCGTTACCAGCCCGTCGGTCCCCTCCTTCTGAACACCGGGGAGACCGCCCAGGGCCTTGCGGGTAACATCCTTCCCGAGGCCGTGACGGCGGAAGAGGGAGGCGTCCACGTCAAGCAGTTCAGTCTTGCCCAGGGGAGTCACTCCGTCCGCTTGAAAACGGCTCAACCGGAAGGCGACCGTTCCATCTGCCGGGATCCTGCCGAGGTTGTGGTGGAGCCGTTCGACGAGGAGCCACTTCCCATCGGGTGTGACCATCCTCCACGAAAGAAGGTTGTCCACGCAGGTACCCCATATAACGGCGTGCTTCCCGCCCGCATTGGTGGCGATGTTGCCGCCGATCGTGCAGGCCCATAGACTTGTCGGATCGGTGGCGAAAATGGATGGCAGGGAGGCGTCCTTGACACGACCGCGCCGCACTGGGCGGTGATAGTCGGGACCTCCTTCCCGTCTATCTCTATCGACTCTACCTCTCCAATATGGTCGAGGCGCTCCGTGTTGATGACCACCGTATTCTTGTGGAGGGGGACCGCTCCGCCGCAGAGACCGGTTCCGCCGCCACGTGGAATGATAATGAGATCAAGCTCCCTTGAGACCCGGACTATATGGGCGACCTCCTCCTCCCTGTCGGGGGTAATGACGACGAGGGGGTACTCCTGGCGCCAGTCGGTCGCATCGGTGGCATGACTTACGCGGCTGAATGGGTCAAAGTGGACATTATTCCTGTGGGTCACTCTGGCAAAGGCCCTCAGGACAGACTTCCGCAACTCCTTCTCCTCACTCATCTCCCGGTAGAAGTCGTCCACCATCCGCCGCGCCTGTGCCACCACCTTCAGGGCAACAGGATTGCCCGACGCCCCGCGATCAATCCTTTTGAGGCGGTCTCTCTGAAGGGTGCGGAGCCGTCTCATCCGCTTTGTATTATTGCGCAGGTCGTCCCTGATAAAGGGGTTACGGGAGACAACCCATAGGTCGCCGATAATCTCAAAGAGCATCCGCGCCGACTGGCCGGTCCGTCTCTGGCTGCGGAGCCTGTTCAGGTCGTTCCAACACTCTTCTCCGAGAAAACGAAGGACTATCTCCCGGTCAGAGTAGGAGGTGTAGTTGTACGGTATCTCTCTTATATTTTTCATATGTTCCTGTCATAACGATTCATCATAACTTCCGATGAACAGCGATTACCGGCGTAAGGGTTAAAGGTATGTACAGAATATTTTCAGAAACCAGCGCACATCTTAACATGAACGGCGTGGCATGTTAAGGAGGATGGCGTCAGGGAAGGTCTGCATAAAAAAAGCCCACCGGACACAGAGACCGGTGGGCTTGAAATCAACGTGCTATTGCCTGCTAAACTTTAAACTTTCTCCTCACAAATCCCAGCCCCGCAAGACCACTACCGAGAAGAAGGAGTGTTGCCGGTTCGGGAACCGAGGCAACGTCAAGGCGGACACGCCTGCCGAAATCGAGGGTAAGGGCGATATCGGCAGAGCCTGATGATGAGACCTGCCAATCTGTGATGCCGGAGATACCACCCGCTACGCCGCGACGGGACAAAAACTGACCTAACATGGTCCAGTTACCGTCCAGGGCACCGATGGCATAACCGTCGGTGCAGCAGCCTAGCAGTTTGTCGGACTTAGGGCAATAGAGTCACGTAACTCATTAAAAACATTACAGTTGTGTTTTTGCACTCAAAAACCAACCTTCAATAAAAACAGGCACTTACAGAGAAAGTCCGACAGGCTGCTAGCCAGTATTTATTACTATTGAACTGTGTCCCGGCGCCTGTAACCGAGACGCCCTCACTGGGGTCGTCCACCTGAACAAAAGCCGCAGATGGATCGCCACTCAGGTTCCATTGCGTCTGGGTTCTTCCGCCGCTGCCGTCATTTGCCTTGTCGTGGACTACCACCAGTGACATGCCGTCGGAGGCGTCGAGCAGGAAAGCCTGGGACATGCTCGATATAGTAGCCGGCCCGCCGTTTAGGTCACCGTTATAGCTGAAAGCATCGGGGGTTCCATATCGGTAAAAAGCTGAAGTTGTAAGGGTCGTGCTGAAGGAGTTAACGAAGCCAAGCACATTCGCGTCAAAATCGCCTGACCCTACGCTACTCTCCTGCGAAACCCGAATCGAAACCGCCTCGGCGGATACTGCAAGCCCGCAGAGCATGACCGCCATTACCAGTAGTATTGCTATCCTTTTCATTCTTTCCTCCCCTGTTAGACATAATGGCTGTCAGCAGAAAATAAGTGACCTGCCCCTTGCAAACATGGG
>JBHHTR010000093.1:0-8964 GCA_046753505.1 Thermodesulfobacteriota bacterium
GTTTACCACTACCTTGAGCCTGAATGGAACGAATGACTTTTTACGAGGGCATCAATAATGAAAGGCCGATAAATTTTAAACACCCTTACAAGCCGCTTGAAAGGGCAGAAAATAGAACTCCATTATCTTAGACGGTGGATTTGGGACATTCGTGTCACATTCAGCGGCGCTGTTGTCAGGGCGTCGTCGGGCGGTTATCACAACTCTAATTTCCCTCTAATCTTTGCTGTTATCCCAAGCTATCATCACGGCAATTCATAAATAAAGCGGGATGAGATGTCAAATTTTGCTGTTATCAGGGTGTTGATTATGGTATTAAAATATCGCTTGTTATTTTGGACTTTCATGTGAGTGGCAGTGATAGGGAGGCGATACATGGGCTATGAAAAGAAAGCGATGAGGGGCTGTGGGGTGGCCATGCTCTTCCTCCTCCTCTTCTGGTCGCCAGTGGCTCTGCACGCTGCGTGGATCGGATCAACAGCTCCGGAGTTTACCCTTAAGGATGGGGGGGGGCGTTCCGTCTCGCTGGAGCAGTTCAGGGGGAGGGTTGTATTTATTAACTTCTGGGCAAGCTGGTGCGGGCCGTGCAAGAAGGAGTTCCCGGCGTTGAACGCCTTTATCAATAAGTATGAGACCTCCGACGCAGTGGTGCTGGCGATTAACATAGATAAAAAACGGTCCCACGCCGACAAATTTCTGGAGGAGATACCGTTAAGATCGCCTAATATGATCGTCCTCTTCGACCCCGCGTCCAGGGTGGTGGCGGCCTATAAGGCCCGTGCCATGCCAACCTCCTTTGTGGTAGACAGGGACGGTAGAATACGCTATCTTCACTTTGGTTTTAATAAACGGGATAAGGCAAAATGGACGAGCGAGGTGGACAGCCTGCTCAAGGCGTGGCTAGGAAAAGGGAAGGTGTGAGTTATTCAGACCTTCAGCGATACATGGATGTATCGCCATTTTGAGTAACTGTAAGTCATTGAAAATGTGAGAAAATAAAATCGCACTTTTATTTTCGTCTCTGAATAATGCAGGGACGAATTATTCAGAGGTTCCAAAGATTTGAGATGAAGAAGAGAATAGTGCTCATAATGGCGGCCTTGACCCTGGCGGCAGGCATGTCGGGATGCGCCGGTGTAGAGCCGTGGGAGAGGGAGTACCTTGCCGACCCCATCATGCAGTTCGACAGCGACAGGGAGGAGGGTGCGGTGCGAGAGCACTTCCTTGGAACACGCGAGGGGTCGTCGGGCAGCTTCGGTGTAAGTGGAGGCGGCTGTGGCTGCAACTAAACTCTCCATGAAACTCTCACGGATAGCTTCAAAGTCTGCCGGGCCGTTCATGGTCGTTGCACTTCTCGTGACGCTCTTCGTATCTGCTTTTTTGGCGTCGTCATCAGAGGCCGACGATTATGTGGCAGCCCAGAGCTATGTCCACGCCTTTAATAACAACGTAACGGTTCTGACAGAGGTATTTGCCCTCAATAAGGACTTTTCACTCGACACAGCCGTGTACGGTAAGTACACGGTTGACTTCATCCAACCCGGCCTCTTTCGAGAGGATGGTGAGGGGGGAGATGCGGTTTCAGGCGCATCAAGCTCCACCGCTGGGGGGGGTAACGACACCAGAAACGAGTTTACCGTCGGGCTGTCTCACAACTTCTCCGGCATTGTCGCGGTAGAGCTCTACTACGACTACAGCAATGAGTCGGACTACACGTCGAGGACCCCATCCATAAATCTCAAGAAAGAGCTTTTCAACAAGAATACAACTCTCACTTTCGGTTACTCACGTAACGATGACGATATTTCCGGCAGGTTTATGGATAGCGCCCGCGCAAGGACGACGGACAACTACTACCTCGGCCTTACACAGATCATCTCACCTGTTTCGATACTACAGGTCGGCTATGCCCACACGGAGTCAGACGGTTTCCAGGCCGAGGGCATACGGCTGGTGCCTGTGGACGGGGTTACTGCTGACTCATGCACCGATAAATCCGCTACCTGCCTGGAGGAGAGCTTCCCGGCGCTGAAGAAACGTAATGCCTACATATTTGGCATTAACCACTATTTCACCGGAGAGTTGGGCGGGTTCGGGCAGCTCCTGGACCGCTCCTCTATAAAGCTCACCTTCCGCTACTACGACGATGATTGGGATATAGAGTCGTATACCGGAGAGGTTGAATACTTCAAGTATCTTTCCGATAGCAACCTCTTGAGGCTCAACTACCGCTTCTACACGCAGTCCGCCGCCTTCTTCTTCAAGGAGAACTATCTGAGCAGCGACGCCCTGCGGAGTTCATCGCCCCAACACCGCGACTTCAACACCAACCTGGTGGGGATAAAGGTGAGCCACAACCTTCTGGAGAGCCTCTACATAGGCCCGCTGGTGATGGGCGGGATTGACGGCAAGTATGAGTTTTATGCCGAATCGACGGGCACACAGGCGCATGTCTTCATGGCGTCTTTAAGATTCACCTATTGACTGCCTCCTCTTCAGCGTTCACACAACCTCCATCTCCTTCTGGGCAATGAAGCGCCTTCCAGTAAAAACAGTCGGAATCACACAACTTTTGACAATCGTCATGCTCCTTCTTCTCTCCGTTACGGCAAATGCCGTTGTGGTACGTGGGGAACGTAATGTGATGGGCACGGTCCTCGAAATGAGCGTAGTCGTTGACAACAGGGCCGTGGCCGAGAGGGCCTTCGATGCTGTTGAAGCTGAATTCAAGCGGGTAGAGCGTGAGATGAGCGAGTGGAGAGAGGATAGCCTCCTCTCCCTCGTCAACAGCAGCGCCGGGGTGAAACCGGTGGAGGTTACCGATGAGCTCTTCAAGGTGATAAACGCTGCAGTTACCATATCCAGGTTGACCGAAGGGGCCTTCGATATCTCCTGGGCGGCGATGCACGGGGTGTGGGATTTCAGGGCCGACCACGAACGCCTGCCAGAGAAGAGTGATATCGAGGTTCGTCTGCCCCTTATAGATTACAGGGCCATCAAATTGGACCCGGCAGAGAGGAACGTCTATCTGAAAAAGAGGGGCATGAAGATCGGGCTGGGAGGGATTGCCAAGGGGTACACCGTTGACCGGGCCTCAGAGCTGCTTGCGGGTATGGGCATTGAGAATTTTATCATAAGGGCTGGCGGCGACATGCGCGTACAGGGGCGTCGTGAAAAAGAGAGGCCGTGGAAGGTTGACATAAAACATCCAAGAAAGCCCGGCGCTCTGGCGAGCCTCTCTCTGACCAACATCTCAATCTCCACATCGGGCGACTACGAGCGTTTTTTTATTAAAGATGGCGTCCTCTACCACCATATAATGGACCCCCGCACCGGCTATCCGGCTCGCGGCTGCCGGAGCGTTACAGTGCTGGCGCCTGACACGATGACGAGCGACGCCCTCTCCACCGCCCTCTTTGTCATGGGGCCAAAAGCGGGTCTTCGCCTTGTCGACGGGCTTAAGGGAGTCGAAGCGATAATAGTGGACTCCTCCGGTAAGGTCCTGACATCAAGGGGAATGGAGCGGGGAGCGGCACTCCGCTTTTTACAGTAGGCAGCGGTTTTGGGTCCATTTAACGTGGTTAACAAACTTGGTTAACCCCCTTGACATATTATAGAAAAGGTCATATTATCGGTACACTTATGAAGGTATCCAAGGCTGTCTTTCCAGTAGCAGGGCTCGGAACACGGTTTCTTCCGGCAACGAAGGCAATCCCAAAGGAGATGCTCCCCCTTGTCGATAAGCCGCTAATCCAGTATGTAGTTGAGGAGGCGTGCCAGTCGGGCCTAGAGGAGGCCATAATGGTCACTGGCCGGGGAAAGGGCGCCATAGCCGACCATTTTGACACTGCACCGGAGCTGGAACGTCTCCTCCGTGAGAAGGGCAGTGACGATCTCATTAAGCTGACTGAGGATGTTTCCCGTCTCATACACGTCTCCACCACCAGGCAGGACAAGGCCCGTGGCCTCGGACATGCCATACACTGCGCAAAAGAGCTGGTAGGTCAAGAGCCCTTTGCCGTCATCCTTGGCGACGACATCATTGATGCCAAGGTTCCGGCCACACAACAGTTGATCGACGTTTATAACAACTACGGCGCCACCGTCCTTGCCATACAGAAGGTTCCAAGAAACCAGACACACCTCTACGGAATCATTAAGGCAAAGAAGGTGGCTCCACAGACCTACGAGATTCTTGATCTGGTAGAGAAACCGCAGAAGAACCCGCCCTCCAATCTGGCCGTTATCGGCAGATATGTCTTTACACCGGAAATCTTTGAGGCTATTGAAAAGACAGAACCCGGCAGAGGCGGTGAGATACAGATTACGGACGCCATAAAGCTCCTTTCCAGGGAGCAGCCCGTCTACGGTTATGAGTTCGAGGGTGACCGTTATGACGCCGGCGATAAGCTCGGTTTTTTGAAGGCAACTGTTGCGTTAGCGCTAAAGCGTAAGGACCTGAGGGCCGCTTTCAAGAGGTTCCTCAGAGGTCTGGATGTTTGACGTGAAGGTATGTATGGAGGCGTATTGAATCATGGCTAAGATGTCAAAGAAATCTTCACCCCTTGCCACGACCAGTGACTCGGCAAACCTGCTTCAATTCCTTGTTGATGACATGGACGAGATGTTAACACTCCCCAATGCCGAGACGGTGAACCATATTCCTCCGGCAGATATGTTTTCAACCTCGGACTCTTTTATTATTGAACTTGAGATGCCGGGCGTCAGACAGGAGGATATCGAACTGACAATCTTTAATAACGTGTTGACGGTAAGAGGGATAAAGTATGAGTGCTTCCGGGATCCCAAGGTCAACTATGTATGTATGGAGCGTATCTTTGGCAAGCTTTTCAGGAATATAAAGCTGCCCTGCCCTGTCAATCCGTCCCAGATTAAGGCAGTATTCAGGAGCGGTCTTTTGACGCTGCAACTTCCTAAAGTTACAGAGAAGCGTGGTGAAAAAAAGAGGATACCTATTGAATCGAGTAGCTGAGTGATGTTGTGATGTCTGTGATCCACGGTGGTATAGATGAAGGCAGATAGCATACTGAGTAGAGTGACCACTACTATTGAAGGTTTATAAAGGAGGAGACTGTGTCGGATGAACAGCTGATTGAAGATGGAGAGCAGGTTGTTATACCTGAAACCCTGCCTCTTCTGCCGATAAGGGATATCGTTATCTTCCCATTTATGATCGTGCCTCTCTTTGTGGGCAGAGAGAAGTCTATTAACGCGATTGACATGGCGTTGACCAAGGACCGTCTCATCTTCCTCACCGCCCAGAAGGACATCACCAAGGATGAGCCGGAGCCCGATGACCTCTACAACTTCGGGACGGTCGGTATGATTATACGGATGCTGAAACTGCCTGACGGGCGTGTGAAGATCCTCGTCCAGGGACTGGCAAGGGCAGAAAATAAGGGGCTTGAGCAGGAACAACCCGCCTATATTGCGACTCTTGATAAGACGTCTGAAGGGCCACTGCCGAAGATGACGGTTGAGATTGAGGCCCTTATGCGTAATACAAAGGAGCAGCTCGAAAGGTTGACCACGCTGGGCAAGGTGATCTCTCCTGAGATCATGATGATCCTCGAGCACCTCCAGGACCCCGGCAGGATTGCAGACCTGGTGGCGTCCAATCTGGGGCTCAAGATGGATGACGCCCAGCGTGTTCTTGAGACACTTGAACCCCTTAGGAGGCTGGAGATAGTCAACGACTTCCTCCTGAAGGAGCTTCAGGTTTCTCAGATGCAGGTCAAGATACAGTCTCAGGCTAAAGAGGAGATGGACAGAAGCCAGCGGGAGTACTACCTTAGGGAGCAGTTGCGGGCTATCAAGGCGGAGTTGGGCGATTTTGATGAGGGTGGAGATGAGCTTGAGGATCTCAGGAAGCAGATAAAGAAGATTAAGCTGCCTGCCGAGACCGAGAAGGAGGCCCTCAAACAGCTTGACAGGCTCGAGATGATGCACCCCGACGCCGCTGAGGCTGCACTCATCAGAACTTATCTCGACTGGATCGTTGATATCCCGTGGAGTAAATCTACGAAGGATACCATTCATATAAAGAAGGCCAAGGATGTACTCAACGAGGATCACTACGACCTGGAAAAGGTTAAGGAGCGTATACTGGAGTATCTCTCCGTCCGGAAGCTGCAAAAGAAGATCAAGGGTCCCATCCTCTGTTTTGTCGGTCCTCCCGGTGTTGGTAAGACATCGCTGGGCAAGTCGATAGCCAGAGCAATGGGGAGAAAGTTTGTGCGTATATCCCTTGGAGGGATCAAGGATGAGGCGGAGATCAGGGGGCATAGGAGAACCTATGTGGGGGCTTTGCCGGGGCGGATCATCCAGGGACTGAAACAGGCCGGTAGCAACAACCCGGTCTTTATGATGGATGAGATTGACAAGATCGGCATGGATTTCAGGGGCGATCCCTCCTCCGCTCTCCTGGAGGTACTCGACCCGGAACAGAATGGGACCTTCAGCGATCACTATCTCAACCTCCCCTTTGATCTATCGAAGGTGATGTTCATAACGACGGCAAACCTCATGGAGCCCATTCCGGCCCCTCTCAGAGACAGGATGGAGGTTATCGATATTGCCGGTTATACGGAGGAGGACAAGATTCAGATTGGCAAGAAGTATATTGTGCCAAGACAGCTCCGCGAACACGGCCTCGGCACAGATCTGCTCACCATAAAGGACGATACTCTACGGAAGGTTATCTCCGAGTACACCAGAGAGGCGGGGCTGAGGAATCTGGAACGGGAGGTTGCGGCCCTCTGTAGGAAGGTGGCGCGGAATGTGGCGGAGGGGAAAAAGGAGAAGACGGTAATTACCCCCCGTACCCTTGAGAGGTTTCTGGGGATACCTAAGTATCTTCCCGATCCCGAACAGGAGATTGATGAGATTGGCGTCTCCACCGGACTGGCCTGGACCCCCGTTGGTGGAGAGATCCTCTACATTGAGGCAACGATCCTGCCAGGGAGGGGACAATTGATCCTGACGGGACACCTTGGCGATGTTATGAAGGAGTCGGCCCATGCCGCCCTGAGTTATATCAGGAGCAGGGCAAAGCTGCTTGGCCTTGCAGATGAGTTCTATAAGAAGGTGGATATCCACGTCCACGTTCCGGCGGGCGCCATACCTAAGGACGGACCGTCGGCGGGGGTGACGATTACCACTGCGATGATATCGGCCCTTACCAAGATAACGGTCAACAAGGATGTTGCCATGACGGGCGAGATTACCCTGAGGGGGAGGGTCTTTCCTATTGGCGGCATTAAGGAGAAGGCCCTTGCGGCGCTCCGTGCCGGCATCTCCGATATTATTTTCCCTGAGAGAAATATGAAGGACCTCGAGGACATACCAAAGGATATAAGGAAGAAGATCAACTTCATGCCTGTCACGCACATGGACGAGGTGCTGGAGATAGCGCTCAACAAAAAGATTAAGAAGAGGACCAGAAAGAGTCCGGCCAAAGCTCCGGCGAAGAAGGGGTCGGCGAAGACGCGCTCTCAAGCCACCCCGTAACAACAACCTGCTCCCGTGCTCTCTCACCATAGTGCAATAGTCCAATCTCCTGGAGCAGCGCCACTTACACTACAACTGGCGCTGCCGGTTTTCCCGTGTAGAAAATGAAGGTAAGTGATGTTGGTGAAGAGGGGCTCATTCAGCTCCTCTCTAGGGAATTTACCTATGATGATCCTCGCCTGGTGGAGGGGATTGGCGACGATACGTCTGTGACGTTGCAGGATGGTGATAAGTGTCTCCTGACGACAACTGATGTACTCGTAGAGGACGTCCACTTCTCTTCAACCTACACCGAACCGGAACTCCTTGGCAGAAAAGCAGTCAGCACCTCTCTCAGTGATATCGCCGCCATGGGGGGATCTCCAACATTTCTCCTCATCTCTCTCTCAATACCGCGAGGAACATCGATGGAGTATCTCCGCGCCTTCTACAGGGGGGCGCGGGAGAGGATGGACGAGTTCGGGGTCGCCTTGATAGGTGGCAACACCTCCTCCTCCCCAGGAGGGATGACTGTCAATGTGGTAGCTCTCGGTGAAGTCCCGATCAATGAAGTTGTACTCCGAAAAGGGGCCGCGCCAGGCGATATCATTTACGTCACCGGCTGTATCGGTGATTCGGCGCTGGGTCTTGAACTGTTGCAGGCGGGGGCTGTACAAATGGCGGATACGGTGCGGAACAGCGCCGTCATGGGTCATCTCGATCCAACCCCGCGAGTACGGGCCGGCAGGGCTATCGCCGAGAGGCGGCTGGCGACGGCCATGATAGATGTCAGTGATGGTCTCCTCCGCGACCTGCGCCATATTACCGAAGCGAGCAGTTGCGGCGCAGCCATTACGTTATCGGATCTACCACTCTCACCACAGCTCAGGGAGCACCTTGCAGCGAAGCCCGATGATATACGCCTACCCCTTGCAGGTGGGGAGGATTATGAGCTGCTCTTTACATCCCCTATAGAGAGGGCCACTTCCATCAAGGCCCTTGCAGAGGAGATAGCTCTGCCGATTACTCCAATCGGCACAATAGTATCGAAGGAAAGGGGGGTGACCGTACTCAATGAAAACGGGGAGGTTACGCCGATTCAAGCTGATGGGTTTGACCACTTCCCCTGATTTGCCATCAAAAAGAACACAGCTCTCCCGTCCCCGTTAGGAGGGAAAACAGGAAAAGCAGGGAAAAGGGACCGTTTGTTTTATGATGCGTTGATTGCCCTTGGAACGCAATATGGCCTTGAGAGAAGGTCGCCGTATTTTTCAGCCACGGATGAACACGGATTGGCACGGATTAATCGTTCGTCGCTAATCATACGGAGATCACGAAGTCTCCCAAGGTAAAGGAAGTCTTCTCGCCCGCCTTATTCACAAATGTGCTCGCGCTCTCGCTAAACTGATATGGCTGTCAATAGTCAAGAGGTAAAGCGCTGCCTTGCCCTTTGTT
>JBHHTR010000094.1:0-8956 GCA_046753505.1 Thermodesulfobacteriota bacterium
CAAGAAAAAGGCAAAGGCAGTGGGAGACCTGGAGTACAAGAAGATTCCCTGTGTCGGCCATCCCATTTTCAAGGGGAACAAGGTCAACTTTGATCCCAGGGAGCGGTTTGTCACCGAACTATTTGACGGCAAGGGAATCTATAATATATTCCTCGACTTTTACCGCCACCTGGTGAAGGTACTCTTTGACGCAAAGGTTACACGAGAGGTCTTCTGTGTCAACGTCGATGCAGTCATCGCCGTCATACTTCTCAAGATGGTCTGGAAGGAGTTTGCCGCCGGAAAGGTGAGCGACCAGGATATAGAGAGTTCCGGCTTCACCACCTTCCTCTTCGGCAGGATGATAGGGTGTGCCGCCGAGATCGACGACCACATCAATCGTGGAAGGAATATGGACACCAGAACCCCGGCCAGCAAGTGTAGCTTCGTCGGGTAGCATTTAGACTCTATGATGACACTCCCCGACGCTCTGCGTCGGGGAGTGTCATAGGACGTTCGAGATGCAAGGAGTAGTGTTTTTTCAGGTCCGGCGGCATACATGTAGTATGTCGAGTGTCTGAATAAGTGCTGCGATGCAGTGGGTCGGGCTTTTTACGACGCCATACCCTAGACCTCGGCACAATGGCACGGCTCGTCTCTCTTGTCGCCAATCTCCTTAACGAGGGCTACGACTTCATTGATTATCCAGTCCGGTGTGGAGGCGCCTGCCGTTATACCTACTCTGGAAACACCATCGAACCAGTCGGCATCCACCTCTGACGCCACCTCTACGTGGTGGGTTCTTGGCTGGAGGGCACGGCACATCTCCGCCAGTCTGTTCGTATTGGCGCTGTTCCTTCCGCCGACGACAATCATACAGTCAACCTGCCCCGAAAGAGTGGAGCTGTCACCCTGGCGAATGGTAGTCGCATTGCATATCGTATTAAAAACACGCAGTTCTGTGCATTTAGTGAGACATAGACTGACTATCTCCTGAAGGTTGCTCATCGACTGTGTCGTCTGGGCGACGATACCCAACCTCCCCTTCATGGGCATATCCCTTATCCCGTCCACCGATGCGGCAACCGTTACATCACCTTTCCCGTAGCTAATGATGCCTTTCACTTCTGGGTGCTCCTTTTCGCCGACGATGATAACCGAGTACCCCTCCTCACAGAGATGAGCGACGATCTCGTGGGCCTTCTTCACAAAGGGACAGGTGGCATCGACCATATCGAGCCCCTTGCTGTCTATCTCCTCCGTCTCCTGAAGGGTGATGCCGTGAGAGCGGACGATAACCGTCCCCTTATCGATATCACTCACCTCATCCCTGGGGACAATATTGGAACGCTCAAGCTTCTTCACAACCTGGGGGTTGTGTATGATAGGGCCCAGGGTATAGATCTCCTCATTCTTCTCGTCGGAGCACTCCTGAGCCATATTAATCGCCCTCTTCACACCGAAACAGAACCCGGAGGACTTAGCAATCAGAATTTCCATTGGCTACTCCCTTTCTCACCTCTTCTAGCAACAGCCGCAACACCCCATCACGGTCGATGCTGCCTGTATCGACATAGATGGCATCATCCGCCCTTCGGAGGGGGGCAAGGGCGCGGTTCGAGTCCCGGTGGTCCCTCTCCTCTATATCTCTCTTCACCGACTCAAGCTCCACCTCCACACCCTTCTCTCTCAACTCCTTCCAACGTCTCTCCGCCCTCACATCATTGGAGGCGTCGAGATAGAACTTGATATCGGCAGATGTGAAGACGACGGTTCCGATATCCCGTCCCTCCATGATAACGCGCCCTTCACTCCCAAGACGGCGCTGGAATTGAAGGAGGGCCTCCCTCACTCCTCTGCTAGCGGAGAAGGTGGAGGCAATGGCGCCTGTTGATGGTCGGCGAATCCTCTCCGTCAGATCCTCGCCATTGACGGAGATGGAGCCGGTGTCTATGACGATCTCCAGCGCCGTGCAGAAGCTTTTAACCCTCTCATCATCAGCGGGATCGATACCGGCGTCAGAGGCCTTCAGGGAGACGGCGCGGTAGATAGCCCCGGTGTCGATATAGGTAAACCCAAGCTCGCCAGCCAGCAGCCGGCTCACCGTCGATTTTCCGACGCCGGAAGGGCCGTCGATGGCAACGACTACGTTTTTTTTCATAGAGCTACACCCTTTAAGAGTTCCATAAATCCGGGGAAAGATGTGTTAATACAGGCAGCGCCAACAACCTCCACTCCCTCTGCCCCCTCTGCAACGAGCCCAGCGATTAACATAGCCATGGCAATACGGTGATCTCCATAACTCTCAACGGTTGCGCAGGCAAGTCTCCCTCCCTCTATAACCATGCCGTTGGTCATCTCCTTGACATTAACCCCAACTGCGCGGAGACCCTTTACCATAGTAGCAATCCGGTCGCTCTCCTTTACCCGCAGCTCAGAGGCCCCCCTGATGGTAGTGGTTCCCTCCGCGACTGCCGCCGCTACGGAGATTATGGGGAACTCATCTATCGCCCCCGGAATATCTGTCGGGCCTATATCGATACCGCGAAGCCGTGACGACTTCACACGGATGTCGGCAATTGGTTCATTGGAGGATTCCCTCTCGTTGAGATACTCTATATTCCCCCCCATTCTCCTGAGGAGGTTGATGATGCCGTTCCTCGTCGGGTTGATACCGACCCCGCGAATGAGCAGGTCGGAGTCGGAGGTTATGAGGGCGGCGACCATGAGAAAAGCGGCGGAGGAGATATCGCCAGGAACCGAGACATCACACCCTTTGAGGAGGTCACCGCCGGTTACGCCCACACGATTACCATCGACCGCAACCTCTGCCCCGAATGCACGAAGCATCCTCTCCGTGTGGTCTCTCGACCTGACAGGTTCAGTCACCGTTGTCTTACCGCTGCCGGTGAGACCGGCCAGAAGGATAGCTGACTTCACCTGGGCGCTTGCCACCTCCGAGGAGTAATCAATCCCCTCCAGTTTTCCGCCGACGATGGCGAGTGGGGCGTGGCTGCCCCCACACCTTCCGTGAATGGTGGCGCCCATGAGGGAGAGTGGTTTTGTCACCCGACCCATCGGTCTCTTTCGCAGAGAGTTGTCCCCCGTAATGATAGAGAAGAAGGGCTGCCCCGCCAGCAGTCCCGTGAGGAGTCTGGTCGTCGTTCCCGAGTTTCCGGCATCGATCACGTCATCGGGCTCACAGAGACCGTTCATCCCCCGTCCCTCAATGATTACATCCCCATCGTGGTCGGCAATGGCGACCCCCATCGACCTGAAGGCTTCGACGGTTCGCATATTATCCTCACTCCAGAGGAAGCCGTCCACTGTTGTCGTACCTTCGGCAATGGAGCCGAAGATAATCGACCGGTGGGATATCGATTTGTCGCCGGGTACAGAGGTCTCCCCTCGAAGCCCCTTGACCGGCGTGACTCTCAGTCTGTCAGGAACAGCCAACCCCTCAGCTACAGTAACGCCGATCATCCTCTTCCACTACCCTCTTTCAGCGACTCCCTGAACTTTGTTGCCTTCCTGAACTCCTCAACCAGGGCTGCGCCGTCCTCCCTTTCAATAAAATTCTTCATCCGTTCCACATTCTCCTGAAAAGTATCTATGACCTTTATGAGGGCCTCCCTGTTCATGAGGCAGATATCTCGCCACATCTCAGGGGAGCTTGAGGCTATGCGCGTGAAATCGGTAAACCCCCCCGCTGCGTAATTGAGGATCGAGATACCGTCACCACTCGCCCCGGCGACGGCATTAACCAGGGCATAGACAGCGACATGGGGAAGGTGACTGATAGCCGCCAGTATCACATCGTGTTGCCCGGCATCCATCGTAACAACATGGGAGCCGGTTGCCTCCCACATCTCTTTAACCCGCTCAAGTGCCCCTTCGTCGGTTCCTGCTGTAGGCGTAATAATGCAGACCTTGTCACGGAAGAGGGAGGTAAAGGCCGCTTCTGCCCCGCTGTTCTCGGTTCCCGCGATAGGGTGAGTGGCAACGAAAAAGGTACCCTCTGGCATAAGGGGTTCAATATCATCAATAATGGCTCCCTTGACACTACCCACATCGGTTATTATAGCCCCTCGTTCAAGAGAGGGAGCTAGCTCCTGAACCACGCTCCCCATCGTACCAACAGGAGTGGCAAGTAGAACAAGGTCGGCCCCTTTAATCGCCTCTTTTACTTCGTGGGTATACTCATCGATCATTCCACGGGAGAGGGCCACCTTGAGATTATCCGCCCCCCTTCCCACCCCCACGACCCGCTCTGCTAGACCCTTCTCTTTCAGCGCCATCGCGAGGGAACCGCCGATGAGACCGACGCCGATGATGACTACCTTCCTGAAGGGCGTCGTCACCGGCCTACCTCGCCCATTACCACCCGAAATGTCTCAAGGAAGCGCCTGTTCTCCTTTGGGAGTCCGACGGTGACCCTGATGTATTCGGGAAGGTTGTAGCTATCCATTGGCCGCACGATGACCCCCTTGTGGAGGAGCCCGTCATAGACGTCACGCCCTCGGCCAACCTTGATGAGAAAGAAATTGGCCTGGCTGGGAACGCACTCGATCCCCATTCCCCCGATCTCGTCAAAGAGGTGAGCCATACCCTCCCTGTTGTTCTCACGCGATCTCTCAAGATGAGAGGTGTCGTCGAGTGCAGCCATTGCTGCGATCTGGGCGAGGGAGTTGACGTTGAAGGGCTGCCTTACCCGCTCCATATAGGAGACAACATCCCTGTCGGCCACGCCGTAACCGATTCGCAGACCGGCAAGGCCGTAGATCTTCGAGAAGGTTCTAAGGACAACAACTGGCTTGTTACCTCCCACGTACCGCATCGCGTCGGGAAAATCCTCGTCGGCGACATACTCACGATACGCCTCGTCTATTACAACGACAATATCATCAGGCAGTGCATCGATAAAGGTGTCGAGGGCGCCTTTGGCGACCACTGTGCCGGTCGGATTATTGGGGTTAGCGATGAAGATGAGCCTCGTCCTCTCGGTGACCGCCTTTAACATGGCGTCGAGGTCGTGGGTCAATCCCTTGAGAGGCACCTCGACAGCTTTGCCACGTGTCGCTTTGACAACAATGGGGTAGACGGCAAAAGAGGGTGATGCCATCACCACCTCGTCACCTGGAGAGAGGAAGGTTCGTATGGCAAACTCGATGATCTCGTTCGACCCATTTCCGAGGATTATCATCTCCGGTTCAACGCCGAGGAGCTTCGACAACTTTTTCTTCAGGTAGTAGCCGGAGCCATCAGGATAGCGGTGGAGGCTCTTCAGTCCACCTGAAATAGCCTCCACACCCTTCGGCGACGGGCCGAGAGGATTCTCGTTAGAGGCCAGCTTGATAGAGCCCTCGATACCGTACTCTCGCTCTACCTCCTCTATCGGCTTACCGGGCGGGTAGGGAACGAGGGCCGCGATCTCTGGTGGAACAAGTTTTTTAACCGATATATTCATGTTTTCTCTCACCATTGGAAAATGTCTGTCTCAGTAGTCGAAGGTTTTAACCTTCGCAAAGGGGCGAAACCTGAAGGGTTCGACTACGGGTTCCTATCCTGCAGTTCAATTGTCCAACCCTAACACCCACTGGGATACGATCCGAGCACCTTCAGGAATATACAGAGTTTTTCAAGCTCCTGTATCGCATCTGAAAGGTTGGTATCGCTGATATGGCCATCGATGTCTATGAAGAAGATATACTCCCACGCCCTCTTCTTCCGGGGCCTCGACTCTATCTTGCTCAGGTTCACCCCACGCTGCGCGAAAGGCTCCAACATCTTGAAGAGTATGCCGGGGGAGTCTTTAACCGAAAACATGATGGAAGTCTTGTTCTCACTGCTCCGCTTGGCCATCGTTTTACCTATGACAAGAAAACGGGTGTAGTTATTGAGCTGGTCCTGTATGTTCTTCTCCACCACCCTGAGGTCGTATAATTCTGCTGCCGATTCACTAGCTATTGCGGCAGATGAGCCATCCTCTGAGGCTAGTTTAGCCGCCATCGCGGTGGAGGAGACATCAACCACCGTTACGTCGGAGAGCTCTTTCTTCAATCGCTCTCTGCACGCCGCTATTGCGTGGGGGTTGGAATAGATCTTCTTGATATCAGAGAGAGCGCCTGAGCTGTTCAGGAGAACAAAGGAGACCTCCATCATGATCTCCGCGCAGACCTTCAGGTCGTAAGTCATGAACATGTCCAGCGTATGGCTGACCGCCCCCTCGGCAGTGCTCTCAATGGGAACGACACCGTACTCCACTCTCCCTCGCTCAACGTCGTCAAAGACGTCGGCAATCTCCTTTCTGGGAATAAACTCAGCGGATAGACCAAAGTGCTTCATACACGCCTGATGGGTGAAGGTGGCCATAGGCCCGAGAAAGGCGACAGTCAGCCGCTTCTCAAGGGAGAGGGAGGCAGAAATAATCTCCCTGAAGACGTTCTTTATAGCCTCATTGGAGAGTGGGCCTCTGTTCTTCTGCGCTAGCCGCTCGTATATGGCCCGCTCCCTCTCGGGGGCGTAGATTGCGCTCTTCTCCTTTGCCTTTGCCTTTCCCACCTCAATGGCAAGGGAGGCCCGCCTGTTCAGGAGTTCCAGAACCTCCTCATCGATACTATCGATCCTGCCCCTGATCTCATCTATTCCGACGGTCTTTGCCATAATACTCCTCACTACACGATTTAATAAAGCAATCTGTCATAACTGTGACCGGGTGAACCCCACTGCTGATGAGGGTATCCCATTCAACCAGGCATCTTGAGCCCCTCTATTTCGGGAACATGTCTGACTAAATCAGACCTTCCTTAATTAAGTACGGGGGCAGGCCTGTAAACTACTACATGGCAGATGCAGATAATGAATATTACCACGCCACAAAGTCTATTACGATAAGACATTGAGTATAATAAATCAATAAGTTCGTCACGGAAATCCTATTACCAGAATGAATAACGCAAAAACATATTGCGTCGTGTGTGAGTGGTCGTGCGCTATGCAGCATATGCAAAATTGGCACAAGTTAAATTATCCATGTCAATCAGCGCACTGAAAACGAGGACTCAACTATGATTAGGTAGGCTCTCACCCCACGGTCGCCAGTTCCAGCCTCCCCCTCCATCGGGCCTTGACGACCTCCCGTATAACCTGGTGGCTGGAAGTCGCAAGAGCGGGGTCGTTTTCCACTACCCTGAATGCCTCCTCTCTCGCCTGCTGGAGGATATTAATGTCGTCCAGAGGATTTGCAATACGGAAGTCGGGGAGGCCAGACTGGCGCTTCCCGATGAAGTCACCCGGTCCCCTGAGGCGGAGGTCCTCCTCTGCCAGGGCAAAACCGCTCGAGGTAGACTCCATGACCTTGAGCCGTCTGTAGGCGACATCGGAAACCTTCCCTGCGGTAAGGAGGAGACAGTACGATCTCTCTGCTCCACGCCCTACCCTTCCCCTTAACTGATGGAGTTGGGCAAGTCCGAATCGCTCGGCGTGTTCGATGAGCATGACCGTCGCGTTCGGCACGTCTATCCCCACCTCGATAACCGTAGTCGCCACGAGGAGCTCTACCTCACCCTCTTTGAAGCGTCTCATTACGGCCTCCTTCTCTCCCCCCTTCATCCTCCCGTGGAGGAGCCCCACGCTGAAGTCGCTGAAGAGATCCCGCTCAAGGCGCTCCTTCATCGTCGTCGCGTCGCGGAGATCCATCTCCTCCGACTCCTCTACAAGGGGGTAGACGACATAGGCCTGCCGCCCCTTTAGAAGTTCCCTCCTGATGAGGTCGTAAACTTTTTCTCGCCCGCTCTCTCTGTAGATTTTTGTCTTAATCTCCCGTCTGCCGGGCGGGAGTTCAGCTATCGTGGAGATATTGAGGTCGCCAAAGATTGTCATGGAGAGGGTTCTCGGAATGGGGGTTGCCGTCATGACAATTATATCGGGATTTATCCCCTTCCTCTTCAGTGATGCCCGCTGGATGACGCCGAAGCGGTGCTGCTCGTCGATGATTGCCAGACCGAGTTTTTTGAAGTTTACATACTCCTGGATGACAGCGTGGGTGCCTATAACAAGGTTTACGGCGCCGATCTCTATCTCCTCTGCACGAGAGGCTTTCTCTCCCTTTGTGAGGGAGCTAGTCAGGAGGGCCGTCTTGACGCCGATGGGTTCGAGGTAGCTACGGCTCGTCAGGTAGTGCTGTTCTGCGAGAATCTCCGTCGGCGCCATCATTGCCGCCTGATAGCCGTTGTCGATGGCGATGAGGGCTGCAATAAGGGCAACTACCGTCTTTCCCGACCCCACGTCGCCCTGAATGAGTCTGTTCATCGGGTGGGGTGACGCCATGTCGTGACCTATCTCCCCCCCCACCCGCTTCTGGGCAACCGTCAGCGCGAAGGGCAACTGTTCCAGCAGCTTTTCCACAAGGGGGGAGTCGGTTTTGAACGCTATGCCCCGCTCCCTCTCCACTCCCGCCTTCCTCAGAGCCAGACCGACCTCGAGACAGAAAAACTCGTCAAAGACTACGCTCCGCCTCGGCAGCCACATCTCTTCTCCAAAGCGGTCGCCCTCATTAGGAGAGTGGATTCTTCGAATCGCCTCCGGCAGCTCCATGAGGCGGTGTTTGCGCAGCGTCTCCCTGGGGGTGCCTCCTGCCGCATAGTCGGCATACTCATCGACAACCCCCCTCACTATCTTACGTATCGTCTTCTGATGGAGGTTATCGAGCTGTGAGTAGACGGGGACAATCCCCTCCATCTCTAACGGATCATCCTTCCCCACTTCGATAATCTCAACATCGGGATGAATAATCTCCTTCTGCCCACCGTAAGAGGTTACCTCACCGAAGAGGAGGAGCCGCTGCCCAGCCTTGTATCTCCTCTTCATGTAGGGGAGGCGGTAGTGGAACCACTTTGCTTTCATGATTCCACTCTCGTCACCAAGGGCTATCTCAAAGACCCTTCGCCTCCCGTAGTAAATCTCCCCAAGGGCAAGG
>JBHHTR010000095.1:0-8778 GCA_046753505.1 Thermodesulfobacteriota bacterium
CAAAATGAATCGTAAAGATCCACGATGAGGAGGCCTGATCAGGTGTGAAGTAGTCGAACCTGAAGAAGAGGGCTGTAGTATTAAAACCGTAGTAGACCTCTTTAATGACACCTGCACCAGCGCCTCCACCCATCTGCATGACCCCGCCACTGCTCGCCGGACTCAGGAGCGGAGCTCCAAGCCATTCGAAATAGTTCGTTATTTCACCGTCAATTACAGGGTTGATTAGGGATGGGGGGAGATCGGCGGGTGGAGCCGCCCCCCCTTCCTTATGGATAATAATAGGTGTGTTGAGATGTGACGGTGCTTCAACGCCGATTTGGTTGTAGACGTTGATGATATTCTTCCTGAAGAGTAGATCGAAATCTCCATCGTTTTCCGTGCTGTTCTCATCGCCATACCACCAGCACCAGTCGCTTCCCTCGGCAATATATATGTGTTCCCACGCCCTTTGCAGTTTTTCTGTACCAACTTCTCCGCCCTCTTCGGCTGTCACCAGCGCATCTCTTGCCTCCTGGAGGTACTTCCATGCCCGATTGTCCTCTTCATGTCCAATCCATATCTTGAAATTATGGTTGATCCAGGAGCCAGGGAAGATGGCGTCCAGCTCAGCTTTGGGTGGGTGCGCCTTGAGGTGCTCCGATACCGTTACCATCTCAAGAAGGGGGTCTCCCTCAATCATCTTATAGAGTGCTACGAGAAAGTCCCGTCCATCATTTTTGTAGTGTTCCCAGCAGTTTTCGCCATCTAGGATGACCGGCACAATGTATTCACCACTCCTGTTTTTAGCGCCCAGTGAGTGCCTTATATGATGGAGTCTCTCTACGAAATCCTTCGCGGCAGTAGCCGCGTCCCAGTGCTGATAGACAAAGCCGATTCGGTCAGAAAGGTGATGGTCTCTGAAGAGTATGGCTATCTCTCGTGCGCCTTCTTTACGGCTGTACGGTCTGTAGAGGAATTCAGGGTTTCTGAGGTGGCCATCCCCTCCCCTCTCCACCCTTTTCCCTGTCGTTGCCTCCAGAATTTCCTCATCTGTCGCAACCCACTTTATCCCGTTGGAGGCAATAATTGAAAGAGCCTCTTCACTTACCGAGCCCTCCGAGGGCCACATGCCCGTGGGGGCCCTCCCAAAGAGCTTCCTGTGATAGTTTACCGCCCTCTCTACCTGTAGCTCTCCATCTTCTGGGTGAACAAAGGGTGGAGCCGGAAGAGTGGCGTGTGGAAGAGCCTGTGCCGCGATATCGGTATTACAGAGAAGGGGCAGTATGGGATGGTAGAAGGGTGTGGTGGTCAACTCCGCCTTCCCCTCTTCCATAAGCCTCCTGTAGTTGGGTATGACCCTGGAGATGATCTCTCTCTGGGTCTCAAATAGTATCTCCTTCTCGCCCTCACTGAACATACTCCCCTTACTTATCATAGCGGCTAGGAAGGGGTCGGATTGCTGGATAGACGGGTCGAACCAGCAGAGATTAAATAGAAACTGAAGATCTCTGAAGTCGCTCTCCCCAAAAAACCGCATGACGTCTCCGACAGAGCCACCATTAAAGTCTAATCCCCGCTTGTGAAGCAGCTTCCAGTAGCGCGGAAGGGGCTTAATCATGTTTTCACGATTTGCATGAAAAAAATTGGAGAGGATAAAGCCCTTCTCCTCCTCAGTCAAATCATCAGCCGGTTTTCTGGATACCTCCAGGAAGAGGTCAGTTCCCTTTCCACTGGCATAATCCTCAAGCTGTATCAGAAGTGATGGGACAAGATTAAAAGTCTGCCTTATGCCCTCAAAGTTGTCAAGGAGGAGCGGCATATCGTAATAGTCCTTAATGGCGTGCAACCGCACCCAGGGAAGGAGATATTCACCAGAGGCAAGGTCTTTGTAGTATGGCTGATGCATGTGCCATATTACGGCTATATCGAGTTTGTACGGCATCTGTAGCGGCGCTAACTCAAGGTGAGTAGGAGACCATAAAACCCTTATCTACAACGACAAGGAGGCGGTTGTTAGAAAAGACTCCGTTAGCCGAGATCGGTGAGTTGAAATCATCGACACGGTATTGCGCTCCATCATTCATGTGGAAAGCCTCTATGCGCCCCCTTTTCTGAGCGAAGAGTTTAATACCAAAGGGCTTGCGACTCCTGTTTGACAGCAGAAAGATATAGTCACCGGCGCCGAAGAGTGAAAGGGGCGAGATACCTTCAATCTCCCGCCGCCATTCCACGTCACCGCTCTCTATGCCTATTGCCGCTATGCTGTTGTCACCGACAAGGAAGAGGGTGTCCCTTTTCACAATAAAATCGAGCGCTCTTGCCTGACTGAACCCCCTCACCTTCTCGCCGCTCTCGCGGTCAAGCTGAAGGACGGAACCACTGCCATCCAGGATAAAGAGGCTATTGTCGGTGAGGAGCGGGGTTTTTCGTCCCCTCCACACATTGAGGAGCGCGGGATTAAAGATAGGCTTTTCCCAGAGAATAGCGCCAGTTATTCCATCAAGCGCAAGGAGGTGGCCATCCGCAAAGAGGTGGTATACCCTCTTTCCATCACCTGCCGGAGAGGCCATGATCCTGGCTCCAACCTGCCGCCCCCCTCGCCTTCCATATTGCCACCGTACCTCCCCGCTAGCCTTATTGAGGGCGTAAATCCTGTCATCCGCCGAAGCAACGTATAGCAGATCTCCTCCAATAAGGGGTGATGAGGAGATGGCGGCTCTCGTCTCATATCTCCACAACTCTTTACCGGATCCCCTGTCGAGTGCATAGACGATCCCCTCTCCAGTTCCGATATAGAGGATCTCTCCATCCACCGCAGCGGAGGTGTCTATATGACCTTCAGTATCAATGTGCCAAAGCGTTGATTCTTTTGCTATATCAACGGCATAAAGAAGTCCGCTGTCATTTCCAGCGTATGCAATGTTTCCATCCACCACCGGGGAGGCAGAAAGGATCAGATCCTTCGGATGGAGCAGGCCGGCATAGCTCCATAGATGGTGGACAGCCTTGCGCTTCAAAGGAAGAACGACGCCTTCCTCTGACACGTTGCCCCTCCCCTGACTCAGGAGGGCGCTCTTCCACGGCACGGCGCTCTCCTGTACCGACGGAGATGCACAGCCAAGAAAGAAAAGGAGCGTCATAGCAATTAAGCCTTTAAATAGAGACATTTTGCGCCAGACCTTCAGAACATTTCTTAAGTTTATTATAGTCGTTGCCGCTTAAGCCTGCGCCCAGAACGATCCGTCTGGCCATATCGTCGTTGATCAGATCGGACGGTGCATGGGAGTCGGTATTAAGAACCATTCTTGCCTTCTGCTTTTTTGCCATTTGCGCAACATGTCCATTGGTTATGCTGTGCCCTCTGCGGGAGGTTAACTCAAGAATAACACCGCGTTCCGCCGCCAGCCTTGCATCGTGCCGCGTGATGAGACCTGGGTGAGCCAGGATGTCAACACCACCCTTAATAGCCGCCCTGTTGGTTCCCTCTGCCACGGGCTCAACAATGGTCTCCCCGTGAACCAGCACCAGCCTGGCGCCAAGCCTTCTGGCCTCACTGATCATAGCTCCAATCTGTGACGGCGGCACATGTGTGATCTCTACCCCGGGAATGACCTGTATGGGGAGACTCTCTTTAAGGGCCGAGGCTGTCTCTACAAGCTTCGAGACAACGTACTCCAGGTTTGAGGCGTCCACATGATCTGTAAGAGCAATGGCCTCATGCCCCATGACCTGGGCCCTCCTTACCAACTCAGACGGAACCAGCACACCATCGCTTAAAAAGGTGTGTGAATGTAAATCTATCATATATCTCTCCTATGGTGATACATAATCCTCCCTCATAAGCTCTCCAAAGTATGTAAAAAAGAGGTCGTGTACCTTCTTCGGTTTTTCCCTGTCTAGGGTGAATATCTGTTCATTCCGCTTCATGCCAAGTATCTTTCTTGCCTTTGTCTCATTCTTTTTGCCAAGCGGCTTCTTTCCAATACATACGTGCATGACCGGGATGCGCCTATTTGTGAGGAGCGTCTCCTTCATAGACGCGAGCCTTTGCAAGTGGTCGATGCTCTCTCCACCCCAAATGAGAAAAAGGCCTATCCCGTTTTTAGAGAATGCCTCCCAGAGAGGGCCCATCCCTTCCTCTGTAGGGAGGGCATAGAGGAGAATTTCCATCCCTCCGTAGAGCATCAACCTTCCGAGAACACCAAAAGGATTCTCCTTATAGACTCTACTTGTCAGGAGTTGACGATTGATTGAGAAGGAGGGCAGCGCCTTGCAGTTCAGCAAAAATTGGGGCATCAGAGAGCCGCCGGTAGATGCAATAAGAACCTTTCCGTAATTTACCGACGCCATATCCGACCATCTGTTGAGTGTCTTTTCCCTTATCTGTATCGCCTTCGGGGAGTTGAGAAGTGCAGTGAGGGGCGTTTCTATTGCCTCCCTCTCCTCCTTATCCTCCTTCAATAATCCCCTTTCCAAAACTTTCACTAACGCTTGATAGACCTCAAGGTCGGGCAGGAAGGAGTGGTCTACAAGGTCGGCCACCCTGGGGTAGTATTCAACGAGAGATAGGACCTCATGGATATTTGGCTTCAACCTCTTTGGCAGTGCCTTAATATCTACCGTTAGAGTGAGGAGTGAATCGGGGGCGGGGAAGTCATCGGCTCCTTTTGTTAATTCATCCTGGTGGCGGGCCCCTTCAATGAGGAGGTTATGGATTGTGTCGAATATCTTCCGTGAAATCGTTATTGGCAATGGAACAAATTCAAAGCTGCCCTCTCTCCATTGAAGAAGGCGAAAGAGCGCCTTCTCTTTCTCGGTATCACCGAGAACGGCATTGTATATCTCGCCGCCTTTGATGTCTATCGTCCCTTTTAAAACGCCGGAGATAACCTTGATAACCCCCTCTTTTCTGTTGGCCTGTAGCATCTGAAGGATGTCAGGCAGCGACATATGGGAAAGATTGCCCTCTATCTCCTTCCCCCTCTCCCTGCTGCCCGATACGCCGTTGATCTTCTTGAGTCTCAGAAACTGTTTATTGACAATCCCGTGGAGCTCTTCAAGCTTTATCGGTCTTTGGATGAGGGCGTCGGCATCGATCCGGAAATCCTTTATATCAACAACCCTGCCTGTGATAAAGAGAAAGGACACATCTTTTGTATTTGGATTATTTCTGAGTATCCGGTAGACCTGCTCTGCATCGATGATGGGAATGTCGATATCGAGAATGATGATGCCTGGAGCCGTTCTCAGCGCCGTCTCTATCGCCGCTGCTCCATCGCACACACCGACACACGTATGGCCTTCACCAGTCAGGTATTCAATGAGCCCCCTCCTTTCATCCTTGTCGCTGTTCGCAACAGCGATGGTATTAAGATCAGGGGTCATAACTGTTCCTGAAGCGAGTAGTCACGCTGAAGTTTTTCAATGAGACAGGTGATGAGGTACGGTTCCGTTGCATGAACACACGACACACGTCCACCCCACCCCTCCCTTGCAATAAAGGCATAGGCGATATCATCTCTTAATAAAAGGATAAAGAATGTATCCAGAAAACGATTATCAGTAAGGTCGATCTGTATGGCATGGGACAGTTTGACACTATCCTCTCCCTTTTCACCTATAATAAATATCTTGGTATTTGTCTCTCCAATACCATCCATACTCCTCTGAAGGGTCTTGTCACTTAGAAAGCGTCCAGGGCTTACATAGAGAATCCCGCTCTTCTGTGGAGTGCGGCCGACCTCATCCATGACAAGGGCGGCAACTAACTCCCGGAATGATTCGGAAAGCTCCAGCTCAGTGCCTATGTCAAAACGCTTGATCGCGTGGTCGTTGAACTCCTCATTCAAAAGGGTGGAGACATTCTCCCAGAAGAGTTTAGCCCCCAGATCGACTCTGCCGTAGAGGCCGCCCCTGTAATCTTCAAGCCGCTTTTCGGCAACAGTGACCAATTCACCATAGCCGTTGGCGTCTCTCGGGAAAGATGCGTGGGAGAAAGAGATGGAGAGCGGCATTGTCTCCTGCGCTTTAAGGGCCTCTACCGCCTTGCGCAGCTTTCTTACCGTAATCAGCGAACCGATATAGTCGGTGTCGGGGAGGATTATGACCAACCCCTTGCCGTGTATCATTCCGACAACATCGCATGTTCTGACAACATCAATGACGACTCTGATGAGATTTTTGAGAAACGCAATCGTCTGCGGTCGTTCAACTTGTCCGCTCAACTCCGCAAACCCCTCAAGATAAACGAGAAGAACCGAGTAGCTTCTTCCGTAGCGCTCAGAGATCAATCCCTCAAGCCTCCCGAACTCGCTGACAAAGAAATCATTGTAAAATCGGGATGGGAACTCCTTTTTTGATGCGTCCAGGAGATTCTTATTTATTGGACTATCCATAATGCTTCTAATTTCACCATATCTGGTGTGTGATAGTCAACATGAAGATAGCCCGCTGTGAAGATAGTCCGCATTATTCATGATTGGCCGTGATTATCGCGCAGAGGTTGGATTTGACAGCGATTTTTGGAGAGCGTACCGTATCAGTGGATACGGCCAAGTTCGAACAAATGCCTTGGTGGATGCAGGATCAAGCGATGGCGCGCACATATTTGTGAATAAAGCAGGACAGTACGGCCTTACGAACATGTAGACTGTCCGGTATTGTAGCATATGGGTTGTCCTGTCTGCCGTGGTGCTGGCACAGGCAGGCCGGTTTATGGTTATCTCCGGGAAGGGGCAGCCATGCGACGAACGACGAACGAGATATACTCAAAAGTTGTGGATGCACAGATTGAGTGGCCTATCATGGCGTTTCTGAAATGAACGTAAAATCAAACGACACGAGCTGAGACGGTGGATTTGGAAGGGTAGGAATATGTTGACAAATGCTATGCAGGTGGATGATAATCCCACCATAGCTATGATGGATATGAATGAAAAGAGAGTTGATTCTCGTTTGCAGGACCCCTTCTTCACCCGTACGATGGCGGAACTCATGGAGAACCAGGGACACCTGGAAGACGCCCTTATTATCTACAAGATTCTTGCAACGCGGTCTCCCGACAATGATGCTGTCAGAGCCGGTGTAGTGAGACTGGAAGAGAGAGCCAGAGAGTTGACCAGCAGGCATAGACGTCACTCCGGGAGGAGAGCTTGAGCTTTCTTGAGATTACAAAGAGGATGGTAGAGGATGGCGGTGGAGTTGCCGGAACCATCATGGGGAATGACGGGATCGCTATCCAGAACTATATGAGAGATGACAACCTCTACGACGTCGAGGGTATGGTTATAGAGTATATCAAGGTTCTCGATGAGATTAGAAAGGCGACAAATATTCTGAAGCTGGGTGAAGTGGAGGAAATATCTATCAAGGCTCTCGACATGGTAATACTTTTTCGGATCATCAATGAGGATTATTTTGCCGTACTCATTCTTGAGCCGGGAGCCAACACAGGCAAGGGGTGGTATATGCTCAGGCGAGCTGTTGCAAGTCTGCTGGAAGAGGAGTTCTCGTCATAGCCGGTTCCAGGTTGAAGGTAGGGGCACGTCTCAGAAGGATTGTCCGGGAGATGCGTTCGTGGGACGTTGATGGGGCGCTCTTTACCGGTCTGGAGAATGTTCGCTATCTGACAGGATTTACAGGAAGCAGCGGCGCTCTTCTGGTTACAGCGAAGGGCGCTCTCTTTTTTACCGACTCCAGGTATGAGACCCAGGCGGATGAGGAGGTCAAAGGTTGTCGTATCCTCTGCGTCAAAAATCTACTAGATGGTATTGCCCGAGAGGTTGCAACAGCCGACGTCAAGAGGCTCTGTTTTGAGGGTGACGATCTCACCTACGATAGCTTTATACGACTCAGCGAAGCTCTTGATGGATCTAAGCTTGTCTCCACTTCACGGGAGCTGAAAAATATTCGCTCCATAAAGGAGCGCCGTGAGGTTGACTGCATCAGGAGAGCCATCGAAGTGGCAAACAGTGGCTTTGCCCTTGCAGCAGAGAGGATTGTCCCCGGCTCCACCGAGAGAGAGATAGCCTCCATGATTGAGAAGGAGGTGAAGGCTGGAGGCGCCGATGATATGGCCTTCGAGACTATTGTGGCCTCTGGTGAGAGGGCGGCCCTTCCCCACGGCAAGGCTTCAGACAAAGTGATTAAGAAGGGGGACTTTGTAATAGTAGATATGGGAGTCTCTCTTGGAGGCTATAACTCCGATGAGACACGAACCTTTGTCGTGGGCAGGCCGACTACAAGACAGAAAAGAATCTATCATATTGTGAAAGATGGGCACGACAGGGCAATAGACGGGGTGAAACCGGGAGTGAAGGCGTCCGATATTGACGGTATGGCAAGGCGCGAGATCAGAAAAAGAAAAATGGGGAAATACTTTGGCCACGGCACTGGCCACGGCGTAGGTATTGCGATCCATGAAGCTCCGACTATCTCACCCGCTAGCCGCGATGTGCTGGCAGAGGGGATGATTTTTACCGTAGAACCGGGCGTCTACATCCCTGGATGGGGCGGCGTCAGGATTGAGGACATGGTTATTGTTACAAAGACGGGGTGTGAGGTGCTTACAACAGGAAGCAAGGAGTTGACCGTTTTATAGGTCTTGTACAGGCTCTTGTAATGGTCGTGCAGGGATGATACTGACTGAAACAATCTGGAGGAGGCGCGATGAACCTGAAGGATATTAAGGATATCGTTCGTTTTATAAAGAATACCGATATCGTTGAATTTGAGCTGGAGCGGGAGGATGGCAAGGTGCGCTTCAAGAGGGGAACGGCCCAGCAGCCCACCCCTCCT
>JBHHTR010000096.1:0-8761 GCA_046753505.1 Thermodesulfobacteriota bacterium
CAAAGGGCAAGGCAGCGCTTTACCTCTTGACTATTGACAGCCATATCAGTTTTTACTGGATGAAATTTTTCTTTTGCAAATTCTAATACCCTTCCGCCTTCAGCCTGTTCACCTCAATAGTCATATTCCCCCCTTTTTACCATCTCCCGACCGCCATATATTTTGCTTGACAAAGGGCCTGCTCACGACTATAGTTAGCCTGAAGTGGTATATAGTGGTATTGAGTGGTATGAATAGCTAATTCTTGGGATAAAAAGGGGCGGTGAGAGGTGTTCAGAGGCAGGTTTGAGCACACCATTGATGGTAAGGGAAGGCTGAGTATTCCGGCAGCCTTCAGGGAACTTCTCAAAGAGCGGTATGACGAACGGCTCGTTGTTACCAGCTACGATGGGTGCCTCCTTGCCTACCCCTATGAAGAGTGGAAAACCCTCGAAGAGAGAGTAGCCGTTTTGCCCGAGTTTAAGAAGGATACAAGGGCCTTCCTGCGATTTTTCTACTCAAGCGCCACCGACTGCCAGATAGATAAGCTGGGCAGGATCCTCATACCACAGACATTGCGGGAGTACGCTGGGTTGGAGAGGGATGTAATCCTCATCGGCGCCTTCAGGCAGGTGGAGATATGGAGCAAAGAGAAGTGGCAGGCTGCTGAGGCGAACTCTTCACAGGAGGAGATTGGAAATATGCTGGAGCGGATAGGGCTCTAGGGTGCACTTTCATCACCGTTCGGTCATGCCTGCTGAAGTGGTCAGACTTCTTGGGTGCAGGGCAGGTGGAACCTATATTGATGGAACACTCGGAGGCGGCGGTCATGCCGCAGATATCCTTGCCGCAAGTGCCCCCGATGGCAAATTGATCGGGATAGATTGGGATGAAGAGGCGCTGGAGTATGTAAAGGAGAGACTCCAGGCAGAGGCCGGGAGGGTCGAGTTCGTGCGGGGGAACTTTGCTGATATGAAGAGCATGGTGGATAATCTTGGAATCGACAGGGTAGACGGTATCCTCCTCGACCTTGGCGTCTCTTCCCGCCATCTCGATGACCCTGATAGGGGCTTCAGCTTCCGACATGACGCGCCACTTGACATGAGGATGGACAGGAGCGGGACGACTACCGCCTTTGACCTCGTTAATACGCTCCCGGAAGAGGAGTTGCGGGATATAGTGAGAAAATATGGTGATGAACGGTGGGCGAAGAGGATAGCCATGAAAATCGTGTTGAAAAGGGCGGAGTCGCCGATCAGAACCACAAAGGAGCTTGCCGATATCATTGCATCCGCCATTCCCAGGAAATTTCATCCCCACACCATCAATCCGGCTACAAAGAGCTTTATGGCCTTGAGGATTGCCGTCAACCGTGAGATAGAGAATCTGGAGACGGCCCTCCATGATGGTATCGCTCTCCTCCACCACGGCGGCAGGATGGCAGTCATCACTTTTCACTCCCTTGAGGATCGGATTGTTAAGACGGCATTCAGAGAGTTAGCGACCGGCTGTGACTGTCCCTCCGACATTCCCTACTGTGTCTGTAACAAGAGGAGCACAGCAAAGCTCCTGACAAGGAAGCCACTCATTCCCACAGAGGGGGAGGTTGAAGAAAATCCCCGTGCCAGGAGCGCAAAGCTTAGAGCTGTAGAAGTGATATAGCCGGATAGGGGTAACCAAATGTCGCACCCTGCATCAAGAAGATTCTCTGCCACCGATGCACTCCACTTCCAGAGGGTACGTGCCAGAAAAATAGCGGATGTCACCCACTTCCTCTTTATTGCCATCATGGCTGCTGTGGTGATTATTGCTGTCCTGTCAACCCATCTCTGGAGCAGGCTGGCCGTTGTCAACCTGAGCTATGAAATTTCCACGCTCAACAGGCAGAGAGGCGAGCTTGAGGAGAAGAACAAGAGGCTCAGGCTAAACCTGCTTGCCCTCAAGTCGCCGCAAAGGATAGAGCGCATAGCGCGGGATGAGCTGGGCCTGGTCTCTCCATCGGGGAAGCAGGTCCTCTATGTTCGATAGGGAGGGCAATGTTAATGGGGTCGTAAAAAGTCCGACCTACTGCGTCGTAGCAATTTTTACTTAGCCATCTCACGACTTTTTACGAGGGCGCCAATGTTAAACCTGAGATAATGATGAAACCATCCGGGTGTTGCTTTTAAAGAGACTATGGGAAGAGTATTAATAAAAAATAGGGACAAGAAGTGGTTGCGGGTGCGTATCCTCACCGTTCTCACCATTTTTCTGGTTCTCTTTGTCTTCGTGACCGCCCGTGCCTTCCAGCTCCAGGTGATACATCAGGGAAGGCTGGAGGCAAGGGCTAATAGCCAGCATTTAAGGACTATTAACATCCTTGCAGAGAGGGGCGGGGTATACGACAGGCATTTCAGCGAACTTGGCATAACGGTAAAGGCCGATTCGATATACGCTGACCCTTCAAGAGTAGACGACCCGGAGGCCGTGGCGGAAATGATATCTCCTATCCTTTCAATGGATCGCCGGAGTGTCGAGAAGAAGCTTTCCTCAAAGCGGAGGTTTGTCTGGTTAAAGAGGCAGACCGATCTGACCGGCGAGGAGAGGCACGCTTTGGCAAAGGTAAGGGGTGTCGGTCTTCTGAAGGAGAGCAGGCGCTTCTATCCGGAGCCGCAACTAGGGAGTAATCTGATCGGATTCGTAGGCATGGACTCAACGGGCCTTGAGGGGGTTGAACTGAAGTACAACCGTTACCTCGCTGGTGGCGAGGTGACGGTTCGTGGAGAGAGGGACGCCCTCGGACGAGAGATGCTCTTTGACAGCCTGGAAAAGTCTCAATCACCGAGGGGTAATGACATTGTCCTCACCATCGATAAAACAGTGCAGTATATTGCCGAGAGGGAGCTTGCAAAGGTTGTTGCGGCGACAGGGTCAAAGGCAGGCATAGCAATCGTCATGGATCCGAATAGCGGCGAGGTGCTGGCGATGGCAAATGCGCCTACCTTTGATTCAAACCACTTCTGGAACCACAGGCCGAATGAGTGGCGGAACAGAGCGATTACCGACAGCTATGAGCCTGGCTCTACCTTCAAGGCATTTCTCCTTGCGGCTGCCCTCGAAGAGGGGGTTGTCGGCCCAAACGACATCTTCTTCTGTGAGAACGGCTCCTATGATGTGGCCGACAGAACATTTCACGATGTGAAGCAGCACGGCTGGCTCTCCGTTGCAAACACGATCAAGTATTCAAGTAATATCTGCGCGATCAAGCTTGGAGAGAAGGTGGGAGAGCGACGGTTCCTGCGTTATATAGATGATATGGGCTTTGGCAGCAAGAGTGGGATCGACCTTCCAGGTGAGGCGTCCGGTGTTGTCAGGAAATTTCAGGGATCCGATGTCTCTCTGGCGACCATATCTTTCGGACAGGGGATTTCTACAACGGCGATCCAACTGGTGAACGGGATTTCTACGATTGCAAATGGCGGTTTCCTGATGAAACCGTACCTGACGAAGGCTATCGTTGCTCCTGATGGCAAAGTGGTAAAGGAGTACAACCCTACCGTTGTAAGGCGTGTCTTTTCAGAGGATACAATGGTTACGACAAGGAGCATCCTCAGGAGTGTGACGGAGAGGGGCGGCACTGGGGTAAAGGCCGCACTGGACGAGATAGACGTTGCCGGTAAGACTGGAACCGCTCAGAAGCCGGATCTCATTCATGGCGGCTACGCCTCTGGTAAATATGTGAGCTCCTTCCTCGGCTTTGCGCCAGCCGTATCTCCACGCTTGGCCGTGGTGGTTCTCATAGATGAGCCAGCCGGTGACTTTTACGGCAGCACCGTGGCCGCCCCGGTCTTCAGGGAGATTGTTAAGCAGAGCCTTGCCTACATGGGGGTTTACCCGAATGGCAATGAGGAGAACACCCCACGGCTTGTTTCACTCAACAGAGAGGTTGTTCGGGCCAGTGCACAGGAGAGAGTGGATGGGAGGGTTCCCAACTTCAGGGACAAGAGTATGAGGATGGTCTTGAGGGTTGCCAATGATGTGAAGCTGAAGGTGAAGGTGGTAGGGAGCGGCAGGGCCGTTTCACAGGCCCCTTCGGCGGGGAGTAAGATCAGTCAGGATGGTGTTGTTGAGGTGAGATTTCAGTAGCCAAAGAGGCGGCGTGTTTGTGAATAGAGAGGGTTAATTTTTCAAGATGGCAAAGAGTGGTTGGGGTGACGTTATGGTGAGTAGTATCGTAACTGTTCTGGAAGATGCTAGCCTCCTCGGAGACGGCGCGACTACTCTGACAGGCATTACTGCCGATTCCCGCGCAGTGGGGGAAGGCTTCCTCTTTGCAGCCATGAGAGGGGAGCGCTACGACGGCCACGACTTTTTGGAGAGTGCAGTCCAGAGTGGCGCCGTAGCAGCTTTGGTCGAGAAGGCCGACGCTGCTCTCCCCATCACACAGATTATTGTTCCCGATACGCGGGCCGTCGCCGGTAAGGTTGCCGATACATTCTATGGTCATCCTGCCGACGCCCTTTCGCTTATCGGTGTGACCGGCACCAACGGAAAGACGACGACTACCTATCTCATCGATTCCATACTCCAGGAGGCCGGTCTGAAGAGCGGCCTCCTGGGTACTATATCGTACCGCCACGGCGGGACATCTATCACGGCATCTCACACGACGCCGGAGGCAATAGAGCTCCACCGCCATATGCGGGAGATGGTTGATGAAGGGGCGACTCACTGCGTCATGGAGGTTTCATCCCACGCCCTTGCCCAGAGGCGGGTTGATGGCTGTAACTTTGATGTCGGTATCTTTACCAACCTGACTCAGGATCATCTCGACTACCACCGCACCATGGAGAGTTATGGCGCAAGCAAGGCGAGGCTCTTCGATTCCCTCATTGGAGACGACGGGTGGGCTGTGGTCAATGTTGATGACCAATGGGGCCGAAAACTGGCCGACGGAATCCACCATAGGCTGCTTCGGTACACCCTTGCGGGGGATGGCGGCGAAATTAGAGCGGGGGAGAGAGCTTTTACTGAGGCGGGAATAGTGGCGGAACTCGATACCCCGGTCGGTGGGCTCTTCGTCTCCTCTCCCCTCATCGGTGAATTCAACCTGGCCAATATCGCGGCCGCCGTCGGATGCGGGATTGCTCTAGGGGTGAAGAAGGAGGCCATAGAGGAGGGGATACGCTTAATGGAGCGTGTCCCAGGGAGGCTGGAGAGGATTCCCACTCCCTATGGGTTTACGGCATTTGTCGACTACGCTCACACAGGTGACGCGCTGGAGAGGGTACTGAAGACCCTCGCCGATATCAAGAGGGGGAGGCTCATAACAATCTTCGGCTGCGGTGGCGACAGGGACAGAGGGAAGAGGCCAGTAATGGGCGCAGTCGCCACCCGATGGAGCGATCTCGCTATCATCACCTCCGATAATCCGAGGGGAGAGGAGCCCCTTTCGATCATCGCAGAGATAGAGGCCGGGATAGAGGGTGTACGGCGCTATGAGGCTGGAGAAACCCCGGCCTCGAAGGGTTATATGGTTATTCCCGACAGGGGCGAGGCGATAGCACGGGCCGTTGAACTGGCCGAAGGGGACGATATCATCCTCGTCGCGGGTAAAGGTCATGAGGATTATCAGATAGTGGGGGATAGACGACTCCCCTTTGATGACCGGGTGGAGCTGGCAAAGACCCTCGGTGAGCCTGTGGGGTAGTGAAGAAATTGATGGAGCTGAGTAGCATGGATGTTGTGAGGGCCACCGGCGGGCACCTTGTCACAGGAGAGGCGGGGCAAAGCGGCGCGACCTTTACAGGGGTCTCTATCGACAGCAGGGATATCGGCGAGGGTGAACTCTTCTTTGCCGTCACGGGTGACCGCTTTGACGGGCACGATTTTGTATCGACCCTTCCCGAAAAGAGGGCTGGTGGAGCAGTCGTCAGCAGGGAGTGGAAGGGGTTATCGACTCTATCTGAAACGGACTCGTCACGAAATTTCTCCATCATAGCGGTAGATGAGACACGCAAGGCCCTCGGTGATACGGCTAAGGAGTGGCGGGCACAGCACCCGATCCCACTTGCGGCAGTAAGCGGGAGTTGCGGCAAATCGACAACGAAGGAGATGATCGCCGCAATCCTCGGGGTTAAGAGGGAGGTCTTGAAGACAGAGGGGAACAGGAACAACCTCCTCGGTCTTCCGTTGACGCTCCTTGGCCTTCGGGAGCGCCACGAGGTGGGGGTTGTCGAGTTGGGGATCAGCGAGAGTGGAGAGATGACGCGACTTGTCGAGATAGCACAGCCCGACGTCGCCCTCCTGACCAACATAGGCATATCCCACATCGCATCCCTCGGCGGTTTCCAGAGAGTTGCCGCCGCAAAGGGGGAGCTCTTCAAGGCGCTGAAAGAGGATGGCACCGAGGTGATTAACCTCGATGACCTCTGGATAGTGGAGATGACTACCGGATCGAAGAGGCAACAGATCACCTACAGCATTGAGGAGAAGACCGATGTCTCGCTCAAGGGATTTGAGGTGAAGGGAGCTGCATCAGAGAGAATGGCCGCCACCTTCTCCATCTTTGACGATGAGATAGAGGTCGAGGTAAGGGGCATAGGCAGCTACACACTCTCCAACGCGGCGGCGGCGATTGCAACCGCTCATGTCATGGGGTGCGACAGGGAGGAGATAGCCGAGGGGTTGTCCCGTTATATTCCTATGAAGAACCGTATGGAGCCGATAGTGGTGGGCGCCATTACCATACTTAACGATACCTACAACGCAAACCCCGACTCCATGGAGGCGGCTCTCAGAGCCCTCTCCGACTATCCTGGCAGGAAGATCGCCGTCATGGGGGATATGCTTGAGTTGGGCGACATTGCCGGAAATATACACAGGAGGATGGGCGCTCTGGCGGTAAGAATGGGGGTGGAGAAGCTTATCGTCTACGGTGAATTCCAGGGTGAGGCACATGAAGGGGCTGTGGAAGAGGGTATGGATGGGGCCTCTCTCTTCACGGTGGAGAGCAAGGAAGAGGCTGTCGGGGCGGTGATGGAGATTGTTGCTGATGGCGATGTGGTGCTGGTGAAGGGATCGAGGGGGATGAGGATGGAGGAGGTTGTGGAAAAGTTAAAGGAGGGGTTGTCCGTCCGGCAGTAGCGGGGGATTACAGCGAGGAACCATGCTCTATCATTTTTTATACCCACTGAGTGAATACTACTCGATCTTTAATGTCTTTCAGTATATCACCTTCCGTGCAATCTACGCAGTGGTGACCGCTCTTGTAGTCTCCTTTGTTCTGGCCCCCCCCCTTATCAGGAGGCTATCCAAGTTGCAGGTGGGACAGGTCATACGGGCAGATGGCCCTGCCAGCCATGTTAGCAAGGCAGGGACGCCGACGATGGGCGGGGCTCTCATCCTCTTCGCTGTGGTAGGGGCGACCCTCCTATGGGGGAACTTGACCAACACCTATGTGTGGCTCCTCCTCTTCATAACCGTTGCGATGGGAACGGTGGGATTTATTGATGATTACAAGAAGATCGTGAAACAGGACAGCGCAGGCCTGAAGGGGCGTTACAAGTTCGGATGGCAGGTGGCGATAGCTCTCGTTGTTGTCCTCTACCTCTACTACAGCGGCTTCAGCACTGCAACCTCCATCCCCTTCCTGAAGGATGTGATGATCGATATGGGGTGGCTCTTCATACCCTTCGCAACCCTCATTATTGTTGGTTCATCGAATGCGGTGAACCTTACGGACGGTCTTGACGGTCTAGCAATCGGACCGATACTCATCGCCGCCGCCACCTACATGCTCCTCGCCTACATCACCGGTCATGTGAAGATAGCCAACTACCTCCAGATCATCTATATGCCAGGGGTTGGCGAGCTGGCCATCTTCGCGGGCGCAATGGTGGGCGCCAGCCTCGGCTTCCTCTGGTTCAACACCTACCCCGCCCAGGTCTTCATGGGCGATATCGGCTCCCTCTCACTGGGAGGCGCACTGGGAACCGTAGCGATCATGACCAAGCACGAGATACTCCTCGTTCTTGTCGGCGGAATCTTTGTTGTCGAGGCCCTCTCGGTGATTTTCCAGGTCGGATCGTTCCGGCTCAGAGGGAAGAGGGTTCTCATGATGGCGCCAATACACCACCACTTTGAGTTGAAGGGGTGGCCGGAGCCGAGGATTATTGTCAGGTTCTGGATAATCGCGCTCATACTCGCCCTCATAGCCGTCAGTACGCTGAAGCTGAGATAGTGACGTAATGGATATGGAAAGAGTGATTGACCTGAAGGATAAAAAGGCCCTCGTTGTCGGACTCGGCAGGACCGGCTTTGCGACCGCCCGTTTCCTCGTTGACAAGGGAGCACAGGTGACGGTGACGGACAGCAGGGAGGGTGCATTCATAGATGGTCTCGACTCCCTTGCAGAGATGGGGGTGGCTGTAGAGTGTGGCAGTCATAATATGGAGAGCTTTCTTGCCTCCGACCTCATCGTGGTGAGCCCCGGTGTCCCTTTCGGGTTACGTCATCTGAGGGAGGCGCGGGAGGGTGGTGTGGCAACGATGAGTGAGATCGAGCTTGCCAGCTCATTTATCGATATACCCATCGTAGCGGTTACAGGCACTAACGGGAAGACGACAACAACAACCCTCCTGGGGGAGATCTTTGCCGAGGAGGGGAAGGATGTCTTTGTGGGTGGGAACATTGGCACCCCCCTTGTCGAATATCTCCTCTCCGGCAGAAGAGGGTCGGCGGTCATCCTTGAGGTGAGCAGCTTCCAGCTTGAGGGGATAGAGCGTTTCAGGCCACAGGTTGC
>JBHHTR010000097.1:0-8744 GCA_046753505.1 Thermodesulfobacteriota bacterium
CTTTGAAGGGTTTATGGTGGCTCCTACCAGAACCACCATGATACGCCACTTAATCGGTCATCCACAACTTTTAAGTATATCTCATGAGATGTCTCACAGTACCATTATGCTGGGTGGTCCATCAGTTAGTAAGGACGCCTTCACAAACGCAGGGATATTCCATTCTTTTTTAAACCTTGTGATATCATTAGCATTCCATGAAAGAGCTGACTCCTTTCAGGCTCTCCAAGAGAGGCAAAGGCGGACGCGGCCAGTTACAGCCCGATTGAGACGGTGAAGGCAAACGTCATGGAGCCTTACCGGTATCTGCGCCAATGCTTCCTCTTCTTTCCAAAGGTATCGACACATCGTTAGGGGCGTTTGCCCCTACGTTACCAAAGGTCTTCATCTTCAACGGATAGATCGTCATAGCGCTCAAGGGCTGACAACCATTCAGGCATATCTTCTTTTATCATCTGCTTTAGATAGGTCAGCTCTTCTTTGTCTATCAGACCCTCATCACACATGAAGGTGTAAAACTTCTTAAAACTTGTTGCGTTGCCCTTGATACTTGACTTACTCGCCCACAGCGACTTTTTTATGAACCAATAGCCAAGAAACATACCTACAGCATCAACACCATCTTTTGCTTCAGTTGCATCTTCATAAAGCAGATATTCATTTATGTAGAAATCAATGTTTGCACAATGATTGCTGATCGTATTTTCCGACAAACCGGATGATTTCAACCATGCATCAAACTCCTTTAATAGGCGTTCATTGGCGCTTCTCAGCTTTTTACAATCTTCCTCGTACTTCTCGTAAGCATCCATTTCCAATACCCCCGCTATTTAATTATTTCTTCACTGCTATTGTAGCGATATTCAGGGAAAGGCCATATCGCCCGACCAATGAGAAGCTGCCCTTTATCTTACAACTGGTACTCGGTCGGCTTTCTTAGTATTGGCGCCTCCTTCTCCACATTCCCTCTCGGCAGCGTTATGACAACGGCGTCAGCATTTCCGCTGATAACGTAATTGCCAGTTATTGAGTTAAGCTTTCGCATGACCTTGAGATTGATTATGGCGTCCGCCCCCAGTTTCCTCGATTTCTCCTTCATCTTCTCTACGACACCGGGGATGGCATTTGCCTCAGAGAGAATCACCTCTTGTGAGGCAAAGAGCTTGCCGATGATGGTGAGGTGTGCCCCATGGAGGTCAATATTGGATAGAATGGGGGTATCGTAGCTGTCAGGCTTGGGGGGATAGCTCATTAAACCGACCTTCACCGAATGGGAGGAGGCACACCCTGCAAGGAGGGAGAGAAGGAGGAACAGTAGGGCTCTATTTGTAATTGTGGCGCTGTTGTTTCTTCTTTTCCGACAGAGGGCCATCGAGTTATCGCCTCTCAAGATTTGTGTAACGTCCGCTACTCAGGAGCAATCGTAGCAGATAGTAGATGGAAAATAAAGAGTGGCGCCGGTGGGGGCATATATTGGGCGGGGGCATATATCTTGAAAAAGTGAGGGCGCTGTGGTACGGTTTTTTCCTGTTAAAGGAGGTTGTATGAGTATCACACGAGAGGATGTAGCCAAGGTTGCCACCCTTGCACGGCTTGAACTTTCCGGCGAGGAAGAGGCCCTCTATACGGAACAGCTAGGGAAGATACTGGCCTACGTGGAACAGTTGAGCGGGGTCGATACGGAGGGCGTCGAGCCGACAACCTATACGGTGCCTCTGCGGAGTGTCTTCAGGGAGGATGCGGTGAAACCGTCCCTTCCTCACGAGGAGGCTTTGCAGAATGCCCCCGATAAGGGGCGGGGCGCCTTTAAGGTTCCCAATATAATAGGGAAGGTCTGATGCACAATTTGACGATACATGAGTTGAGTGAACGGCTCCAGGGTGGAGATTTCTCCTCCCGCCGGACCACCGAGGCGTTTCTGGAGAGGATCGACGCAGTAGAGGAGCGGGTGAAGGCGTACCTCACCGTTGACCGGGAGGGGGCGTTGAGAGCGGCTGAGGAGGCCGACAGACGGCTTGCGTCAGGGAAAGGCGTGACACCTCTCACCGGAGTTCCCATTGCCGTCAAGGATATCTTCTCGACGAAGGGGCTTCGTACAACGTGCGCCTCGAAGATGCTTGATAACTACATCCCACCCTATGATGCCACAGTAGTAACAAAGCTGAGAGAGTCGGGCGCGGTCATCCTCGGCAAGAACAACATGGATGAGTTTGCTATGGGGTCGTCAACGGAGAACTCGGGCTTCTTTACGACTGGCAACCCCTGGGAGCTCGATAGAGTGCCCGGCGGGTCGAGCGGCGGCTCTGCTGCTGCGGTCGCCGCCGGTGAATGCGCCGCCTCTGTCGGCACTGACACGGGGGGCTCCATCCGTCAGCCTGCGGCGTGTTGCGGGGTCGTTGGACTGAAGCCCACCTATGGACGGGTCTCACGGTATGGAATGATCGCTTTCGCCTCCTCTCTCGATCAGGCAGGCCCGTTGACGAAGGATGTGACCGACGCCGCCATTCTTCTTCAGTGCATGGCGGGACACGATCCCAACGATTCAACTTCGATAGAGGCCCCTGTCCCCGACTACCTGGCGCATATGAAGGACGGCGTTGACGGCTTGACGATCGGCATCCCCCGTGAGTACTTTATTGATGGCGTTGATGGCGATGTGGAGGAGGCTGTACGATCCGCCATTGAGAGATTGAAAGAGATGGGGGCGAAGGTGGTCGATGTCTCCCTTCCCAATACCCGGTATGCCACTAGCGTCTACTACCTTGTTGCCACAGCCGAGGCGAGCAGCAATCTGGCACGGTACGACGGAGTGAAGTACGGCTTCAGGGCGGAGGGGGCAAAGGGGCTGGTGGAGATGTACTGTAAAACCCGTGATGGAGGGTTCGGCGCTGAAGTAAAAAGGCGGATCATGCTGGGGACCTACGCCCTTTCCTCTGGCTACTACGACGCCTACTACAAAAAGGCCTCCCAGGTAAGGACCCTTGTCAGCCGTGATTTCAACGAGGCATTCAAGGAGTGCGACATCATGGTCACCCCAACCGCGCCGACTACAGCCTTCAGGGTTGGCGAGAGGACAGACGACCCCCTCACGATGTACCTCTCCGATATTTTTACCATTTCAGCCAACCTTGCCGGGATACCGGCCATCTCACTCCCCTGCGGCTTCTCATCGGAGAAGATGCCCATCGGTCTCCACTTCATCGCTCCTTCACTTGACGAAACCACACTTCTGCGCACTGCCTATGCCTATGAACAGGCCACCGTGTGGCATAAAGTAAGGGCGCCACTTTAAGGGGCTTCATCGAGAGGCCCGGCAATTGACGATAAGTTTTTCGTAATTGGTTTTGATTGCGGAGTAATAGTGTGAAGGGAGGGCGATGGTAAAACCTTTTACATTTTTTGAGTGCATCGGTATTGAGAAGTCTACGGGACGGTGGGCCTCAAATATCATTGAGTTCCTGGAGATACTCAGACAGGTCAGCCCCGAGTGTGTCTTCCATCACATGCATCAGTACTTTCTGAAGGTTACCCCCCAGCACAGTTACTATACCAACGATTTTGCCGTCTGGATTGCTGAGTGGCTTGAAGAGAAGAGTCTCGCCGAGCGGCTTGCCAATCTTAACCCCTACGCCTACAGCAGTGTGGAGGAGCTTCGGGCTGAGACGGTACACTCCATTGAGGAGTATTTGAGGGATAACCCGCCGCCCAGGCCGGTTTTGCCGGGAGGGGAGTTTTATTTCTGCGAGGGGGTGACAATCGTATTACCCGCCGACCATGAGGCTACAGATATCGAGGGGTTTCTGGAGTGCCTTAACCAGGTGAACAGGAGCAGTATCTACTTTCACTTCTTTGAGGCCAGGCTCCGTCTTGGCAGGGAGAAGGACGATTTTTCCGAGTGGCTTGCCACCACCATGGGCAGGGAGGATATAGCAGAGCGCATCAGGGGACTCGATGCCTACATGTACGACCTTGATAGACTTCGGGAGGTCATAGTGGAGATTATCGCGGAGGGGTTGGGGTGAGTTGGGACGCTTACAGGCCCTTTCTCGGACAGGGAGAGATGAGGGCGATAGAGCGTCTTGCCATTCCCCTCAAGGGTCGCTCCTTTATCCATGTAAACGCCACCGCCGTAGGTGGCGGCGTGGCCGAACTGCTCCACAGTATCATCCCCCTCATCAAGGAGCTTGGCGTCGATGTTCGGTGGGAGGTTATAGAGGGGAACGCTCCCTTTTATGATTTTACGAAGAACCTCCACAACTCCCTTCAGGGGAAGGGCGAGCCCATTACCAAGGAGATGTGGGAGATATATGAGGAGGTTAATGAGCAGAACGCCAGAACACTTGACCTCGAAGGCGATTGTGTCGTAATACACGACCCCCAGCCAGCCAGGCTGATTGATGTGAAAAAGGGGGGTACATGGATCTGGCGCTGTCATATCGATGTATCTACCCCCGACCCGGTCGTCTGGTATTTTCTCAAGGATATTGTTGAGAGGTATGACGCTTCTATCTTCTCCGTCTCCAGCTTTACCCGTAAGCTATCGATCCCACAGTTCCTGATACCTCCCTCAATAGATCCAACGACCGAGAAAAATATGGAACTCCCCCAGGAGTATATCGAGGAGGTTCTCGACCGTTTTGAGATTCCGGTGGAAAAGGGATCACTTGACCGGTTCGATATTCCCAGGAAGAAGCCAATCCTCCTCCAGGTTTCACGTTTCGACCCGTGGAAAGACCCTGTGGGCGTCATAGAGGCGTACAGGATGGTTAAGCGCTATCGGGACTGCCAGCTAATACTGGCCGGGGGCACGGCTGATGACGACCCAGAGGGTGAAGTGGTACTTGAACGGGTTAAGGAGGCCGCATCAGGGGACCCCGACATCCATATCCTCCTCCTGCCCCCCTCAAGCCACAAGGAGATCAACGCCCTCCAGAGGGCGGCGGATATAGTTATACAGAAGTCAACGAGGGAGGGGTTCGGTCTCGTGGTCGCTGAGGCCCTCTGGAAGGAGAAGCCGGTCATCGCTTCGGCGGTTGGCGGCATCCCCCTTCAGGTGATAGATGGTGTGACCGGCTGCCTTGTCCATTCAATCGAGGGGACAGCCTACAAGATACGCCAACTCCTTCATAACCCGGATTGGGCACAAAGGATGGGGGTGGCCGGAAAGGAGCACATACGGCAAAACTTCCTCATCACCCGCCATATCAGAGACTACCTCGCCCTATGGGTTGCCATGGAGAACAGAGAGAAAAAGGCAATCTATGTCTAACCTGCATTAATCATAAAAAGCGGTGAGCCTCGTAGCACAACATTGATATAATGATCGTTCTATGACCATATCCTCACACAAAGCTCACAGAGGCACAAAGGAAAGTAGCATTGAATATAACAGAGGGCTGAGTTATTTCCTCTCTAACTTGGCGCTCTTTGCGGCTTTGTGTGAGGCAGGCATTTTCCTTGTTGTTCCATTAAATAGTGGACAGATGTTCTTGCGCCCGGCCCATACTAAGCACTCTTTAATCTGGACATCTACCTGGAAGTGGCATAATATTACGCACTCATTCGTCTCTGCCGATCAACTTAACTGAACACTGATGTGGCGCACAATTTACGGCTGAAAACCAATTTATAAGGGGAGGTTGGGAAAGGGAAGTTATGGCTATTCACGACAGGAAGAGCCTCTTTCAAGAGGCGGAAAAAAAGAGGGGACAGTCAAAGTTTCTTGAGGCGGTGCCTCTCTACAAGCAGGCGAAGAGCCTCTCAAGAGGTGATCGTGAATTGACCCTCTCATGCCTCATGGCTCTCGGCGACTGCTACCGTATGACGGGCGACTACGACAAGGCCCTCATCAGCTACGAAGAGGCGTGCGGCATGGCAGAGCAACTCGACGATGAAGCGACCGCTACCGACGCACTCGTTGGCCTCGGGTTGACCTTCAGGGCTACCGGAGACCACCGCTCGGCGATTACAATCCTCAGAAAGGTAGAGAAGATTTACAAGAGGTGGGACGACCGCCAGGGGCTTGCCTTCACCATCTGGTCGAGGGGCGGTGCCTACCGGATACAGGGCAGTCTGGGGAGAGCGCTGAAGAGCTTCGACGCAGCCCTCCTTCTCTTCAGGAAACTCGGTGATAAAGCGGGGGTCGGATATTGCCTCTGCGGTCTCGGCGGCGCATCTAGGATGACTGGTGATGTCGCCGCCTCCCTCCGCTACTACACCAGAGCGAACAAGAGCTTTGTTGCGCTCAAAGATACCTTCGGGGTGGCCTACTCCTACTGCGGCCTCGCCAATGCAAAACGGATGAAGGGTGACTTTAAGGGCGCCTTTGAATATTTCAAAAAGGCAAAGTCCAACTATAGGAAGATAGGCGACCGGGTAAGCTATGCCTACACACTATGGGGTGAAGGAAGTGCCTTCAAGATGGTCGACCAACTTGAGAAGGCCGACAGTGATTTCAGGGAGGCGGAGAAGCTCTTCAAGAAGACCGGTGATGAGCGGGGTCTCGTCTACTGTGACCTTGCCCTTGGCGAACTCGCCTACCTGAAAGGGAGGAAAAGGCGGGCGACAACCCTCTTCGAAAGAGCCCTCAAGAGGGCAGAGACCTTCTCCTTCGGGGCAGAGTTGAAATACTGCAAGAGGCTCCTCCGTGCGGCGGAAACGGAGAGGGGCTTCCCCTTCAACCTGCCCTAAAAGGGAACTGTCTAGGATTTACGGACTGAGTAGTGGGAAGTCGTAGAATCGTGACTATTCCCGATAATCCGAAAAGGTGAGATGCCAATGTGCCGTTTTGTCCTCTACCTTGGAAGTGAGATTACCGTAGGCTCCCTCGTGACCGAACCGGTCAACTCCATCATCCACCAGAGCTTTCACAGTCATGAGCGGAAGGAGCCGCTCAACGGCGACGGCTTCGGCCTCGCCTGGTATGTGCCGGAGATGACCGAAGAGCCGGCCCTCTTTAAAGACATCACTCCTGCCTGGAACAACCTCAATCTCCTGAACCTGGCGCGGGTGACGCGCAGCTCCTGCATCCTCGCCCACGTCAGGGCGGCGTCGCCTGGGCTTCCCGTCATCCAGCTAAACTGCCACCCCTTCACCTGGGGCCCCTTCTCCTTCATGCACAATGGAAGGATCGGCGGCTTCCATGAGATACGCCGCACCTTCCTCTCCCGTCTCTCCGACAGGGCCTTCGATATCATCTCCGGCTCCACCGATTCAGAACACCTCTTCGCCCTCTTCCTTGATATCTACTGGCGCGTTGCCGATGGGCGCGATCGGTGTGAGGCGATGGCGGACGCCCTTACAGAGACGATTGCAGCGGTGAGAGAGATAACGGACGAGGCGGGGGTAGATGAGTTGTCACTTCTGAACCTCGCTGTCACTGACGGTCAGAGCGCGGCAGTCTCACGTTATGTCAGCCGGAGTAGTGAAAGGGCGAACTCCCTCTATCTCCATACCGGTAAAGGCTATAGCTGTGATGAAGGGCGGTGCCGCATGAATGAGGCGGCTGACGGAGGGGGGGCAGTGCTTATTGCGTCCGAGCCGTTGAGCGGCGATAAGGGGTGGGAGCCCGTCTCCCCGAACAGCATGATCGTAGTCAGGAGCAACCAGGAGGTCGAGATGCGCCCTCTTGGGTAAGGGGGGGGAATAGTGCAACGAAACTTAACCTTATTACGAGTGTAAGGAGCAACAAAATGATAAAAGCCTTTGCAGCGTTTGAATCGAAGGGGGAACTTAAACCGTTCGAGTACGACCCAGGTTCATTAAAACCCGATGAGGTTGAAATAGATGTTAGTTATTGTGGGCTCTGCCACAGTGATCTGAGTATACTCGACAATAGTTGGCGCATTACCCAATACCCGGTCGTTCCAGGCCACGAAGTGGTAGGAAAAATTGCTGCACTTGGGGAGGAGGTGAAGCACCTCACCATCGGTCAAACAGTCGGCCTTGGCTGGCATTCAGGCTACTGCAATGAATGTTCGCTGTGCGGCGCAGGCGACCACAACTTGTGTGCCGATGCTCAGGCAACTATCATTGGACATCATGGTGGTTTTGCCGATAAGGTGCGGGCCGCCGCCAACAGTGTGGTACCTATTCCTGTCGGCATTGATCTGGAATCCGCCGGTCCGCTATTTTGCGGCGGGGTTACCGTATTTAATCCCCTTGTCCAGTTTGATGTCAAACCCACAGACAAGGTTGCTGTGATCGGCATCGGCGGTCTGGGCCACATGGCGTTACAATTTCTCAATGCATGGGGCTGCGAAGTGACGGCCTTTACCTCCAGTGAAACCAAAAAGGAGGATGCCCTCCGCCTGGGCGCCCACCACACGCTGAACTCACGATACCCGCAAGAGATCGACTCGGCAGCAGGCACCTTTGACCTCATTATCTCTACGGTCAACGTTAAGCTCGACTGGAATCGTTACCTTGCCACCCTCACTCCCTGCGGACGGCTACACTTTGTCGGTGCGACTCTATCTCCACTCAATATCAATGTATTTTCACTCATCATGGGTCAACGTTCGGTCTCGGGTTCTCCGGTTGGCAGCCCCGCCACCATTGTGGAAATGCTGGAGTTCGCCGACCGCCACAGCATCAAGCCCGTCATTGAAAAATTCAGCTTTGATGACATCAACGAAGCGATCACAAGATTAAGAAGCGGCGATGCACATTATCGCATTGTACTGTGTCGATAATTACAGCGCTAAACCCCCAGCTATGCTGGGGAGAGAGGCAAAGGCTATGCC
>JBHHTR010000098.1:0-8710 GCA_046753505.1 Thermodesulfobacteriota bacterium
GCCCTTTATCCTGGGAGAGATTAAGGCGCCGGTCTACGGAACGGGACTGACCCTAGGTCTCATACGGGAGAAGCTCAAGGAGTTCGGCCTCGACTCTACAACGGAGTTCAGGAAGGTAAAGCCCCGTGACAAGGTATCGATAGGCCCTTTTGATGTCGAGTTCATCCGTGTCTGCCACTCCATTGTGGACGGGACAGCCCTTGCCATTACCACACCGGTGGGGGTTATCATTCATACGGGAGACTTCAAGCTAGACCAGACCCCCGTAGACGGGGAGATCCTAGACTACGCGCGATTTGCCGAGTACGGCGAGAGGGGCGTCCGTCTCCTCCTCTCCGACTCAACCAACGTTGAGAGGACCGGCTTCACCGTATCGGAGAGGGAGGTGGGCGCAACCTTCGAGGATATCTTCCGAGTAAGCCGGGGGAGGATAATCGTCGCCGCCTTCTCGTCCAATATACACCGGGTCCAGCAGGTCATGGATGTGGCGGCGAAGTGCGGGAAGAAGGTCATACTGAACGGGAGGAGCATGGTCAACAACGCGAGGATCGCCAGAGAGCTGGGCTACCTCAAGGTTCCCGACGGACTCATCATGGATTTCAAGGAGCTGAACACCATTGCCCCCAACGAGGCGGTTCTGCTCACCACCGGCAGTCAGGGTGAACCCATGAGCGCCCTCACCAGGATGGCGATGGATGACCACAAGCAGATAAAGATCTTGAAGGGAGATACTGTCATCCTCTCATCGAGGTTCATCCCCGGCAACGAGAAGGCCATATCGACGATGATGAACCACCTCTACCGTAGGGGGGCCGAGGTAATTTACGAGAAGGTATCGGAGATACACGTTTCCGGCCATGCGAGTCAGGAGGAGTTGAAGATCATGATGAACCTCGTCAAGCCCGCCTGTTTCGTTCCGGTTCACGGTGAGTGTCGCCACCTCGTGAAGCATACCCACCTTGCCCGGAAGATGGGGATCGTCGATGAAAATATCGTCCTTGCCGAGGATGGCGATATCGTAGAGGTGACGGCAGAGAGGATCAGCCTTGCGGGGAGGGTGAGCGCTGGAAAGATATTTGTCGATGGGAAGGGGGTGGGGGATGTTGGCAATATGGTTCTCAGGGAGAGGAAGCACCTCTCTCAGGACGGTATGGTCATCGCCCTCATCGGCCTCAACGAAAAGAGCGGGGAGGTCATCTTCGGCCCCGAAATTATTACGAAGGGCCTCGTCTTTGAGGAGGATAGCGCCCACCTCCTCGATGGGGCAAAGGAGGCGGTTCTCGACACCCTTTCAAAGGTAAATGTTGAGGCGAAGGGCGAGGCGCTGGAGGTCAAAGAGGAGGTGAGGAGAGCCCTCAGGCGCTTCTTCAACAGGGCCCTCGAAAGGCGCCCGATTATCCTTCCCCTCATCATTGAGATGTGAGGATAGGCGGCTTGTTGAAGACGGGGGAGGAGATTGAGGTTGAAGCCTATTCTGGCTTCAAGGCTAATGAGAGACCGAAGACCTTTACCGTTGCAGGGAGAAAAATTGAGGCAGAGGAGATAGTCGAGATGTGGCGCGGTGAGGAGTACGACTACTTCAAGATAAATGGTGATGACGGTCAACTCTACACCATCCGTTACGACAGGGGACAAGACGGATGGGAGCTTTTGTGAGCACGAGGAGATGAGAGGGCTTAAGGGCATCCTCGACAGACTCTACGCGACATTCGACAGGGACTCCATCTCACCGGATCCCCTCGAATTTGTCCATCGTTTTACCGAGCCAAGGGACCAGGAGATTGCCGGACTCATAGCCTCATCACTCGCCTACGGCAGGGTCGATCAGATAAAAAAAAGCATCGACAGGGTTATGGAGATCATGGATTGGTCTCCCTACGCCTTCACCATGAATTTCAGCCCCAAACGGGATCTGAAGAGATTCAGCGGTTTCGTCCACCGTTTCAACTCCGGTGAGGATGTGGCGTGCCTCATCTCCTTTGCGCGGCAGATGATCGAAGAGTCGGGGAGTATTGGCGCCTTTTTCATGAAGGGGGTTGACCACGGCGAGGGGAGTATCAAAGGCGCCCTCACCCGTTTTACTGCGGCGGCCCTTGACCTCGATTCAAAACAGATCTTCGGGGTGAGACAACTGCCGGAGAAGGCCGGTGTCCGTTTCTTCTTTCCATCACCACAGAATGGAAGCCCCTGCAAGCGGCTCAATCTCTACCTCCGATGGATGGTCCGCCGGGGCGACACCATCGATATGGGGCTGTGGCGTGCAGTCGATCCTGCTACACTCATCATTCCCCTCGATACACATATCGCACGGATCTCACAGAACATAGGCCTCACCACGCGGAGGAGCCCCGACTGGAGGATGGCGGAGGAGATAACGGCAAACCTCGCAAGACTTGATCCTGCAGATCCCGTAAAGTACGACTTCGCCCTCTCCCGTCTCGGCATCCTCGACTACTGCCCGAAGAGGCGGGATCCGGCAAAGTGTCTGGAGTGCCTCATTAAAGAGCTGTGCGTGCTGTAAAGCCGTCCCTGCCATGAAAAAAGCGCATTTTTCTTTGACACTTATCACGGAGATGGGGTACCATCCTGCAAGGAGGGTAACGTGCAGATACAAGAGGCCTTTGACCTTATAAAAACTGAACTGGAACAGGTAGACCTGGAGTTCAAAAAGAACCTCGACTCACAGGTATATCTCGTCAGAAAGGTGGGGGAGTACATCCTCAGCAGTGGTGGTAAGCGGTTTCGTCCATCCCTTCTGCTCCTTTCGGCCAGGCTCTGCGGTTATGACGGTCGTGAACATACCCCCCTTGCGGCGGTTGTCGAGTTCATCCACACCGCAACGCTCCTCCACGACGATGTTGTCGATAACGCGAAGCTCAGGAGGGGTTCTACCTCGGCGAATGCCCTGTGGGGGAATGAGGCTAGCATCCTGGTTGGCGACTACCTCTTTTCAAAGTCGTTCCACACTATGGTAAAGAGTGGGAGCATGGATGTATTGCGTGTCCTCTCCTGGACGACGACCCTTATGGCGGAGGGGGAGATCCTCCAACTCCTGAAAAACAGCGATGTGGAGACGACCGAGGAGGAGTACCTTAACGTAGTGAAGAACAAGACGGCCGTTCTCATCTCAGCCGCATGTCAGGTGGGCGGGATCCTTGCCGGCGTTTCAAAGGAGAGGGAGGACGCCCTTGCCGAGTACGGCATGAATCTCGGTATAGCCTTTCAGTTGATGGACGACTGTCTCGACTATATCTCCAACGATGAAGATCTCGGCAAGGCGGTCGGTAACGACCTTAAGGAGGGGAAGATGACCCTCCCACTCATTCACGCGCTGGAGGGTTCATCACCCGCCGAGCAGGAGATGGTCCGTGAGGTTATCGAGGGGGATGAGATCATTGACGACCAGCTCGCGTCGGTGACAGAGCTGATCAAGAGGCACGACGGGATTGCCTATACCGTAGAGATGGCGAGACGGTATGTGTCGGATGCTGGCAAGCAGCTCGATCTATTTGAACCGAATATCGAACGGGCGGCGCTGGCGGCGGTGGCGGAGTACGTAGTTGAAAGAAGCTATTAGCCTTCCCATTCACGCCTTTTGCCACACCATGAATTATTCATCCATCGTAACGCAAACTTATAACTAATACCGTGGTAGGCTCGTGTCGATCTCCACGGCCCATAGATCTATTCCCCCCGCCATACTCTTCACATTTGTAAAGCCCATCTCCTTCATCAACCGTAACGCCTTGAGGCTCCGCATTCCGTGGTGACAGTAGGCTACGATCTCATCATCAGGGTCAAGGGTGTGGAGCAGATCCTTTAACTCATCGAGGGGCATGAGGGTTGACCCTTCGATCTTGCATATCTCGTACTCCCCCTCTCCCCGCACGTCAATCAGTTTGAAGGGGCGCCCCCTGCCCAGCATCTCACTGACCTCCCGTGGTGTGATCTCCAAACTCTCCTCCTCTTTCTCAGTCCCTCTGCCGATGCCGCAGAACTCATCGTAGTCGATAAGCTCTGTGATGGTGGCCCTGTCGCTGCATATGGGGCAATCGGGCGATTTCCTGAGCCTCAACTCCCGGAACTTCATGTCCAGGGCGTTGAAGGTGAGCAGTCTTCCGACGAGTGTTCTCCCCTCTCCCAGGATTATCTTGAGAGTCTCCGTTGCCTGGATAGTTCCTACAATGCCGGGGAGTACACCGAGGACACCCCCTTCGGCGCAACTCGGCACCTCTCCCGGTGGAGGGGGTGACGGATAGAGGCACCGGTAGCACGGTCCGGTGGTGGAATCGAAGACCGAGGCCTGCCCCTCAAACCTGAATATGCTCCCGTAGGCGTTAGGTATGCCGAGGAGGACACAGGCGTCGTTGGTGAGATATCGTGTGGCGAAGTTATCGGTGCCGTCGGCGATGACATCGTACCCCCTGAAGATATCCATTGCGTTCCCGCTCGTCAGGCGGGCGTCGTAAAGGACAACCTCGACCTCTGGATTGAGCGATGCGATACGGCTCTTTGCCGACTCGATCTTCGACTTCCCGACCCACTCGTCACCGTGGAGTATCTGGCGCTGGAGATTGCTTCGCTCGACGACATCAAAGTCAATGAGCCCCAGCTTCCCGATACCGGCGGCAGCAAGATAGAGGGCGAGTGGCGAACCGAGCCCCCCGGCCCCGATGCAGAGGACAGAGGCGTTGCATATCTTCTTCTGTCCCTCCAACCCGACCTCCGGGAGGAGGAGGTGTCTGCTGTAACGGTCTATCTGCGCGTTGGTTAAATCGCTTGTCTCTTTCATATCTCAACCTTTCTTTTCAAAGGGGACGACCCCTCATTGTTTGTAATGATGATAGTGTAGAATATCGGTACTATACCACTTTCACAAATGCCGGGCAAGAGGCGCAGGGTATTTGCAGTTGATATGCCGACTACCCGGATATAGTATTGATGGCGTCGTAATAAGTCCGATCTACAGCGTCGCAGCAATTCTTCAGACACTCGACATACCATATGTATGCCTTCGTGCCTGAAAAACCGCTGCTCCTCAGTATATCGAAATTCTTACTTAGCCATCACACGACTTTTTACGAGTTCATCAGTATTGATAGGCCACGAACCTATCGCTAAAACGATAGTTTTTTCCATCATGATATGGTGGGTGAACAACACATCTCAAAAGTGAACGGCCAACCACTTGCAGCCCAGTTGATGGTTTGCGAGGTCAGAGGAAGTGTTCTTATGCCGATCCGTCTATTTATTGTTCGGTATAAAGTGGGAGGGATAAGATGACTGTTTTAGATAATTATGAGTTGCTTATTAATAAATTCAGCAGACGAAAAGAAGAAGGAATCATATTTGATACTTTCCTCCGTGAACAAACATCTTGGATCACTTCTCCAGCATCAACTAGGTTTCATTTAGCCTATGAAGGGGGTCTTTTAGCACACTCTGTCAATGTAGCTTCAACATTATTACAGTTAAGGCAAATATTGGCTCCGGATATAGAGGAGGAGAGTTGTATTATTGCGGGCTTATTCCATGATGTTGGAAAAGTCGGAATGCCAGATCAACCCTATTACATGCCCAACCCAAGCAAATGGCATGTGAAGAATAAAGGAATTAACTATATTATAAACCAGAACCTCGTACATCTTGATATTGCAACTCGTAGTCTATTCCTTGTTGCACAATATATTCCTTTGAGTGATGAAGAAGCTCAGGCGATCCGATATCACGATGGACAATATATAAATGAAAATGTATCTGTAGCACATAAAGAAACTCGACTAACACGTCTTTTACAGTATGCTGACAATTGGTCTGGAGGAGTATTAGAGGATTAATATGGATCTCAAATCTCAGATTGAAAAAGCTATTGTGAAAACTTGTATTCAAATCATTAAAGAACCTTTGATTTATTTCTCTGAGGCTGATGTTCAACAGTTGCTTGCAGAGAACCTCAGAGCTACTCCTGTATTACAACGCCTTTATCCTACCTCTGTTAAAAAAGGGAAAAACTCAAAAGCTAGATTTACAACATCATTAATTCACAGAGAGTATGGCGGGGGTTCAGGACGTCGTATCGATATTGTTATATTTAGAGAAGAAGATGTTAAAGATATCAATGATGTCAATTTAACCTGTAACAAGAAATACCTTACTCCAGAATATGCATTTGAATTAGGAACAGAGAAGACAACAGATACAGAAAACCATCTTAAAAAAGATTTGCACAAACTCGGCAATGTCAAAAACACAGGTTATTTAATTCACTTTTACAAAGATACCACTCAAGCTAGAACGGGGACATTGTCAAGAGGCAATACAGAACAAAAAATTCAAAGAACATTTAAATCGGCATTTGAAGACAAACGGGAACAAGGCGATAGCAAGGTTAAGGTGCTTTCTATTTTATTAAGAGCATATAGAGATCAAGTTAGAATGCGGGGTAAATGTGAGATTTTTAACGGCGAAAAGTGGGTCAAGAGAAACATTAATAAAGACGCTGAACTCAGGTCTGCTATTTTGAGTCAACTAAGATAAAAAACCGAAACGTTATGCAACAAAAACTGGAGTCAAGTATGAAGCCTAGAATCAGCATGATTACTTTAGGCGTTAAAAGTTTAGAGGAATCTGTGAAATTCTATAAAGATGGATTGGGTTTTCCCAAGATGGAATCGCCGCCTGAAGTCGCATTCTTTACCCTCAATGGCAGTTGGTTAGGCTTGCACGGTCGCGAATCTCTTGCGGAGGATGCTTCGGTTTCGTCGGATGGCAGCGGTTTTAATGGGTTTGCTCTTGCACATAACGTAGCGTCAGAAGCTGAGGCAGATCAAACAATTGAACAAGCCTTGTCTGCTGGCGCAACACTTTCTAAGGCCGCACGGAAAACTTCCTGGGGCGGCTATTCAGGTTACTTTAAAGATCCAGATGGCCACCTATGGGAAGTTGCTTATAATCCTTTCTTTTGGATTGGTCCAAAAGATGAAACTGCATAACGATCGTGAGCAGGAGAAATAGAATAATCGCCACTCTAATCTTTTGCTGTGTTAATGAAGTGACAGAAAACGACCGTGATTCAACTGCAAAAACATTGTGACCACAAAGATAACCGCTTTATTCATGCATTGTAACGATAATCGCCTGTTTGCGGACACGCACAGAGAGGCGTAGAGGTTGGATATCCCGGCGATTATTGGCAGGCGTGCCGTACCAGTGGATACGACCAACCGACAACAAATGCCCTGGCGGATTCAAGAAGAAACGAGGGCGCACGGACATTTGTGGATTGAATAGAGGGGGTTAAAGGTTTAAGGCCGCCTTAATGGTTTTAAGGAGCACTTCTGTTGTATACGGTTTTTGCAGAAAGGGAAAACCTCTCTCCTCTATGACTGACCATTTTGACTTTTCACTCGCATAGCCGCTGGTCATCACTACTTTCAGGTCAGGTTGGAGTGCTATGAGCTCGTCAACCAGTACGGTGCCGTTCTTATCGGGGAGTATGACGTCGCTGAAGATCAGGTTGAAACGGCCCTCCTCTCTCTCAAAGATTGAAAACGCCTCTTCGGCGCTCCCAGCCGTGAATATAACGTAGCCACTATCTTCAAGAACCTTTTCACTGAACTCACGTACCCCCTCTTCATCCTCTACCAGCAGAATACGTTCGCCCTTGCCGCGACTCTCCTCTGCGTTGAGTGTCTTACGCGCCGCCGCCTCAACTGTTTCAGTATAGGCCGGGAAATAGACCTTGAAGGTGGCGCCTTCTCCCGCTTTACTCTCAACGTTAATCCATCCCCCGTGTTTTTTGACGATGCCGTAGACAACGGACATGCCGAGACCGGTTCCCCTGCCCATACCCTTGGTGGTGTAAAAGGGCTCGAAGATGCGTTCAAGGGTCTCTTCACTCATGCCTGTTCCGCTATCTGTAACGGAGAGTACGATAAACGTGCCGACAGCGGCAAAAGGGATAACCTTGCAGCGTTCATTGTCTATCACCACCTCCGCAGTGCTTATGGAGATGCGTCCCCCATCGGGCATGGCGTCCCTTCCGTTAATGATAAGGTTCATGATCACCTGTTCTATGTTTCCGACATCGCCCTTTATCTGGCCGATATCGGGGTGAAGTGCAGTATCTATGGTGACGTCCTCTCCTGTCAGGCGACGGAGCATTTTCAACATGTTTTCAATCGTATGATTGATGTCAAATATGGTGAGGGTCATAGGCTGCTTACGGCTGTAGAGAAGGAGCTGACGGGTCAACCTGGCGGCCTGCTGTCCGGCATTGTTGATTTGTGTTAAGTTCCGGAAGAGAGGGGTAGATTTATCTGCCTTCCTCATGGTCATTTCAGAGTAGCCGATGATGGTGGTCAATATATTATTAAAATCGTGGGCGATCCCTCCGGCCAGACTGCCTACGGCCTCCATCTTCTGGGCCTGGAGGAGTTGGTTGTTGAGCATCTTGCGCTCTGCCGCCATCGCCTTAAGCTCCGTTATATCTTCCTTGACGGCGATGTAGTGTGTGATCTTCCCACGAGCATCAATGACAGGCGCTATGACTGCCTTTTCCCAGTAGAGGCCCCCATCTTTCTTCTTGTTATGAAACTCTCCGTACCACTCCTTTCCTGATGTGATCGTCTTCCAGAGATTGTCATAAAACTCGGGTGGCTGCTCGCCGGAACTCAATATCTGTGGATTTTTTCCAATACTCTCTTCCACT
>JBHHTR010000099.1:0-8592 GCA_046753505.1 Thermodesulfobacteriota bacterium
ATCTATGGCAATATCCTCACCAATCAAGCGGCGGAGCATTTCCAATATGTTTTGCACGACGTCATTGATATTGAATGTGGTGATCATCAGCGACTGCTTGCGGCTGTAGAGAAGGAGCTGGCGGGTAAGGGCGGCGGCGCGTGTGCCGGCGTCCTTAATGTTGGCCAGATTCCGGCTTAGCGACTCTTCTTTATTGATATTCATCAGCGCCAGGTCGGCATTGCCCATGATGGCGGTCAAGAGGTTATTGAAGTCATGGGCTACTCCGCCTGCCAGTGTGCCGATGGCCTCAACCTTCTGGGCCTGGAGGAGCTGGGAGTGGAGAAGTTCCCTCGCTTCTTCGGCTTTTTTTCTATATGTGATGTCCGTCGCGTGGGTTACTATCCCTGTGGGGTTATTCTTATCATCGGTCAAGAGGGATAGAGTGAGCAGTACGGGGATAGGCGTTCCGTCTTTATGTATTCGGACTCCCTCCACATCCCTTACCAGTGCTCCGCTCCTGCACCGTTCATGGAGAGCAGAGCCCTGCTCCTCCTGCAGATCAGCAGGGACGAGTTTTTTGATAGGCGAGCCTATCAGTTCATCGCGGCTCCAGCCGTATACGGCGACCGCCGCGTCGTTTGCGTCGCAAATAATACCGTTCATATCCTCTATCACGGTGGGGGTAACGCTCTCTGAAAATACCTTTGCAAGGTTACGGAGCGCCTCTTCTGTCCGCCTGCGATGTGTAATGTCTCTGATGATGACCGTGCAACACAACTTGCCACTATCCTGACGGGCAGAGAAGGATATCTCTATCGGGAAGATCACGCCGTCCTTTCTCAGTCCCTCAAGGAGAATGACCTTTCCTCCATACTTGAGAACTCCAGTGTCACGCACCTTCTCCCAGGCGGCCTTGTGGGCCTCCCGTTGCTGTTCAGGGATGATAAAGGCCACATCCCTGCCCAGCGCCTCTTCTGAAGTGTAGCCGAACAGCTGCTCCGCCGCCCTGTTCCAGAGGCTTGTCTTGCCGTCCAAGCAGCTTATGATGGCCTCTGTAGATAACTCGACGACCTCCCTGTATCTCTCCTCGCTGCTTTGGAGAGCCTCTTCCGCCGCCTTGCGCTCCAACTCCGACGCTGCCCTGGCGGCGATAATCTCGAACACTTCACGGCTCTTTGCCGGAAGGGTGAGCCTGGTGCGGCTGATGGCGCAGAGGATACCGATGAGGTGGTGTTGCTTATCCCTCAGCGGTATCCCGACATACCCCTCCGCCCCCAGCTCCTGGAGGTCACGATCATCCGGAAATTGCGCGGTGACGCCTTCGGGAAATACACAGTAGCCGGTATGAGTCGCCTTCTCACAGGGGCTCCCGGCCAAGGGGTAGGAAAATCCATCTACTGCCCGCCCATCGAGAAACATGGTGTATGCCTGGAGGGTCTCGTGGTCATTGAGGGTTCCAAGTATGACGCAATCGACATGGAGCCAGGCTGCCAGAGCATTCACGACAGCAGCAAAGAAGGATTCGCCGGTTTTGCCAGCCGCTCCCTCCAGCAGCACCTGAAAGGCAGCCCCATCACCCTGATGGACAGGAGCGCCACCCTCCGGCTTTGCGAGCAGTACGCGAAGCTCCTGCAACTCTTCGATAAGTTCCTGCTTTGTCCTGGATTCGTCGTTCATGGCGGACTCCGGTAGTTGGAGGTAGGGCCGTGTGGTTGACTACGGGATGTAGAAACAACTGGTTGCTGGAATATATCACTTTCATCGGCAGAAGAGAAGAAAATTTTGAGAGGCCTTTAAGGCAGCAGAGAAGGGAGCAGAGAAAGCTACTTTCAGCCCTCTCTATTGCACAGACGCAGCGGCTTTGAGGACCCCTCTTCTCAAAATATGCACACATCAACTATCCCTCTCTACGGTCCTGTTGAAGAGGTCACGAATAATACGGGGGCTTCATAAACGCTCTCTTCCATCACTCTCCCTCAAATGTGCCATCATTCTTGACTTACATTAAACAAATATATTAACGTACAGTGGCGATTTGCTATCAGGGAAAACTATCGCTTATGCAAAAGAGCAGAGAGACATGGAATACACATAGCGGAATGATCCTCGCCATGATCGGGACTGAGGTGGGCCTTGGTAACATCTGGAGGTTCCCCTACCTGGTGGGGAGTCACGGCGGCGGGAGCTTCCTCATCCCCTATCTCCTCCTCCTGTTAGGTGTGGCACTCTTCGGGATGATCTCGGAGTGGGTGGTGGGACGGCATACCCGGCGCGACCCCATCGGGGCCTTCGAGAGGATTGGATTTCCTCGCGGCAGAGTGGTCGGGGCGTGGGGGGTGGCTGGCCCGTTCTTTCTCTACGCCTACTACGCTGTCATCACCTCATGGGTCATCTTCTTTGTCATCGCCTCTGTTTTCAGACTCTATTACGGGATCGACACGATGGAGTTCTTCCTTAAATTCCTCTCCAGCCCGTGGATATTCGTCATACACGCCGGTGTCATCTGCATAACAAGCACCATCCTCGCCATGGGGGTCAAGAGGGGAATCGAGCGGGCATGCAAGTTCATGATTCCAACCCTCTTTATCCTCCTCATCCTCGTCGTCATCCGCTCCCTCACCCTTCCTGGCGCCGCCGCAGGGGTGGAGTTCTTCATGAAACCGAGGTGGGAGTACCTCATCGATCCGGCGACCTGGATCGCCGCCCTCGGTCAGATATTCTTCACCTTAAGTCTTGGCATGGGGGCCATGATTATCTACGGCTCATACCTGAAGGACGGCTGGGGCATACCCCGAAATGCCATCGCCGTCTCCCTGGGCAACACATCGTCATCACTCCTCGCTGGCTTCGCCATATTTCCGGCGGCCTTTGCCCTGGGAATGGGTAACGCAGTAGCGGGGGAGAGCAGCATCGGTCTCACCTTCCTCGTCCTTCCCGAACTATTTCAGAAGATGCCGGCGGGACAGTTCTTTGGAGGGATATTCTTCCTCCTCCTCACATTCGGCGCCATCTCCTCGGCCATAAGTATCCAGGAGCCGTCCGTTGCGTGGCTCGATGAGGAGATGGGGTGGCATCGTAAGAAGAGCGCCCTCGTAACCGGCGTAATCCTATGGCTGCTGGGGCTCCCCTTTCTCATCAACGGTTTTGTCACGGGCGGCTTGGGCGACAAGCTGGCCCTTCTCGACAAGATGGACGTTGTCATCGGACAGTTGGCTCTCCCCATCTACGGTTTGATATCCATTATCGCGGTGGGATGGGTCATGAAGGAGAAGGGTTTTGAGGAGATCAACAAGAACGCCGTCCTCAAGCTTGGAAGAAGGGGGATGACGTGGCTCAAGTACGCGGTGCCTCTATTTGTCTTTATCCTCTTCCTGATCACTCTCATCCAGACTCTTCAGGCGAGGGTCTCCGGCTTTCCCCACCTCATCCCCGACAGCAGAGCCGTTGAATTCATCCCGACGGGGATAGATCTCTCAACCATCCTGATGATGCTCACCATGTGCATAATCATCTGGGGCGGTTTCATCTACTTTACCTGCAAGGTTCTCTTGATCGAGCGGGGAAAGAATAACGGAGGGGAGGGGTAGGATGGATATTTCTATTCTGGCGGATAACACCTTCGGCTGGCTCTTTGTGACAGGCGTCGTGGTCTGCGGCTACGCCGTATTTATCTATCTTCAGGGAAAGGCGGAGAAGAGGGGGAAGAGGCGGGGTTGACAATGCTTTTATCAATCCGGCAACCATTGGCACAGGATGGCAAATCCAATTTTTTTCTTACGATAGAGCGCCAGAATATCTTGCCGAGGCGTTCTCTCTTGTGAAAAGACCCATCTCCTTGCAAAGAGAGACCGGACAAACACTAATCTCACACAAAGCCACAGAGATCGCAGAGTGTAAGGACTCAAAGTTTTTGCCTTATTTCACTGCTCTCCGTGCTGTCGTGTGAGAATATGGTCTTTAATGCAAGAAGAGGATGGGAAGGTTACACATATTACTTCGATCTGGAGCCGTTGAGCCGCATATTCAACCTGGCTAGTTTCTTGGCCCTGTGCGTAATTATCAGCCTTTTGACCACAAAGTAGGCGATAACGGCAAAGACAAGCGACACGATGATGTTGCCTGTAAGAAATACAATCAGCGCCCACCTGACACTGCTATAGACCTCCTCTTCATTGACAGCCGAGGTTATCGTAGCCAGATCCTTCCAGAAGATGAGCCCCCCTACTGCCGAACTGAGGGTCCAGAAGAAGGGTGTGGTAATGGGGTTCATGATAAAGCTGCCGAGCACTGCGGCAACCTTGTTTGCCTTTGCAAGGTGCGATATTCCCATGGCAAGGAGCGCGCCAAGTCCGAAGGTTGGGAGTATCCCGGCAGCGACCCCGATAGACGCCCCAAGGGCGATTGTCTCAGGTGCATCGGTCTGCCTGAGTACCCTGAGATAGAAGAGCCTGTTCTTCCTCTTCAGTCTCGTAAAGAGACCGTTTTTTTTATTGTTACTGTTTGCCATTACTCCCCTGAAATGGGGGCATTCCTCTCAAGTCAATGTGCTTTACAAACTACGAACATCCTAACAGGTGGAGAGCCACTTTAGAAGAGCTATTACTTCGCTCTGGTCTCTGAGAAAGTAGTCCGCCTCCTTCCATCTATGGCCGACCACTATCGAGAGGCCACGCCCCTTGATGGCCCTGAAGGCCGCTCTGTCTGTCTCGTCATCGCCGATATAGACGGGTATAGTTTCTACGAAGGGCCCCCTGGCAAGTATCCACGTCACCGCCTTCCCCTTCCCCCACTTAACGGGTGGCCGTACCTCAATGACCTTTTTGCCTCTCGTCACTCTTACACGCCCCTCTGCCTTGAAAGAGGCCAGTGCGCCGTTGACCGCCTCTATGACGCCAGGAGCCTCCCTGATATCGACAAGACGGTAGTGTACACTCAGCGTAAGACCCTTATCCTCGACAATAACCCCCTTGAAACCACTGAGGCAACTATGGAGCTTAGCGGCTATGGCCGGGAGCCTATCCTTGAACTCCTGAGCCTCCTCCATACGGTACGAAAATGCCTCCGACTCTATCTCGAATCCGTGGTTGCCTGCATAGACAACCCCTTTTATAGCTACGCGGCTCATGATGTCATCAAGGCTGCGGCCGCTGATAATAGCCATAGGGTACCGCCTTTGCAATCTCCTGAGTACCTCCTTCATGGAGTAGGAGAGGGCGGCGTCCTCTGGCCTCCCTACGATGGGCGCTAACGTTCCATCATAATCGAGAAAGAGCGAGAGGGCAACCCCTCCGACCCTCTCTTTAAACTCCTCTATGGCATTAAAGTCATCCAATCGACTGTATCTCATCGACGATATCGTTAACCCATCTGAAGATGTCGTTCTCTCTCACATACTCCCTCGCCATACGCATCGCCGCAACCCTGTCCCGTAGAGGCCGATCCAGAGCCCTCTTGACCTCATCGGCGCACCCCTCCGTATCGTAGGGGTTAATCAGCACCGCCCCTGGAATCTCCTCGGCGGCCCCTGCAAACTCACTCAGGAGGAGCACCCCTGTCTCATCCACCTGGGAGGCGAGGTACTCCTTTGCAACGAGATTCATGCCGTCATAAATGGAGCTTATTATAGCAATGTCGGCGATACGGTAGAGGGCCGACAGCCGCTCCTGATCCATCTTGACATCAAGGTAGATGATGGGATTCCACCTCTCATCGCCGTACCTCTTGTTAATTAACTGGACCCTTCGTTCCACTCCCTTGCGGTAACTGAGGAAAGGCTCGACATTCCTCGTGGGAACGGCAACCTGGACGAAGGAGAACTTTCTCCTGAAGCGTGGATACTTTGCAAAAAAGAGGTCCAGCATATCGAGGCGCTTTATCAACCCCTTTGTATAATCGAGCCTGTCCACCCCTAAACCGATGGCGAGGCCCGGCTCTATGCGAAGGAGCTTCATGAAACGCTTTACTATGCGGGCCTCCTTCTTTGACGACGCCTTCCTCTCGAACCACTCAAAATCGACACTGATGGGAACGGCCCTGACGCTGGTTGCATGTCCCTTGTAGAGGACAACGCCGTTCCGGTAATCTATGTCCGCCCCCAGCTCTGCGTTGGCGCACTCCATGAAGTTTTCAGAGAAGGAGTCTATCTGGAAGCAGACAAAGTCGTTGGCAAGCATACCTGTGAGTATCTCTTTCCTCTGGGGGCAGATACGAAAAACATCATAAGGGGGCCAGGGGATGTGCCAGAAGATGGAGGTGGGAAGTTTCGGTCTCTTCTCCTTGATGTATTGAGCACAGATGGCGAGGTGATAGTCGTGAAGCCATACCGTCGCCTTCTTTCTACCCACCACATCAATAATCGCATCGGCAAAGATGCTGTTCACCTTCTGATAGCTCTTCCAGTACGACGTTTTGAGGTAGATTCGGTTCAGGGCGATATGACAGAGGGGCCAGAGAAAACGGTTGGAGTAACCGTGGTAGTAGTTATCCATCTGTCTGTTGGTGAGCCAGACCCTCTTGAGGGTGTATGAAGGATCATCGGGAGGCACCTTGACCGTTCCATCCCTATCAGAAAAGCGCCTGTCACTCTCGCCACTGCCCCAGGCTACCCAGATACCTTTATTGCGCCGCATGATGGGATCAAGAGCGGTAACAACACCACCGGCAGCCATCTCCACCCTTCCTTTGCTGTGGCTGTAAGGCTCCCTGTTGGTAACGACAACAAGTTTTTTTTCGGCCATTCGTCCCCTTTTTTGCAGCGTCCCGTCAAGATCTGACATGGTCGTAAAAGTTGTGGGATGGCTATGAAAAATTTAGATATACAGGGAGTAGTGGTTTTTCAGGTACAAAGGCATACATGAGGCATGTCGAGTGCCTGAAAAATTGCTACGACCCAGTAGATCGGACTTTTCACAACGCCATCAACATCTGAAAAACAAACAATCAGTGCAGGGGAAACATCACGACCTCATCACACATGCAGGAGTCATACGGAACAAACTGCGGGGAAGTGTAATCTGAGCATGTGACATTTTATCGTAAAACAGAAGAGAACGTAAACGCCCTGCCTGAGATGGTAAGAGTCTCCGGTTCAGCTAAAGATACAAAATATTATCACACCAGGAATCTGTGGAACCGTACCATAGGCGTCACTCTATTGCAAGAATTGTGGCGTGAATCGGGGCAAGAAGCTGGGCACGAAGCCAGGGATATTCCATTCTTTTTTAAACCCTCTGATATCATTAGTATTTTATGGTCTGTCTAAGGTCAAGGGATTGCCAAGTGTGGTGTTGCCCAGAACCTTCGAAAAGCCTACGCCATACTTGTCTCACCGTTCAGCCTTGATGGGCTCATAAAAAGTAGACAAGAAAAGGGAGGTAAAAATGCAAGCTACATTAAACTTACAAACTTACCACTTAAAATGGAATAGTCCGGCATTACTCTTGCAACCACTTCTATTTTATGTCTATACTGATAATGCTATGACTCCTACAATCCTCCTCGTTGAAGATGATGAACATGTAAGGTGTGCCCTCCAGGGGATACTGGAGGGGGAGTTCTCCGTCACTACCACAGAGAACTATAATGAGGCAGTCGAGGCGCTCAAGAGTGATGATTATAATCTACTGCTCTCCGACTTAAGGCTTCCAGGCAAGAGTGGTCTGGAGGTTATTCGACGGGCCAAAGAGATACGTCCGGATATTGTCTCCATAATTCTTACCGGTTACGGCTCCATAGAGAATGCCGTCGAGGCGGTTAAGGAGGGGGTCTTTGACTATCTCGCAAAGCCGATTACCAGCGATACCCTCCTCACCCATGTGAAGAGGGCGCTTGAGTACTACAATTTAAAGAGAGAGAACAGCGCTCTCAAGAAGGTTGTGAAAGAACGCTTCTCATGTGACAACATCATTGGCAAGAGCGACCCCATGGTGGAGGTATTTCAGATGATCTCCAAGGTGGCGGATACCGATTCAACGGTCCTCCTTCAGGGCGAGAGCGGCACGGGTAAAGAGCTTGTAGCCAGGACGATACATCACAACAGTTCAAGGCGGGACCACCCCTTTGTTCCGGTAAATTGCGGCGCCATACCTGCCGAGCTCCTAGAGAGCGAACTCTTTGGTCACGAGAGGGGGGCCTTCACCGGGGCGATTTCAACACGGCTTGGAAGATTCGAGAGAGCCCACAAGGGGACAATATTTCTGGATGAGGTGAGTGAGATGCCCCTTCACCTCCAGGTAAAGCTCCTCAGGGTGCTCCAGGAGAGGGAGTTTGAGCGTGTCGGCGGTAACAAGACAATACAGGTTGATGTAAGAATTATTTCCGCCTCCAACCGTGACCTTGAGGAGGCCATTGAAAAAAGCACCCTACGCGAGGATCTCTATTACAGACTCAATGTTATCCCCATAGTAATCCCTCCCCTGCGCCACCGGAAAGACGATATTCCCATACTGCTGGCACACTTCCTGAAGAAAAAGTGTGGAGAGAAGAAGGCGCCCCTCTATGAGATATCTGATGAAGCCATGAAGATATTCCTCAACTACCGGTGGCCCGGCAATATCCGTGAAATGGAGAATATTATTGAGAGGGTCGTCATCCTGAAGCAGGGCGATGGCT
>JBHHTR010000100.1:0-8395 GCA_046753505.1 Thermodesulfobacteriota bacterium
GTATGTCGAGTGTCTGAAAAATTGCTACGACCCAGTAGGTCGGACTTTTTACGACGCCATCATGATTGACAAAAGCTAAATGCCATAAAGCCCTTGACATTGTGTGATATTTCCACGTATTATTTAATGCTCGATTATATCGTCATTACTAGAGGTGTGTAATCTTTACCTCGTTGAGGGAGATAGCAGAGGGAATGCGTCATGTTTGAAGGTCTCGGAGACAGGTTAAGCGGTGTATTTAAGAAGCTGAAGGGGCAGGGTACGCTCTCTGAGGGCAATATTAAGGATGCTCTCAAGGAGGTGAGGATGGCCCTCCTGGAAGCCGATGTGAACTTCAAGGTTGCCAGGGAGTTTGTCGATGCCGTACGAGAAAAGGCGATGGGGAAGGAGGTCCTTGAGAGCCTCACGCCGACGCAGCAGTTTGTAAAGGTGATACAGGATGAGTTGATTGCCCTGCTGGGGGGAACGACTGCCGGATTTGACCTGGGAGGTAACCCACCGGTCCCCATCATGGCGGTGGGTCTTCAGGGTTCAGGAAAGACGACTACTGCGGCAAAACTGGCCCGTTTCCTCAAATCGAAGGGGAGAACCCCCTTCCTGGTTCCTGCCGATGTCTACAGGCCTGCGGCCATACTTCAGTTGCAGAGGCTGGCCGAGTCCATTAAGGTCGACTGCTTCGAATCGGAGAGTTCGCAGAATCCGGTTGATATCTGCCGGGAGGCCCTCCGTGTAGCTACCGCCAAGGGGTACGACACCATGATCGTTGATACGGCTGGGCGTCTCCATATTGACGAGACGCTGATGAAGGAGCTGTCGGCCATTAAGTCGATCATCGAGCCGAGAGAGGTACTCTTTGTTGCCGATAGTATGACGGGACAGGACGCCGTCAATACGGCGAAAGGCTTTGATGATGCCCTCGATATAACGGGTGTGGTGCTGACAAAGCTCGATGGCGACGCCAGGGGTGGGGCGGCCCTCTCTATGGCGGTGACCACCGGAAAGCCGATAAAATTTGTCGGAACGGGCGAGAAGGTCGATGAGTTTGAGCTCTTTCACCCCGACCGTATGGCCGGAAGGATTCTCGGTATGGGTGACGTCCTCACCCTCGTTGAGAAGGCCTATGACGCTGTTGATGAGAAGAAGGCAAAAGAGCTTGAGGAGAAGATCAAAAGGGATACCTTCACCCTTGTTGACTTCAAGGAACAGCTCGGACAGATAAAGAAGATGGGCACTCTGGAGAGCATCCTCTCCATGATACCCGGCCTTAAGGATATGCAGAAACTCCAGGGCATCAAGCCCGACGAGAAGGAGCTTGTCCGGGTAGAGGCAATTATCGACTCCATGACGCTGAAGGAACGACTCAAGCCCGCCATCCTCAATGGCAAGAGGAGGCAGAGGATAGCACGGGGGAGCGGGACGTCGGTGCAGGAGGTCAACAGGCTCATGAAACAGTATGAACAGATGAGGAAGATGATGAGGAGGATTAGAAAGGGACAGATGAAGGGAAAGAAGATGAATCCCAATGACATCCTTTCATCCATGTAGCCTCTGATAGCTATGGAAGTTGCGAGATTAATGTGGCAAAGAGTGAGTTAAACTATTATACGATAAAAAGAAGGAGGCAGAGATTATTATGGCAGTAAAGATACGGCTTGCACGGTTTGGATCGAAGAAGAGGCCCTTCTACAGAATTGTTGTGGCAGACGCAAGGGCACCCCGCGATGGGGCATTCAAGGAGATTGTAGGCACCTACGATCCTGCTACGGAGCCGGCAAAGATTGATGTGAAGGGCGAGAGGATACTGGCGTGGCTCAGTAAGGGGGCCGAGCCGACCGATACGGTCAGGAGCCTCCTCAAAAAGGTGGACCTCTCAGGCAACGAACCGGAGACAGCTGCTGCGCCGGAATCGGCTACGGCATAAATGGCGTAAGTTTTTACGTGTACTGCTCTACAGCCCAGGGAGAGCCTCTTTCAGCCTCTCCCCTCTTTTCCCAAATGGTCAGTCAACAGTGGAGGTGGCGTTATGAAGGAGTTAATCGAGCAGATTGCCAGGGCACTCGTAGACAATCCGGATCAGGTGCGTGTCACCGAGATCGAGGGAGAGAACACCTCGGTTATTGAGCTGGCCGTCGCCAAGGAGGACCTTGGCAAGGTTATCGGAAAGCACGGGCGGACGGCCCAGGCCATTCGTACTATACTGACCGCATCGTCAAACAAGCTGAAGAAACGTTCCGTTCTGGAGATCCTTGAATAGAGAAGATTTTCTGGCTGTGGGGAAGATTGTCGGGCTCCACGGTGTTAGAGGGGAAATCAAGGTTCTTCCTTACGGCGATTATGACGAGAAGGCGTGGAGGGTTATCTCTGTATCCACAGTGGATGGAGATAACCCTTACAAGGTTTTACAGGGACGGCCCCACAAGAGGGTGATCCTCCTCCGCCTTGCCGGTATCGAGTCACGAGAAGACGCCTCATCTCTGATCGGGAGTGAGATCTTTATCAGGAGGGAGCTCATGGAGGCGCTGCCGGAGGGTGAGTATTACTGGTTTGAGCTGACCGGTATGGAGGTCGAGACAGACGACGGGAAAAAGCTTGGTAGGATCGGGCAGGTCTTTTCAACGGGAGGTAACGATGTCTTTGAGGTTCACGGCCCTCTTGGCGAGGTGCTCATCCCCGTCATAAAAGATGTTGTGGTAAATGTTGATCGGGAGAACAAAAGGGTGACAATTCATCCCCTTGAGGGGCTCCTTCCGGAAGAGGCGAGTAAGAAATAAGCCGTGCTGCAGAGGGCAGTGAAGAAGATAAGCGATGAAGTTTGACATACTGACCATATTCCCCGATTTTTTCCGTTCACCCCTCTCGCAGGGGCTGGTGGGAAAGGCAATAGAGCGGGGGCTCCTGGAAGTTGCGCTCCATAATACTAGAGATTACGCCCTCGACAGGCACAGGAGTACCGATGATACCCCCTACGGCGGCGGAGCCGGAATGGTCATGAAGGTTGATCCCATTGTAAGGGGGATAGAGTCGATCAGGGATGGCGGGGCGGAGAAGGTTATCCTTGTCACCCCCCAGGGGAGTCCGCTGGACCAGGGGATGGTTGGTGAGATAGCCGATTTTGAGAAGGCCCTCATCGTCTGCGGGCGGTATGAGGGGGTTGATGAGAGGGTAAGGGCTTTTGTTGACATGGAGGTCTCTGTCGGCGATTACATTCTCATGGGGGGGGAGATCCCGGCCCTGGTGATTGTCGAGGCGGTGGCGCGCCTTATCCCAGGTGTGCTTGGCTGTGCCGACTCGGCTGTGGATGAATCATTCTCTGACGGCCTTCTTGAGTTCCCCCACTATACGCGGCCAGAGGCATTCAGGGGTATGAAGGTTCCCCCCGTTCTCCTTTCAGGGGATCACGGGGCGATAGAGGAGTGGCGGAGAGGGGAGAGCCGAAGCAGAACATTGAAGAGGCGGCCCGATCTTTATGAGAAGGCGATGAAGGTTCAACTTGAACATAAAAAGGCGATATAAAAACAAGGAGGAATTATTACAGTGGGAATGATAGAAGATGTTGAACGGTCACACCTGAGGACAGACATGCCCGATTTTAAACCCGGCGATACGATACGGGTGAATGTAAAGATCAAGGAAGGGGATAAGGAGCGTATCCAGGCATTTGAAGGAGTTGTGCTCAGGAAGCGTGGCGGCTCCACCAAGGCATCCTTTACAGTGAGAAAGATATCGCACGGTGTTGGTGTTGAGCGGATATTCCCGCTCCACTCACCCTCTATCGACTCCATCAAGATCATTGTCAAGGGGATTGTCAGGCAATCACGTCTTTACTACCTGAGAGATCTCAAGGGCAAGGCTGCAAAGATCAAGGTAAAAGAGCGGCTCGGTTAACACGCCTCTCTTACTTGCCTGCCTAGTGTATGCCGGATAGTGGAAGGGGCGCCTCGGATGGTGTCCGAGACGGTTAGAGTGGGGACTCTTGAAACGGTACGAAGAGGAGGGGCTGCGAGAGGGATACAGGCTGATTGCCGGTGTTGATGAGGTTGGCCGGGGGCCACTTGCCGGACCCGTTGTCGCCGCTGCCGTCCTCTTCACCTCGCCGCCGCCCGATATTCTAGGTATAAAGGACTCCAAGGCCCTGAGACCGGCTCAAAGGGAAACCCTCCTCCTCTCGATCAACATGGAGGCCCTCTCTATCGGGTTAGGTCTCGTGTGGCCTTCGGCGATCGACGAAATAAATATTCACCACGCCTCCCTGCTGGCAATGGAGCGTGCGGTGGCTCTCTTAAACCCTGCCCCCCATCTTCTCCTCATTGATGGCCTCTATCCCATCAGTTCACCACTGCCCCAAAAACCGATTGTAAGAGGGGATAGCCAGAGTCTCTCCATCGCCGCCGCCTCCATAGTGGCAAAGACAGCCAGAGACCGGATGATGGATGGCTACGACAGTCTCTACCCCGGTTACGGTTTCAAACGCAACAAGGGGTATGGAACAAAGTCCCATCGTGAGGCATTGGGGAGGCTTGGGAGTACGGCTATCCACCGGAAGAGTTTCAGGGGGGTGAAGCAGGTGTCGGCTGCAGTAGAGGTAGAGCCCGTTGCGTGTGAATCGGGCCGGAAGCTTCCCCGATGACGAAGGAGCGCCTTTCACTGGGGAAGATGGGGGAGGAGTTAGCGGCAGCGGCTCTTAAAGGGGTAGGCTACAGAATAGTAAAGCGGAACTACAGGTGCCGTAGCGGAGAGGTCGATATTGTCGCCATCGACGGGAAGATTGTTGTCTTTGTAGAGGTGAAGACGAGGAGCAGTGAAGAGTACGGCCCTCCCCAACTTGGGGTAGACAAGAGGAAACAGAGGCAGCTTTCAAGGGCCGCCATGATTTACCTCAAAGAGAAGAAACTGCTTAAGTGGCCTGCACGGTTTGATGTAGTGGGAATCGTAGTGCGTGGCAAGAGCCACGATATCGAGCATATAAAAAACGCCTTTAATGTGGTGGAGTGACCATTACACGACTTTTTACGAAACCATCACTGAAGGGATTGATAAAGAGGCATGAAATTAGACCATATCAGAAATTTTTCGATTATCGCCCACATCGACCACGGTAAATCGACCCTCTCGGACCGGATACTTGAGTTTACCGGCACGATAACAAAGCGGGAGAAGGTTGATCAGTTCCTCGACAAGATGGATCTGGAGCGTGAACGGGGGATTACCATCAAGGCCCAGACGGCTCGCCTCAACTATAAGGCCCTCGATGGTCGCGAATACATCCTTAACCTAATTGACACACCGGGCCATGTTGATTTCAGCTACGAGGTTTCCAGGAGTCTGGCCGCCTGCGATGGCGCCATGCTGGTTGTCGACGCCTCCCAGGGGGTAGAGGCCCAGACGGTGGCCCACATGTATACGGCGGTAGATCTGGGTCTGGAGCTATTTCCGGTGCTCAACAAGATTGACCTGCCACAGTCCGAGCCGGATAGGGTCAAAGGGGAGATAGAGGATATCCTCGGCATTGACGCCAGCGATGCTGTCCTTGCCAGCGCCAAAGAGGGCAAGGGCATTGACAAGATATGCGAGGCTATCATCGCGAAGATCCCGCCACCGGAGGGGTCGCCGGATAAACCGCTGAAGGCACTCGTCTTCGACAGCTGGTTCGACAGCTATCAGGGGGTCATCATCTTGGTTCGTATCTTTGACGGCTCGGTCAGGAAGGGGATGAAGATACGCTTCATGGGCACCGGCAAGAGCTTTGAAGTGGATAAGGTGGGCGTCTACGGCCCACACCCCATGAGTGTCGAGAGCCTCTCGGCGGGCGAGGTCGGCTTTGTCATAGCCGGAATAAAAGAGGTGAGAGACACGGAGATAGGCGACACGATGACAGAGGTTGACAACCCTACGGAGAGCCCCCTGCCAGGCTTTAAACGGGTGAAGCCCATGGTTTTCAGCGGTCTCTACCCATTAAGCACAGACCAGTATGAGGATCTGAAGGAGGCGGTTGAGAAGCTTCGTTTGAATGACGCCTCCTTTACCTACGAACCGGAGACCTCCCTCGCCCTCGGTTTCGGATTCCGGTGTGGTTTCCTGGGACTCCTCCACATGGAGATAATCCAGGAGCGTCTCGAAAGGGAGTACGGCCTGAACCTCATCATAACCGCTCCTACGGTTGTCTACCGGGTGATCAAGGAGGATGGAGAGGTGATCGAGGTCGATACGCCGACGAAGCTCCCACCGACGCAGCAGATAGCGCGTATCGAGGAGCCCTACATCCTGGCGACTATCCACCTCCCCTCCGACTACCTCGGTCCACTCCTGGCCCTCTGTGAAGGAAGGCGCGGCGTCCAGAGGGAGATGCGTTTCCTCTCGGCGAAGAGGGTAGTCCTCGAGTACGAGATACCTCTCAACGAGGTCGTCCTCGATTTTTATGATAAGCTCAAGAGCCTGACCAAGGGGTATGCGTCGATGGATTATGAGTACCTCGACTATCGTCCCTCCAGTCTGGTTAAGATGAATATACTTGTCAACGGTGAACCCGTCGACGCCCTTGCCGTCATCGTTCCGAAGGAGAAGGCCTTCTACAGGGGGAAGGAGCTTGCCAAGAAGATGAAGGAGATCATACCCAGGCAGATGTATGAGGTGGTGATCCAGGCCGCTGTAGGGAGCAAGGTGGTAGCCAGGGAGAGTGTCAAGGCGCTGAGGAAGAATGTGACGGCCAAGTGTTACGGAGGAGATATCAGCAGAAAGCGTAAGCTCCTTGAGAAGCAAAAAGAGGGAAAGAAGAGGATGAAGCAGGTGGGGAAGGTGGAGCTGCCACAGGAGGCGTTCATGGCGGTTCTGAAGGTCCATGAATAGGAGAGTGATAGTAGTGCTCAGGTTGATAGGCTGAAGGCGGAAGGGTGTTAGAAAATAGTGCGTGATCATACGAAGTAGTTTGGAAAGATGCTGTACAAATGGGGCAATGCAACGACGACACGGCTGCATTACCATTATGATATGAAAGGAAGTAGTTAATGAAGAAGAAAAGGGCTTTCAGGGAGACGGTAGAGGCGATTGTTATAGCCCTCATCCTCGCCCTCTTTATCCGCACCTTTGTCATACAGGCCTTCAAGATACCGTCGAGCTCCATGGAGAGCACCCTACTCGTTGGCGACCATCTCCTGGTGTCGAAGCTCTCTTACGGTCTTCAGATACCAAAGCCGGGCATGATCCACGTATGGGGAATGAGAGTCCCCTTCTTCACGACCACTCTGAAGCCGATATGGGGGATGCCAACATTCGGAGACATCATCGTCTTCAGGTATCCCCGTGACAAGTCGAAGGATTACATCAAGAGGGTCATAGGCGTCGCGGGCGATGTGGTGGAGGTAAAAAACAAGGTGGTCTACGTCAACAGCACAGCGGTTGAGGATTCGGCCTTTGCCCAGCACGTTGATAAAAGAATTATTCCAAGGAGTATGGATCGGCGTGATAACTTCGGCCCCTTTACGGTCCCTGATGATACCGTCTTTGTCATGGGCGACAACAGGGATCGCAGCTACGACAGCCGCTACTGGGGGACGGTACCGCTCAAGGAGATCAAGGGGAGGGCAAAGATTATCTACTGGTCGTGGAACGGCGACAGTCACCGGCCTCGACTTGGGAGGATTGCAGACCGTATCCACTGATTTACTGTTGAACAATATAAATAAAAGGTATCTGTTATGAAGGATGTGCTATGAAGAATATAGCAAAGAGCAGGATGGTTAAACTATACGATACGACACTGAGGGACGGCACTCAGGCAGAGGATGTAAACTTCTCTGCCGAGGATAAGGTTCGCATTGCCCAGAAGCTCGACGAGTTGGGAATCCACTATATCGAGGGGGGATGGCCGGGGTCGAACCCGAGGGATATCCACTTCTTCGATCAGATGAAGAAGGTGCGCCTCTCCAGAGCCGTCCTGGTCGCCTTCGGCAGCACCAGGAGGTCAGGCGTCAAGGCAAAGGACGACGCCAGTATCAAGGCCCTTCTCAAGGCGGGGACTCCGGCAGTCACCATCTTCGGCAAGAGCTGGAACCTCCACGTGCGCAAGGCGCTCAGGATAACACTAGATGAGAACCTTGAACTTATCCACGATACCGTCTCCTATCTGAAGAGACGCTTCGATGAGGTGATCTACGACGCAGAGCACTTCTTTGACGGCTATAAGACGAATACAAGGTATGCCCTAAAGACGCTCAAGGCGGCTGAAGAGGCCGGCGCCGACACTATTGTCCTCTGTGATACCAACGGGGGAGCCCTCCCCTTCGAGGTAGGTGAGATCATGAATCGTGTGCGGGAGTCTATCTCAACGCCGCTGGGGATCCACGCTCATAACGACTCGGAGACAGCCGTTGCAAACACACTCATGGCAGTCAGGGAGGGA
>JBHHTR010000101.1:0-8380 GCA_046753505.1 Thermodesulfobacteriota bacterium
GGCAAGCGGCAGGGCGTCGCTTTATACGAGGAGAGCCAAGATGTATTGGCTAGGGGAAGTAACTGCTCCTTGCAATCTAGTATAAGTTGTGAATTTACATGAATATGGTGTGGACACGCTTCAGCCCACCACAAAACGCACACAACAGTTTTGTAAGACTACCCCGGTAGCAAAAGCGCTAACGGTGTGAATAGGATTATGATAGATCATATGGATTTTCATAAACTTTTAGGAGCGGCGTCCTTGAAGGTGTCTTACATTAAGGGGACACATTTGCAATGAGTTGCCGCCACTGAAGATGGCGGCACATCCATCTATCGCGGAAGGTCTGGATAGCAGACCTTCCTTAACGTATAGCCCCACTGAGCGGAGGAGAGCCTTTCCTGAAATGACCATGAAAACAGACAAATTTAAAGACGAATGCGGCGTATTCGGGATATTTGAGCACCCCGAGGCGGCCAACATCACCTACCTCGGCCTCTACGCTCTACAGCACAGAGGGCAGGAGAGTTGCGGTATCGTCTCATCCGACGGGGAACGTCTCCACACCCACAAGGCAATGGGGCTCGTTGCCGACACCTTCAGCGAGGATGTTCTTAAGGGGCTTGTCGGCTCCTCCTCCATCGGACACGTCAGGTACTCTACGACGGGTGAGAGCCTTCTCAAGAACGCCCAGCCCTTTGTTGTTGAGTATGCCCGTGGGGCGATTGCGGTGGCCCAGAACGGCAATATCGTGAATGCCCGCATCCTGAGGGACGAACTGGAGGCTCACGGCTCCATCTTCCAGTCGAGTATGGATACGGAGATCATAACCCACCTCATTGCCACCTCCAGGGGGAGTACGCTCATCGAGCGGCTCATATATGCGCTGAAGAGGGTGAAGGGGGCCTTTTCGGTTGTCCTTCTTACGGAAACCGGGATGATCGCCGCCCGTGACCCCAACGGCTTCAGGCCCCTCGCCCTGGGCAAGCTCAAGGATACCTGGGTCGTCGCATCTGAGACGTGCGCCTTTGACCTCATTGAGGCCGAGTATGTACGTGATGTGGAGCCGGGCGAGATAATACTGATCGACAAGAGCGGTTTAAAGTCGATCAAACCCTTTGCCAAGGCGCCATACACGCCGTGTGTCTTCGAGTTTATCTACTTTGCCAAACCCGACAGCACGATCTTCGGCGCCAATGTCTACCAGGTGCGAAAGAACCTCGGCGCCGAGCTGGCCAGAGAGCACCCCATCGAGGCCGACATCGTTATCCCCGTGCCTGACTCAGGCGTTCCCGCAGCAATCGGCCATGCCGAGGAGTCGGGTATCCCCTTTCAGATGGGCATTATCAGGAACCACTATGTGGGGAGAACATTTATCGAACCCCAAGACGCCATACGCCACTTCGGCGTAAAGATAAAGCTCAATGCCGTGCGGGAGGTTATTAAGGGCAAGCGAGTGGTGGTAATCGACGACTCCATTGTCAGGGGTACGACGAGCAGGAAGATCATCAAGATGGTACGGAATGCCGGAGCGAAGGAGGTCCACATGCTGATAAGTTCTCCACCCTCCGTCTCCCCATGCTACTACGGCATCGACACGCCGACAAAACAGGAACTCATTGCCTCCTCTCACTCCATCGAGGAGATAAGGAAGTACATCACCGCCGACTCCATCGGCTACCTCTCTCTGGAGGGGCTCTACCGGGCGGTCTCCAGGGCCGGTGGCTCCTTCTGTGACGCCTGTTTTACCAGCGCCTACCCCCTAGATTTCCCTGAGGAGAGAGGGGTCCCCCAGTTAAAGCTCTTTGCCTGAATCAGGGTAGAGTAAAGGCGGTTGATGGCCGCCTGACCGTAATGCCATTCCACTTTAGTAAAACTTAATGAGGAGCATTCTATGCCAAGCCGTGATGAAATGGAGATCCACAGGTCCCGCCTTCTCACCATGCTAACAACCCTCTCCTACGAGAGACGGGAGGTTACCCTCGCTTCGGGTAGGAAGAGCGACTTTTATATAGACTGCCGCCAGACAACCCTCAATGCCGAGGGTGCCTACCTTGTGGGGGCAGTAATCTACGGCATGATCGCCGGGATGGAACTCGACGGGGTGGGGGGACCAACGATGGGGGCTGACCCAATCGCCACCGCAGTATCCCTGACGAGTTACATGGCAAAGCGGCCCCTTCCCGCCTTCATCATTCGGAAGGAGCCGAAGTCTCACGGCCTCGGAGCGTGGATAGAGGGGAAGCGGAACCTGAAGGCAGGGGCCCGGGTGGTCATTGTAGAGGATGTGGTGACAACAGGCGGTTCATCCATCAAGGCGGCAAAGAGAGCAGAAGAAGAGGGGCTGGAAATTGTTGCCATCGTGGCCATCGTCGACCGTGACGAGGGTGGCGCAGAGATGATAAGAGAGGCCGGTTACGACTTCAAGGCCATCTTCACAAAGGGAGACATCGTGAAGGAGGAGCAGGGGCGGTCGTGACAACTATCGTGGTCCCACTATTGATGGCCTCGTAAAAAGTCGGATTGCCCAAGTTACTGAAAATATTACGGGTAAAAAGCTTTCTTACCTCCCTCTCTATTCTCCTCTGCCTGCTCTCTGTCACACTCCTTCCATCCTGTGCCAAACGGGGGGAGGTAAAGCCAGACGGTCGCCCTCCCTACGCCAAGGTCATCGTAAAGTGGACCAGTGAGGGGAGTGTCTACCGGGGAATCGAATCGAGGCTCATCCTCCACGCCACCTACCGTGGGTTGGAGTTCAGGGAGGCATACGCCAGAGAGTACGGAGAACGGTACAGACTCGACGGATATCGCATCGAGAAGCTGGTGGAACAGGAGCGGAAGGAGCACGAGAGGGCCGATGAGTTTTTCCTTGCCGTCTCCACTCCCGATGAAGGGTGGAACGATCTGGAGAGAGACGACTCGATCTGGCGGCTCTACCTGAAGAGTAACAGTGGCGAGAGGGTGGAGCCGGTTGCGATACGGCGTGTTGATGAGGAGAGCCCCCTCTTCAGGGAGTTCTACCCGAAGCTTGACCAATGGAGCAGGGGGTATATCGTCTCGTTCCCGAAGTACAGCGCAACGGGAGAGAGGCCGCTGATAAACGATGACACCAGCCGCTTCACCCTCATCATCACCGGTCTCCTCGGCCATACGGAGATCGAATGGCAGATGGAGTAACCTCCACGGACAAACTCTTCAGAGGTTTCTAACCCGCTCTATTCAAAAAAATGCTTGCGCCTGCGCTAAACGACAGGGATCGGTTGACAGGGATCGGAGTGCGGGATTTACTGGCCCCCGAACATCGAGACCCTTAGTGGCGTAACGGCTGGCACTATGGTATCTTCTACCACAGGAGGGTTCCCATCGCACATCTCTACGGAAATACGACAGGGCTCAAGGCCGACCAGTTAAAGCGACTAAGGAAGCTCTACGACCGCCGCGTACCGCCCCAACAGCTCATCACCCCGGAGTTGGGGAGACGTCTCACCGAGCTCTCACGGGAGACGGGGCGACAGCTAGCCACTATTATCAACCGGAAGGGGAGCATCATCGCCGTTATCGTAGGTAGCGACCGTGAGATCGTCATTCCACTCCTCTCAGACTACACCCTCGGAAAGAAACGTCTCCGTGGAATACGGTGTATCCATACCCACCTGAAGAACGAACCACTCAGCCAGGACGACCTGACCGACCTCGCACTGTTGCGCCTCGACCTCATTGCCGCCATCGGCGTCCTCCAGAACGGACTGCCGGGCGACATCTTCCTCTCCCACCTCATCCCCCTGAACCGGACCCCGAACAAGGAGGCAAAGAGCTGCTCCATTCACACCCCCACCCCCTTTCATCGCCTCGATATCCGCTTTGACGAGTTTGTATCGGAGATCGAGAGGGATCTGGAAAAAGCCACCGCGAGAGAGAGTACGGGCAGGGGTGAAGGGGCCATCCTCGTCTCCGTATCGCGTGAAAAGCGCCCCGAACAGGAGGCGTCGCTCTCTGAATTGAAGGAGCTTGTGCGAACCGCTGGCGTTGAGGTCCTCGACACGCTCCTTCAGAGACCGAAGGAGTTCAACCCCAAATATCTCATGGGGAGGGGCAAACTCAAGGAGCTGATCATCACCGCCCTCCAGCGTGGCGCCTCCCTCATCATCTTCGACCAGGAGTTAACCCCCACCCAGGCCCGTGAGATAGGAGAGGTCACGGAGTTGAAGGTTATCGACCGGACACAGCTCATCCTCGACATCTTCGCCAGGAGGGCCCACAGCCGGGACGGAAAGGTGCAGGTGGAGCTGGCCCAACTCAAGTACCGCCTGTCGAGACTCACCGGTAAGGGGACGGCCCTGTCGAGACTCGCCGGCGGCATCGGCGGGAGGGGGCCCGGTGAAATGAAGCTGGAGATCGACCGGCGGAGGACCCAGGAGAGGATAACCCGCCTTGAGAGAGAGTTGAAAGAGCTCAGCAGTGGGAGACGTGAGCGAAGACGGAGGCGGGCCGAGAGCGGCATACCGATTATCTCCATCGTCGGCTATACCAATGCCGGAAAATCAACCCTCTTGAACGCACTGACACAGAGTGAAACGAAGGTAGAGGATCTCCTCTTCGCCACCCTCGACACCGCCACGAGACGGCTACGCTTTCCCCGTGAACGGGACACCGTCATTACCGACACGGTCGGTTTCATACGTCGCCTCCCCAAGGAACTTATGACCGCCTTCAAGGCGACCCTCGAGGAGATGGAGGACGCCGATCTCCTCCTCCACCTCGTCGATATCAGCAACCCCTCCTTTGAGCAGCACATAGAGATCGTAGAGAACATCCTCTCCGATATAGGGCTCGCCACCATCCCCCGGCTCCTCGTCTTTAACAAGGTGGAGATCGTCGATCCAACCGTAGTTGAGAACTGCTGCCAGAGGTTCACGGCACTCCCCATATCGGCGCTCCGTAAAGAGAGCCTGGGGAGGCTCCTCAATGAACTGGAGAGTCGCCTCTGGCCGGGGGAGGATGAGAGAGAACACGCCCCCCACCACCAACCCGGCAGTAGAGGGCAGTAAAAAAGCACGGCAGAAGCAATCATTTGACTTTGAAAGGAAAAGTGTGGTACATGGAGTCCACAAAAAACAATCGGAGGTTATTGACATGGCAAAGTCTGTTACAGCGCTGAAGAATGTACTCAAACGTGAGGAGGCCCTCCTCGAAAAACTCAAGGAGACCGTCGCCCTAATGATTCACAAGGAGTCGAAGGCCATCGTCAGAGGGATGATGAAGATCAAGCGGGTTGACATCAGGAACTATAAAAAGATCATCAAACAGAGCGAGAAGTGCCCCGCCATCAAGAAGAAGAGCCCTGCAAAAAAGAGCAGTTGATTTTATCTTCAGGACCTTCATAGTAAAAAAAGCATTACGGATATAAAAGCCAGGGGTAAGACTCTATCCGCAGATGACGCAGATATTTTTATCTGCGAAAATCTGCGAAATCTGTGGTTAATCAGTTTTTCTCTTTCGATAGAGACGGGTAAATCCACACGAGATATCTCACACGGAGCACACGGAGGACACTGAGGAAGGCAGGACAAGGATCGGCACTGATGGGAATGAGCAAGCAGGTTACACAGGGAGACGCCTTGATCTACAATCCTTAATAAACTCTGTGGCTTAGTGGCTCTGTGTGAGGTCGGTTTTATCCAGGCCATAAAGGTATACAGAACACGGAGGTTTAACGGCTGGAAAGTAATGGACCGTCCACTTCAAGCCCACCGACATTATGGCCGGTGGGCTTTTTTGGGTTGTATGATGGGGTTTTGTGCCTTAATCGTTACCCCCCTCTGTGACAGAAGGGGGGCCATATACAGACTGAGGTGGCGCAAGCTCTCATGTTAAACTTCATGTTAAATTTCCTTGCCTCCCTATTCGTAACATAATAGAATAGCGTCAAGATCATGGGTGTAGGCCTTGTGATGATTGGGTCTGACAAGTTACTCCCCCCTCACCCCAACCCTCTCCCCCAAGGGACGGGGGAGCAAAGTTGAGCGGCGCCTCCCCTCCCCTCTCTGGTGGGGATAACAGGGACACTCCCATGTAGATCACTCTATGAAAACTTCTGAAAACAGTACCGCCCCCTTTCCCCCTCTCCTGGCGCTCGACAATGGTGGTGAAACCCTCGCCACCATCAAGGAGTACCTCCACACAGGGCGGGAGATACTGAGAAGCGCCCACAACGCCGGCGCTACAGGCTCGAAGATTGTCACGTCATATACTCTTCTCATCGACAACCTGCTGCAAAAGCTCTTTGCCGCACTTTCTGACGGAGTGAAGGGAACAGATAGTATTGCTCTCGTAGCCACCGGCGGCTACGGCAGACGGGAACTCAACATCGGTTCCGACATAGATCTGGTGCTCCTCCGCTCCCGCAAACTAACCAGCGCCACCAAAGAGTTGGCAGAGCGGATGCTCTACCTCCTATGGGACACAGGTCTGGATATTTCCTTCAGCACCATGTCGATGAAAGAGGCCGTCGACCTTGCCAAAGACGATCTGAAGACACGGACTACCTTCCTCGATGTGCGCCTCCTTGCCGGTAACAGCGAACTTGTGACCGGCCTTACACGACGGCTCCAACGGGAGATATTCAGGGAAAAGGGCAGCGAGAGATTCATACAGGACAAGTTTGAAGAGAGCAACGCACGGCAGGCCAGGTACGGCGGTTCCGTCTACATACTGGAACCAAACGTAAAGGAGAGCGAGGGGGGACTCAGGGATTTTCAAACGCTCAGGTGGATTGCACAGGTAGGGGCGGGGATAGACAGTCATGCGGGACTTGTTGAGCAGGGGCTACTGCTGCCCTATGAGCTTACCAAGGCATTACAAGCCGTCGATTTTCTCTGGAGGGTCCGCAACGATCTCCACTTCGAAACGGGAAGAAAGGGGGATCAGCTCACCTTTGATCAGCAGGAGAGGATCGCCCACTCCTTCGGTTACAAGAAGGGGAATGGAACTCTCCCTGTAGAACAGTTGATGAGTGATTACTACAGGAGCGGTTTTGCAATCAACCACTTCTCGTCACGGGCAATCACACGGCTCCTCTCCGGCGGTTCAGGCTGGGGAGATCGGCGAGGACGGGTCCGAAAGGTTATTGGCGGTGTATTCTCCGTTAAGGACGGTCGACTCTCCGTTGTCAACCGGGAAAACTTTGTGAAGAGGCCTGAACTCATGATGAAGCTCTTCGAATATTTAAGCCTCTATAACGCCACTATCGACATCCATACAACAGACTTCATCCTGAACAATCGGGACATGATCGACGACGCTTTCCGCCACTCAAAGGCCATCGCTGAATCGTTCATCAATATACTGAACAGCAAGAACGCCGCTCATACCCTGCGCATCATGCACGATCTGAGAATCCTTGGACGGTATATTCCGGAGTTTGTTGGGGTTACCTACCGGATGCAGCACGACCTCTACCACATCTATACGGTTGACGCCCACACCCTCTTTGCGATACAGGAGGCCGAGATGCTGGCGACAGAGCACAGGGAACTTTTCCCCGAATTCTCCGCTCTCTACAACGAGACGGAACGGCATCATCTCCTCAAGCTTGTCATTCTCCTCCACGATATCGGCAAGGCCCACGGGAAGGGACACGCCGCCAAGGGCGCCCTCATCTCTCTTGATATCTGTAAAAGACTCGGCCTCTCTGATGAGGATACGCACCTCATACTCTTTCTGGTACGTCACCACCTCATCCTTGCCAATAGCGCCCAGTACCGTGATCTCAACGATGAGAAGTTTATCATCGACTTCGCCAGGAGTATCGGCGACAGGGAGCGGCTGGACCTCCTCTACCTCCTTACCTTTGCCGATGTGCGGGCCGTTGGACCCGATATCTGGACAAAGTGGAAGGGGGCCCTCTTTCATGAACTCTATGTGAAGACAGCAGTAATCCTCGAAAGGGGCAGCTACGTGGTAGAGGATACCCTCAAGAAGATGCCTGGAGTGGAGAAAAGTGTCGCGCAGAGATTAGAGGGCGTTCTGGCCCATGAGGTGGTCCACGATTTCTTCGAACTCCTCCCTCACCGCTACTTCCTGACAAATGAGCCGGAGGTTATTGCCGAACATCTTGTGGCAATCAGCAAGCTTAATGAAAAGCCTTTTGTGGTGCAGATAAACCAGCGACCGGAGTGGAACTATACTGAGATAACCTTCTGCACCGTCGATATACACGGTCTTTTCTCGCGGGTTACCGGCATTATGGCGGCACACAATATCAATATTATCGGCGCCCAGATATATACCATGAAGAACGGGCTCATCCTCGACGTCCTTCAGACCAACAGCTCCCTTGGCAAGATGATTACCGATGAGGGGCGGCTCCGCTCCATTGAAGAGGATATGGGCAAGGTGC
>JBHHTR010000102.1:0-8293 GCA_046753505.1 Thermodesulfobacteriota bacterium
TATAATAAAATAGGAGTGGTTCAAAATGTTTATCCTGGACACTACTATATTACGGAGATATGAAGTATGGCTCAAAGGAAGTGGCGTTGTGTCGATTGCGGCTATATCCATGTGGGTGATGAGCCGCCTGAGTTTTGCCCTGAGTGTTACTCGCCCCGCGAGGCCTTTGTTGAGGTAACCGCTGAGGATGAGTGATGATGACAACTCAGAGGTTGTCCATGAGATCAAGGAGGTAATGGGGGAGAGAGGGCGTATCACCTTTGCGGAGTTTATGGAGATGGCCCTCTACTCTAGGAGTGGAGGGTACTACTCCTCAAAGGGGGATATATGGGGGGAAGATGGAGATTATCTAACCAGCGCCGATATCAGCCCCATCTTCGGAAGGGTTCTTGCGCGGCAGGTTAGTGAGATATGGGAGATCCTTGGTTCTCCTGTACCCTTTCATCTCATCGAGGTAGGCGCCGGAAGGGGGACTCTCTCGGCAGCTATTCTGGATGCGGTAAGGGAACATCACAGCAACCTTGCCGATATTCTCTCGCTGGTATTAGTTGACAGTCACCCCGCCCTCTCTGTGGAGGGGTGGGAGAGGGTGGAACGATACAACAGGATTGAGGAACTCCCCGGAGAGATTACCGGCGTTATCCTCTCCAATGAGCTGCTTGACGCCTTTCCTGTCCACGTTGTGGCTCAGGGGGAGGAGTTGATGGAGCTCTATGTCACTCTTGAGCAAGGCGACAATGGAAAGTTTGTCGAGGTTCTGGGTACTCCATCAACACCGCTTCTCCAAGAGTACCTTGACAGGGCTGGCGTAACCCTTCAGGGGGGACAGAGGGTTGAGATAAACCTCAGGGCCATCGCCTGGATAGAGAGAGCGGCAAAGCTTCTCAAAAGGGGGTGTGTCGTTACCATAGATTACGGCTATCCGGCGCGGGAGTACTTCCTCCCCAGGCGTGGTGGCCACCTCCTCTGTCACTACAGGCACTCCGTCAATGAAGAGCCCTACTTGAGGGTAGGTCGCCAGGATATAACGAGCCATGTAGATTTTTCGGCCCTTGCTGCCTATGGACGCCAGGCCGGTCTTGAGACCGTTGGCTTTACGACACAGCTTAACTACCTTCTTGGCATGGGGGTTCTGGAGGAGCTGGAGGAGGTAACTGCCTTCGATGAGGAGGGGGTCGAGTCGATAGCCAGGAATCAGGGGATAAAGCGGCTTATCATGCCGGGCGGGATGGGCGATATCTTCAAGGTTATGGTGCAGAGTCGGGGGGTAAACCTTCCCACCCTTGCTGGTTTCAGCTTTAAGAATATGAAGGAGGTTTTATGATAGAGGATGATAAGCAGTCCGGTCCTGAGTGGTCGGCAGACGAATGGACCGATGAGTGGACCATTCACGTTGGCAGGGCCTATGCCTGCGAGGCGTGCGGAAATATGGTGATGGTGACTAAGGGGGGAGTCGGCGTCCTTGAACCACTCTGCTGTGACGGGGAGATGAGTGAGGTAGAGAAACCTGATGAGATCAGGTAACGTCCTTGGAAGTGTCTATCGGTGCCCCATCTGCGGGGCGGAGCTCTCTGTCATCAGACCAGGCAGAGGTCACCTATCACCCATCTGCTGCAACAAGAAGATGGAGCTCCTTGAGACGGTAAAACCGGTCTATTGCTGTCAGATCTGCAAGTGTGAGGTAATGCATGTCGTGGTGAAGGCTGGAGGATTGAGGCCGGCATGTTGCAATCAGCCGATGGAGAGTAAGGGAGTGGGCAGCAAGCCATAATTGTAGCTGTGCTGTTTGAAGAGTTTCATAGGGTGTAGAGCGCCTGACAAACCACAAGAGGAGGAGCTATTATGGGAGAGGAAAATAAGGAGCACGTCTGTACTGTCTGTGGCAAGAAAGGGGATGCAACAATCTGCCACGCCTGTGAGGAGAAGATACGGGGAGAGGCGCTGGAGAAGAAAAAGGATCTTGAAAAGGCGGGAAGAGGCGGTAGCGAACGTCACTAGGGAAGGTATCGGTACTTTTTTTTACGCGAGGGAGAGGGCTTTCCAGCGTGCTTATTATTGGTCGCCGCTGTCGTTAAGTCCAACCTGATGGATCATAGTTAACAGGAGAGTGAAGGTGTCAATCTACGATGTAATTGTTGTGGGGATGGGTCCGGGCGGGTCAACGGCCGCCAGGAGGCTTGCGTCAAAGGGCCTGCAGGTGTTGGCTCTTGATAAGAGCAGATTTCCTCGTTACAAATCGTGCGGCGGTTGTGTCTCTGCAAAGGTGGATACCATTGATGACCTCGATTTTTCCAGTGTTATTGAGGGAATGGTATCCGGCATAACCTTTACCTACAAGTTCGAAAGGCCTATAAAGGTTCACTCCGATAAGCCGATTGGTCACAATGTTATGCGTGACAGGTTCGATGCCCTGCTGCTGGAGCAGGCCAGGTCAAGGGGCGCCGAGGTGATTGAAGGTGTCCGAGTAAAGGGGGCTCGCGAAGAGGACGGTATCGTCACCGTCTCAACCGATTCCGGCGAGACCTACTCGGGGCGCTACCTCATAGGCGCCGACGGCGCCGGAGGTTCTATAGGGAGGGATTACTTCGGCCTCAAGCCGAAGGAGTGCGCCGTGTCGATGACCGCCGAGGTGCCTATTGACAGGGTGAAGAGGAGAAGCGTCAACGGCGACCTCTATGTCGATTTCGGCAGTGTCCCCTACGGTTACAGCTGGATATTCCCGAAAAAAGAGTATCTCTCGATAGGCTTTGCAGTCGAAGCGGAACGCGCCAAGGGCGGTGTGCGGCGTTTTATGAACGAACTCGTTACCTCCCATGAGCTTCTCAAAGGAGTTGACTTGAAGGAGTCGGTGGGGTGGTCAATACCGCTCTACTACAGCTCCAATCAGAGCGTTGTTAAAGGGAGAGCCGTTGCAATCGGCGACGCAGGCCACCTCGTTGACCCATTCCTGGGCGAGGGGATATACTTCGCAATGAAGAGCGGAGAGAGGGCCGCCGAGGTCATTGCCAGGCAGGCAGAACAAGACAGCGGCGATCTCTCTGCCTACCAGGAGGTAGTTGAGCGAGAGTTCTATCCCGAGTTTGACGCAGCCCTGAAGCTGAGCAGGCTTGTCTACAACTATCCGAGGATGTGGTACAAAACCCTTGAGGGAGATAATAGCCTGATGGAGAGGTACTACGACGTTATCAGGGGCAGCCTCTCATACAGGGAGTTTTACGGTTGGGCTGTTGGCCGGTTAAAATCGAAGCCGTGGAAGCTGGCAAGCAGGTGGGTGGGGAGCAGGTTCCTTCCCAAGTAGACAGTTATTTCAGTCAGGTGAAAGTCTTCTTTTTATCTCTTCCACAACCCCTTCAAGGGGAACAAGTTGCGCCTCCTCTTCACTGCGCCCCTTTATCTCAACCCCACCCTCTTTGAGCCCCTTCTTGCCGATGACGATCCTGATGGGGGCGCCTAACAACTCCGCATCGTTAAATTTCACACCGGCCCGTTCATCACGGTCATCAAGGAGCACATCCACACCGAGAGCCGTTAACTCTCCGTAGAGCCTCTCCGCCTCATCGGTGACCGCCTTCTCACGCGCGGTGAGGGGAAGGATGGTGACCTGAAAGGGGGCCATGGGGAGAGGCCAGGCAATCCCCTTTTCATCGTGGTTCTGTTCGATGCAGGCGGCAACACTCCTGCCGATCCCGATGCCGTAGCAGCCCATGATCATGGGCTGCTGTTTTCCTGCCTCATCGAGGAAGGTGGCGCCCATGGCCTCGCTGTACTTTGTTCCAAGCTTGAAGACGTGGCCAACCTCGATGCCACGCCGTATGGAGAGGGTTCCGTCACACCGTGGACAGTTGTCGCCCTCGACCACGACGCGGAGGTCGCTGAAGGATTTGACCGTAAAGTCTCTGTCATGATTGACGTTTGTCAGGTGGGCGTCTCCCTCGTTGGCGCCGGTAACGCCGTTGACTATCCCCTTGACACTCTGATCCGCAAGGATAGTACACTTGAGACCGACAGGTCCGGCAAAGCCAGATGGAGCGCCCGTCGTCTTCACGACAAGCTCCTCATCGGCAAGCTCAATCCACGCCGCCCCCACCTCCCTCAAAAGCTTCGCCTCGTTCAGATCGTAATCGCCCCGTACCAGGGCCGCGACCACCCCGACGTCCGAGTTGTAGATAAGGGTCTTGATGAGAGAAGCGGGCGATATCTTGAGGAAGGCGCTCACCTCCTCTACCGTCTTCATCCCCGGTGTGGAGACCCGCTCAATAGAGGCAAGTTTTTCAGTGCTACAACTCTCACTCTCAGACGACTGCTTCGTCTCCGCCCTCTCCACATTCGCCCCGTAGCTGCACTTTGTACAGCCTGCCACTGCGTCCTCTCCTGACTCGGCAAGGACCATAAACTCGTGGGAAGAGCTTCCGCCTATGTTGCCCGTCTCCGCCTCAACGGGCCTGAAGTCGAGACCGCACCGTTCGAAGATACGGCAGTAGGTGTCGTACATATTCCTGTACTCAATGTCAGCGTCCTCTTCGGTGGCGTGGAAGGAATAGGCATCCTTCATCATGAATTCGCGTCCACGCATGAGGCCGAATCGGGGGCGTATCTCGTCGCGGAACTTTGTCTGAATCTGGTAAAGGTTGAGGGGCAGATCCCGGTAAGAGCGCACCTCACGACCCACCAAGTTGGTAATGACCTCCTCATGGGTGGGGCCGAGACAGAACTCCCGGTTGTGACGGTCCTTTATGCGGAGCAGTTCCTTGCCGTACACCTCCCACCGTCCACTCTCCCGCCACAGCTCGGAGGGGATAACGGTGGGCATGAAGAGCTCCTGCGCCCCTGCCCTGTCCATCTCTTCACGAACGATCCGTTCCACCCGTCTGATTGCCCTGAGTCCCATGGGAAGGAGGGTGTAGATACCGGCCGCAACCTTCCGTATCATTCCAGCCCTAACCATGAGCTGATGGCTCACGATCTCGGCGTCGGAGGGAGCCTCCTTAAGTGTGGGTATGAACATTCTTGAAAAGCGCATAATTTAAACGATTACAGAGAGAGTGCCTTAGAGTGCAGCCTCCCCCTATAAGGCACTCCGGTTAACCTCTATTTTTGCCTTACTTCTCATCTCGGTAATCCATGCAGTCATGGCCTCTTCCTGCTTCTTTGTGAGAAGTCTCTTTCTGAGTTCCTCTCTCTTTGCCTCAAAGAGCTTCTGGTCAGCCTCTCTGCTTCCCTTCAGTGAAAAGATGTAGAAGGTGGAGCCGTACTGGAGCGGCTCAGGATAGTGGGGCGTCTCCTCTGTCAGAGTGAATAGTCCCTCTTTCTCCCCAATATTCTTGCCAATCCCAGGTATGGAGCCATCCACCTTTGAGATGAAACCGCTCTCATTCAGCGTAAGTTTCTCTGCGCTGGCGATATCCTCAATAGATTTCCCCTCATTGAGGGCATTCAGAATGGCATCCGCCTTCTCCCTGGCCTGCTGGAGGGCCTTCCTCTTCTTCACTATCTCATCAACCTTATCTGAAACTTCATCATAAGCGGGTAGGTGGCTGTCGTCACGCTCTACAACCTTGAGGATATATACACCGTGAGGGAGCTCAAGCATTCCGCTCACCTCACCGGCGTCCATTGAGAACGCCTCCTGTCTCAACCGGTCGTAGCGGGCGACATCGTCGATCCGCTCGTTCTTGGTAAGGTAGCCGGTAGTGACAAAGCGAGCGCCCTCCTTCGATGCGGCCTCCTCTATCTCATCAATGGGCCTGTCATCATCGAAGAGTCTCTGTAGAGACTCCATCCTCTCTCTGGCAAGTTCCCTGGCCTCCTCCAGGTTGAGAACCAGAAGAATATCGTCCCTCACATCCTCTATAGGGAGCGTGCGGGCCTCCTTCACGTCCGTTACCTTTATTATATGATAGCCGAAATCAGACTTGACAATATCGCTTGTTTCGCCTGCCTTGAGGGAAAATGCGGCATTTTCGAAGGGCTTCACCATGTCGCCACGCTTGAAATAGCCGAGTTCTCCACCCTTCTTCGCGGAACCGGGATCTTCTGAGTATTGCTTTGCTAGGGCGGCAAAGCCCTTACCCTTCCTCAGTTGAGAGAGAATATCCTCCGCCCTCTTCTGCGCCTCTCCATCATCATTCCCACTATCATCTGTCTTCTTGGATGGTCGTATGAGGATATGGCTCGCCTGCACCTCCTTGGGTATCTCGAATGTAGAGATATTCTCTTCGTAGTAGCTCTTGATGTCGGCCTCCGGTACCTTCGCCTCCTTGACCAGATCCTTGAAAAAGAGGGAGGCATAGGCAACCTTGATTTTGGCAGGCACCCTGAAGGCTTCCTTGTTCTCCTCAAGGAACGCCTCTGCCTCCTCGTCGGAGACCTCGACCGTTTTGTCAAAAGATTTAGCGTCTACTGTAAGGTAGTTGAGGTTGACCGTTCTGTTCTCTACAGAGAAGAGATCCTTCACCTCCTCATCGGAGACGGAGAGATCTTTAAGAACCACCTCCTGGGCCCTCTGGATGATCATGTCTTCCCTGTAACCCTCCTCGAACTCATTCGGCATCATCCTGTTAGCCTGAAGTACGGACAGATACCGCTCCTTGTTGAAGGAGCCGTCCACCTGAAAATCGGGTATCTTCTGAATGGCGCTCTTAAGGTCGTTTTTTGTAAGTTTTATCCCCTTCCTCTTAGCGTCCTTTACAATGAGGGCCCTGTTAACCATGCTGTCCAGTGTCCGCTCTTTCAGGTTCAACTGCTCAAGGACATCGTCCGACATCTGTCCCTTGAGGAGGTTACGGTACTGCTCAAGCTGTCTCCGGTACGCCTTCTGGTAATCGACGGTCTTTATCGACTTCCCGTCCACCTTCGCCACAATGTCGGGGGCGCCACCTCCGCCACCTGTGAACATCCCCCAGAAGACGAAGACCAAGATGATTGCTCCAAGAATGACATAGATGATAGTGGACTGCTTCTTGCTCCGTAGAAATTTTAACATTAATAATCCTCCATTTTTTTATGAAAAACGACCCTGCCGTACAATTATGCTCTCACAAATCATGAGGTGGAGAGTGGCAAAACCATCCAAATTTTAATGTAGCATAGTAATAGATATTGGCTCTAAATTCAATATCTATTCGTCAGGCCGGGCAAGAATTCTTTCCTTGCAAGGGCGATAAGTGTGTTATCTGGTGTAGCGGTATAGTGAAGTGGGTGCCTTGAGAGAGGTTGTTATTGTGGGAGGTGCGGAATTCTATGCCTTAAAATCCATAACCACTGGCGTGCATTTCGTTACCTGCTTGCATGATTGCAGCCATCCTTAAAAAACATATCCACTCAGCATCTATGCCATATGATTTTGTGATATCCTCCTTCACCTACTCACAAACACCTTGCGTACAACCTAATTTTAGCAATTACCGCTGGAAAGCGACAAAAAATACTTCCTGTTAGAAAGAACGGTTTTTTGTTTAGCGTATAGTGGAACTCACTGTTCTTAGAAGGTCAGCTGTTGGATACGGTTTGTATAGAAGAGGGTAATCTCTTGCCTGTATGGCTGGCCACTGCGAATTTTCATCTCTATAGCCGCTGCTCATGAACACTTTAAAGGCAGGTTTCAGCGCGATGAATTCATTAACCAGTATGACTATCGGTACATTGACTGTTCCCATGGGTTGTGCAACGCCCATCATCTTCGGGAGCTGTTCAGAGACTGGGAGCAGGACAGTCAATTATGGGCACGGAAGAGCAAGGAGCTTCTGGAAGAGATTCATCTGGCAGTCTAAGCGTCAGGCGGCCAGTTGGAGGCGGGTGAATCCGATCGATACCGGCGAGCGTACCGTGCGATATTACGCGAAGGGGAGAGAGAGTCTCCTCCCCCTGAGAGTACGGATAGAGCGGGCAAACGTGAGAGGATAAAGCGGAGCAAAGCAAGAAAACTGCTGGAGAGGTTCATCTACTATGAGGAGGACACCCTCCATTTCATGGATAATGTAATCGTGCCCTTCACCAACAATCAGGGTGAAAAGGATATCAGGATGACCAAGGTCCAACAGAAGATATCCGGCTGCTTTCTAAGCCTCGACGGCGCGAGAATGTTCTGTCGTATTCGTGGCTATCTGTCATCCTGCCGCAAGGATAGCATAAGTTCAAGTGTGGCAATGGAGTTGCTTTTTAAAGGGGAATTGCCAACGTTCGTAACATGAAGAGAGAGTGTGTGGGAAATAGTACGCTGAATAGTTATCTCTATTAAAGAGTAAGCGTCTAAATAACCGCATCTTCCTGTAAAGATGGAAATATGCCATGCTCA
>JBHHTR010000103.1:0-8264 GCA_046753505.1 Thermodesulfobacteriota bacterium
TCAAGAAAGCTGACCGGCTCAAGGGAATTACAGGCGAGAATCTCATCATCATGCTTGAGAGACGGCTCGATAACGTAATATATCGTATGGGTTATGCCGATTCCAGGAGAGAGGCCCGCCAGATGGTTCTCCATAGAAAGTTTACCGTTAACGGCAAAACGACCTCAATCCCCTCATTCATTGTCAAAGAGGGCGATCTCATAGAGCCTACTGAAAAGGGGCGCAAAATGGTAAGAATTGCCACTGCGATGGAAGGTGTTGACAAGAGGGGCGTGCCCCAGTGGCTCGAGATGGATGCGAAGGCGCTTAAAGGGACAATCAGGACACTGCCTGTTCGTGAAGATGTTACCGTGCCGATAACGGAACAACTTATCGTCGAACTGTACTCTAAATAGCAGACATTAAAAAAATGATGAGAGTGTTCAGGATGGTGGTGACCGATAACCGCTCACGCACTCATCGATATAATAAATATTGGGGGCGATATGCAGAAGAACTGGCGACACCTTATTAAACCGAGGAAGCTCGAGGTAGATGAAAATGTACTCACCACAACCTTTGGTGAGTTTGTTGCCGAGCCTCTCGAACGAGGTTTTGGCATTACCATCGGTAACTCACTCAGGAGGATACTTCTCTCCTCACTTCAGGGCGCTGCAATTACGTCGGTAAAGATAGATGGTGTGCAGCATGAGTTTTCCTCCATTCCTGGAGTAAAAGAGGACGTTGCCTATATCATCCTCAACCTGAAGCAGGTGCGGTTGAAGCTTCATGGTGATGGTCCTAAGACGGTGAGCCTAGATGCCTCTGGAGAGGGTGTCGTTACGGCTGGCGACATCATATGTGACGCAACTGTGGAGGTTCTCAACCCTGATTGTCATATTGCAACACTCTCGAAGGATGGCAGGCTCAAGGCGGAGCTTGTTGTAAAAGAGGGGAAGGGGTATGTTCCGGCGGTGATGAACAAAGAGGACGACCAGCCAGTCGGAACTATTCCGATCGACGCTATCTTTTCACCTGTTGTGAAGGTGAACTATAATGTGACCAATGCAAGAGTAGGACGCCGAACCGATTATGATAAGCTCACCATGGAGCTATGGACGACAGGCGTTATCAACCCCCAGGATGCCGTCGCTCTGGCTGCAAAGATACTGACAGACCAGCTCAACCTGTTTATCACTTTTGAGGAGGAGGAGTACCAGGAAACTGTTGTTGAGAGTGCTCCTGAATTTAATGAGAACCTCTTCAAGACCGTAGACGAGTTGGAACTCTCTGTTCGTTCGGCAAACTGCCTCAAAAATGCCAACATCAAGTATCTTGGCGAGTTGGTACAGCGCACCGAACAGGAGATGCTCAAAACAAAGAACTTTGGCAGGAAATCACTGAATGAGATTAAGGATCTTATCAGCAGTATGGAGCTTGATTTTGGAGTAGATCTCTCTGGTTTTCCAGACAGGGAAGAGCTCGATCAGATGGTCACAGAGAGAAAGGATCTTCTTTAGGGAAGGCCTGAATAATTCAGATCTTCCGCGATACATGGAAGTATCGCCATTTTCAGTGGCGGCAAGCCATTGAGAATGTAAGAAAAAAATAATCGCACTTTTATTGTTCGTCATCTCAATAGTTCAGGGACGTATTATTCAGAGGTTTCTTAGACACAGCGACTGCCAGTGTACACGCAGAGAATAGCTGAAGACCGACGTGGATCAGGTGGAGCCGCCAGCAGGTCGTAAAAGAATTTGTTAAGGGAGAAGAGATGAGACATAACAGAGACGATAAACGGTTTAACAGGCACTCAGGACATCTGAGATGTATGATGGCCAATATGACAAACTCACTTTTCCAGCACGGTCGTATTACGACCACCACCCCCAAGGCCAAAGAGCTCAGGAGAGTGGCGGAGCGTATGGTAACCCTCGGGAAGAAGGGGGACGTCCCCGCCAGGAGGCGCGCAATGGCCTTCATGCGGCGCAAGGATGTTGTCACAAAACTCTTTAACGAGATAGCGCCCCAGTACAAGTCACGCAACGGTGGTTATACGAGGGTTCTCAAGAGCGGCCCCAGGGCTGGAGACTGCGCTCCAATGTCTTTGATTGAACTTGTTCAGGATGAGGCGGCCGCGCCGACGAAGTCCAAGAAGGGGGCGAAACAGAAGGCCAAGGAGTAGAGCCGCCGGCAGGCTGGTAGACTCTTTTTTATGCGGCGCTCTTCCTTGCCCTACATATTGCATCGCATAAGCAATCCACACACAGTACCTCTGGCAGGCTGCGTCTTAAGCGTCCTGCCATTTTTTTTCGTCCCGCGATTCACTTGCGAGAGATAATGGGGGCTAAAAATCTTTTTGCCCCTTTGCGGCACACCAGTGGTCTCCGATATGAGGAGAGACGCTGACGCCTTTTCACTTTACTTCATCATTGCCACTAACTATAATCAAAGACCAGTATGAAAAAGAGCGTCTACTCACCATCATTAGCAGAATTTGCCAAGCTGTCGGCGGAGAAGAGATGTATCCCGGTCTACCGTGATATAGTTGCCGATACGGATACCCCTGTCTCCGCCTTTCTCAAGATAGATGACGGCTGCGACGCCTTCCTCTTCGAGAGTGTAGAGGGTGGAGAGAAGTGGGGCAGGTACAGCTTCCTGGGGATAGCGCCACGGGCCACCTTCAAGAGCATGGGGAGGGTTGTAGAGATCGTTGAAGACGGGATGGCCAGGTGCGTGGAGGGCGACCCTCTTGAGCTTCTCCGTGACTTTATCTCTCCCTATGAGACAGCCCACGTTGAGGGGATGGCTCGTTTCTACGGAGGCGCTGTCGGCTATATGGGGTACGATATGGTGCGCCTCTTTGAGGCGCTTCCCTCTGACGCCGGTGAGGAGTTAGACCTGCCAGACTCGTTTTTCATGATCGCCGATACGGTTCTCATCTTCGATAACCTGCAAAGCAGGATAAGGGTAGTTTCCAATGTTCCTGTTGGGAATTCAACCTCCCCCGCCGACCTCTACGAGAGGGCGAAGGAGAGGATAGATGGCGTCATCGCACGACTGCGGGAGGGGAAGATACCTGCTGTCAGCAATCGAGAGCTGTCGGGTGAGGATATTGTCTCAAACTGGAGCAGAGATGAATTTACCGGCGCAGTTGACAGGGCAAAGGAGTACATCCGGGCAGGCGATATAATTCAGGTCGTACTATCCCAGAGGTTTCAGACGGACCTTGATGTTGAGCCATTTGATGTCTACAGATCGCTGAGACTGGTGAACCCTTCACCCTATATGTTCTTTCTCCGTCTTGGTGATGTCGAGTTGGTAGGCTCATCCCCTGAGATCCTCGTCCGTGTTGAGGGGAGTGATATTGACGTGAGGCCCATTGCCGGCACCAGGCCGAGAGGAAAGAGCGAGAGGGAGGATGTCGAGTATGAAAGAGAGCTGATTGGCGACGCCAAGGAGAGGGCGGAACATATCATGCTAGTTGACCTCGGGAGGAACGACATCGGGCGGGTATCGAAGACTGGCAGTGTCGCAGTGGATGAGTTCATGGTGGTTGAGCGTTACTCTCACGTCATGCATATAGTTTCCAATGTACACGGTACCCTCGAAGAGGATTGTGACGCCCTCGACGCGCTTCGGGCCTGCTTTCCGGCGGGTACCCTGACGGGGGCCCCAAAGATAAGGGCCATGGAGATAATTGATGAGATGGAGTCGTGCAGGCGCGGCCCCTATGGCGGCGCAGTTGGCTACATCGGCTTCTCCGGTAATATGGATATGTGTATAACCATACGGACCATCCTCATAAAAAACAACACAATATACATCCAGGCCGGAGCGGGGATCGTTGCAGATTCCGACCCGGAGTCGGAGTTCCAGGAGACCATTAACAAGGCGAAGGGAATGCTGAAGGCCGTTGAGATAGCACGGGCGGGACTCGAATAGCCCCCCTTCACATATAAGGACAAATAGTATGCTGCTCATGATCGACAATTACGACTCCTTTACCTACAACCTTGTCCAGTATTTTGGTGAGCTTGGCGAGGAGGTGGTGGTTCATCGAAACAACAAGATTACCATCAAGGAGATCGAGGGCCTCAACCCGAAGAGGATAGTCATCTCTCCCGGCCCATGTGTTCCTGAAAAGGCCGGTATCTCCGTAGATGTTGCCCGCCACTTCGCCGGGAAGGTGCCCCTTATGGGGGTATGCCTCGGCTACCAGTCGATTGGCTACGCCTTTGGCGCCACCATAGTCAGGGCCCAGCGCCTTATGCACGGCAAGACCTCCCCCATTTTGCATGACGGCAAGACGATATTTCGTGGCATCGACAACCCATTCGTAGCGACCCGCTACCACTCGCTGGTTATTAAGCGAGATACAATCCCCGCCGACTTTGAGATAAGCGCCTGGACAGAGGAGGGTGAGGTCATGGGGATAAGGCATAGGCAACTCATGGTCGAGGGGGTCCAGTTCCATCCCGAATCGATACTGACAGAAGCTGGCAAGGATATACTTAGAAACTTCCTCGTCCTGTCGGAAGGGTAATTGTTCCTCTCCCACTTGTGCCGATACAAATATACCGTTCGTGGGATAACCGCAGTAAGGCAGGGGACACTTCATGCGAAACGTATTTATAGCAACTGGACTGCTCTTTATGGTTCTCTCCGTAGTTTCGTGCAGCAGTGAACAGAGGGCCACAGATGTAGACTCGCAGAAGGATCGGGGTGAGGAGCGGATGAGTTCAGGAGAGATTGTAGACCGCTACGTGGATACCCTTACCACGGCCAGGGGGAAGGCCCGCGACAGCGCCGAGGCGGTTGAAGAGAGTACGAAAAGTATGGAGCGCGCCATTGAAGAGTTCGACGCATCCGGTGGAGAGCAGTAAATTAGCCTGTAACCGAACACCGATACTCCAACCCGCCATCTATGGCGCACCCCGTCCAAACAGATGTATGCCGGTTGAGGGGCAACTATAGTGACTGCCATTGATCTCAGATTAGGTGAAATGCTCCAGGGAGATTTTGACCCTGGCCCGTTGAACCTTCTACTTGCTTTCCAGGTCAACTGCCCCGGTTGCTTCACCCATGCCCTGCCGCTTGCGTCGGCGTTGTACGACCATTACAGCAGAGACGACGTTACGGTTATTGCTCTTTCCACCGTCTTCGAGGATTTTTCTCTCAATACGGCGGCCAACACACGGCAGCTCCTCGATGACGGGAGTCTTGTGGGGGAGACGGCAAAGCATTTTCAATCGATTGGTGTCGATCGCTATCCACAGCAAATTCTATTTCCAGTAGCAATGGATGCCGTCGGCTCCGACAGCATTGGCCGGACCTTTTCAATCAACCACTTTCCGGGAACGCCCACATGGATCCTTTTTGACTCCCAATCCAGGGTCATGGCAAGCTGGTTCGGCCACAGGGATGAGCAGGAGGTCAGGCGTATAATCGATGACCTGATTGCGAAAACCGCCGTCTCATGACCTGATATGGTGTAACCATCATTTTTGCCACAGATAGCATTGATGGCGCCTGTTATCCGATAGAAGGACACTCCGTTTTCTTTATAACCCGCACTATTCATGAATTGCCGTGATGATCGCGCAGAAGTTGGATTTACCAGGGGATTTTTCGAGGGTGTGCCGTACCAGTGGATACGGCCAAGTTCGAACAAATGCCTTGGTGGATTCAAGATCAAGCTAGGGCGCAAGCACACTTGTGAATAATGCGGGATAATAACGTGGGCTATTCCAGTTGACTGAAGAACTTATTATAGGCCTTGCCGGGATAGTAATTGTTGGCATATCCGCTCAGTGGATAGCCTGGCGTTTTAAAATTCCCTCCATTCTACTCCTCCTTTTCTTGGGGTTCATGGCCGGTCCGATTACGGGCATAATCAATACGGACGAGATATTCGGCGTTCTCCTCTTTCCGGTTGTTTCACTCTCGGTTGCGATTATTCTCTTTGAAGGCGGCTTAAGTCTTAAACTCAGCGAACTTCGCGCGACAGGTATCGTCGCCCAGCGGCTCATGACGTTTGGGATGGTCACAAGCTGGCTTTTGACCTCCTGGGCGGCTTACTACATCCTCGGCTTCGACAAGCCCCTGGCCATGCTTCTTGGCGCGATACTTGTCGTGACCGGTCCAACGGTTATCATACCCCTTCTCCGTCATATCAAGACAACTGAAAGGGTTGCCTCAGTCCTCCGATGGGAAGGGATACTCATTGATCCGATTGGAGCAGTGCTTACTCTCCTCGTCTATCAGGTGATGCTTGCCGGAACGGTTCACAAGGTGCCGACTTTGGCGTTGATCTTCATTGGTAAGACACTACTTGTCGGTGGTGCGATGGGTGCCGTGGGGGCAATAGCCATGATATTCCTCTTAAAGCGTTACTGGATCCCCGATTTCCTACAGAACCCTGTGGCCCTTATGATGGTCATCGCGGTCTTCACGGTTTCTGACCTCCTTCTCGATGAGTCAGGTCTGCTTGCTGTGACCATTATGGGGGGCGTCCTGGCGAATCAGAAGGTTGTAACGGTTAAGCATATCACCCAGTTCAAGGAGGATATCGGTGTGCTCCTGATCTCATCGCTCTTTATCATACTCGCCGCGAGACTCAGGGTGGCCGATCTGGCTCAGGTAAACATCTGGACTATTCTCTTCCTCATCTTCCTTGTCGTGATTGCCCGTCCGGTGGCGGTGTTCGTATCCACCATATTTTCTGAACTTCGGTGGAAGGAGCGCATGTTTATATCCCTCATGGCTCCGAGAGGGATTGTAGCCGCTGCGATTGCGAGTGTCTTCGCGCTGAGGCTCATGGAAAGGGGGTACGACCGGGCCGGGGAGATACTGCCGGTGACTTTCCTCGTCATAATCGGCACCGTGACCTTTTACGGTATCGGCGGCCCCTATTTTGCCAGGAGGTTAGGGGTGGCCCAGCAGAATCCCCAGGGGGTCCTCATCTTCGGAGCCCACTCCTGGGCCGTCAGGATAGCAAAGATGCTCACCGAATCGGGTTTCAAGGCCGTCCTTATAGATACCAACAGAAGCAATATATATTCAGCGCGAATGGAGGGACTCCCCACCTACTACGGGAGCGGCCTTACCGAGGCCAGCATCACCACAATAGAGATGGAGGGTGTCGGAAGACTTCTTGCGATGACCCAGAATAACCCTGTTAATTCACTTTCGGTGCTACACTTCAACGAGGTCTTTGACAGAGCCGAGCTCTATCAGCTCCCCACGAAGGAGGAGGAACAGAAACAGGGCAGGGAGCGGGTGTCGATACACCTGAGAGGCAGGTACCTCTTTGGCCATGAGGTAACCTACGACTACCTCGACAAGCGGTTCAAGTCCGGCGCTCTCCTTAAGAAGACCAAACTTACTGAAGAGTTCGGCTTTGAGTCATTTCTGGAGAGGTACGGCAGTGACACGGCGCCCCTCTTTCTTATAACCGAATCGGATGAACTCATTATATTCACCGCAGAAAATCCTCCGACACCCAAGGCTGGTTACATCCTCATTGCCCTTGTAAGCCCGGTAGAAGCGCCGCCAGCATAAATGTAAAGATACACTCTTTTGAGTTAGGCAATCTTCAAGGTTGCAGGACTATGCCTGCTTCATAGATCAAGCTCTTTAGCATACAAAAAAGGGATTAACCGGACATCCCTGTGGAGATGAGGGTTTATCTCAAAGATTGAGGCTTGCTGGGTTGTGAATTAAAAGTGAATCCGTGTAGACGGCCATGGCCCAGGAAGAGAACAATCTAAAAGGGCGCCCAATTACCTTCCAATTACCTTCCAATTACCTTCCAATTACCTTCCAATTACCCCCCACCGCAACTCAGCAGATATCCAAGCTTCGGGGCCGTCAGACGGAGGTAAGTCAGTAGTTGCTTTTGTGAGTTGAATGAATCGTCTACGGAGATTTCTGTTCTACGGTCACATTCCCCTCGACGATCAGATTGACTCAGAATCCTTCATCAAACGTCTCTCCCTCACATTCAAGCGCAATCGTAACTTGGCACTGAACTGAACATCCTCCCTTTTCCAGTTTCTGAGCGAAGGTCTTGATGCAGACGAAGTGCGCACTCCACGATCACGGTTCCTTCCTTGTTTTTATGCATCTCCGTGTCTCAGTGGCTCCGTGAGAAATCACTTCATGGCAACGACTGCCATCACCCGCTGCCGGAGGAGCGCCAGCGACGTAGGCGGTCGGGTGGATGGCATGGTGTACGCCCGGCATGGGCGTGAACTAATGGGGTGTAAGTCCCCTATAGAGGT
>JBHHTR010000104.1:0-8241 GCA_046753505.1 Thermodesulfobacteriota bacterium
TGAGCCTTCGCATGATTTCCACCTTTCGTCACATCTCAATACTTTCAGCTTCGCGCTTTGATCTTTTATTTCCGTGCCGATCCGTGTAAATCCGTGGCCGGTTTTTCTTCATGGCCTTCATACGCTTCATGGTGAGAGGCCCTTCTATTTTAAAACGCACTGCTCTACGTACAACATTCGCAGACAAAACACTGCCTACAGGCAAAGACTCAAATGCTTTTTACCATGAAGGCCAGGTCATGAAGTAAAACAGGGCAAGCCCTCCCCCTCACCCCGGCCCTCTCCCCAAAGGTAGAGGGAGTATAGCTGTAGCTGAATAGTTACTATGGAAGGTCTGATTAATTCAGACCTTCCGCGACACATGGAAGTATCGCTATTTTCAGTGGCGGCAAGCCATTGAAAATGTGAAAAAAATAAAGAGCACTTTTATTTGACCTCCTCTGAATAGTGGAAGCATCCCACAGCTTCGCTACGGCAGAGCTTAGATATGTAGTGAGTAGTTACATCTCTATTTCGTTCGTATCTCCTGCATCATGCAACAGGAGACAAACTCACGAGACATATTCAGGGATGAATTATTCAGATATTTTCAAGATTAAATACCCCCTCTTGCCTGATCACTTAAATCCTGCTAATCTGTGGCAATCCGTCTCCATAAAAAGCATTGTCTACTTCTTTTCCTTAAATGAACGCCATGCTCAAATCTCTCCTCAACCTCTTCTTCCCCCCATCGTGCCCTGTCTGTGAGGAGGGGGGGAGTGACGGGATATGCCGTCTCTGCATGGCCGGAATGCGGCTCATCCACTCTCCGCTCTGTCCCCTCTGCGGAATCCCCTTCTCCTCTTCAGTCTCTTCGGATCACCTCTGCGGCAACTGTACGAAGAAGAAGCGGCATTTCTCTCTGGCAAGAAGTGTGGGGACTTACGAGGGGACCCTTCTTGACGCAATCCACCTGTTAAAGTACAGGGGGAAGAGCGCCCTTGCGCGCCCTCTCGCCTCTCTCCTCGCCGATATCATCGACGGGGAAAGTTACGACATCATCACCCCCGTCCCGCTCCACAGGAAGCGGCTACAGGAGCGGGGCTTCAATCAATCACTCCTCCTCGCGCGGGGGGTGGCGGTAAACTCGACACGGCACAGCTTGACCTCGATAATCACTCCTCCTCGCGCGGGGGGTGGCGAAAAGATATCAGATGCCCATCGACTATCTTAACCTGCGAAGAGTCAGGGCCACGCCCCCCCAGATTCACCTGAGCGGCAATGAACGGAGAGCCAACGTGAAGGGGGCCTTCGAGGTGAAACATGGCGTGCCCTTTTCCAGAAAGAGGGTCCTCCTCATAGACGACGTCTATACCACCGGCGCGACCGTATCGGAGTGTGCCATAACCATGAAGAGGGCGGGGGCGCAGGCAATCGGTGTATTGACCCTTGCCAGGGTGGTGAATCTATGATACTCGATAGAGGCGTTGCCACAACGGAAGACTTACGGTAGTCAAGGAGCGTCGCCCACCAATATTCCTATGGAACAGCGAGTCAAAAAAAACCTCCCACTTAATCGCCTCAAGAAGTTCCTCCCATCTCTGAGGGAGGAGGGGAAGACGACGGTCTTCACCAACGGCTGCTTCGACATCATCCACGCCGGACACGTCCGCTACCTCTCCAAGGCCAAAGGGCTGGGGGATATTCTGATCGTCGGACTGAACAGCGACGCCTCGGTGAGGGAGATCAAGGGGAGTCGGAGGCCGATAGTTCCCCAGCGGGAGCGGGCGGAAATCCTCGCCGCCCTGGAGTGTGTCGACTACGTTGTCACCTTCAATGAACCAACCCCCCTTACACTCATTGAGGCCATTGCGCCGGATGTCCTCGTCAAGGGGGCTGACTGGGCTGGCAACGATATCGTCGGCGCCGATTTCGTAAAGTCGAGGGGGGGAAGGATCGCGCGGGTGAAGCTCGTCCAAGGCGTCTCAACGACCAACATCATCGAAAAGATCCTCGAACTCCATAAAAAGTAAGAGGCGGCAGAGGAGGATGTCCCCTTCATGCCGCCTCGCTATCCCCATCTATAAAATAATCTCAGCAGTCGAAGTAGAGGGTGAACTCGTGAGGCGTCGGCCTCAGGTTCAGCTCACTAACCTCATTGTCCATCTTGTATTGAATCCACGTATCAATGACGTCCTGGGTAAAGACGTCGCCCTGAAGTAGGAAGGCGTGGTCGTCACGGAGGGCGTCGAGGGCCTCCTTCAGTGAAGTGGCCGCCGACGGGACATTGGCAAGCTCCTCGGGGGAGAGGCCGTAGATATCCTTATCGAGGGGGTCGCCGGGATCGATCTTGTTCTGTATGCCGTCGAGACCGGCCATGAGCATTGCAGCAAATGCGAGGTAGCCGTTACACGATGGGTCGGGGAACCTCACCTCGATCCGCTTAGCCTTTGGAGAGGCCGAATACATGGGGATACGGACCGACGCCGACCGGTTCCTGCTCGAATAGGCCAGGTTTATGGGCGCCTCGAAGCCTGGCACGAGACGCTTGTAGGAGTTGGTGCTGGGGTTGGTGAAGGCGTTGAGGGCCTTGGCGTGTTTCAGTATCCCGCCAATATAGTGCATGGCCATCTCACTCATCCCGCCGTACCTGTCGCCGGCAAAGAGGGGTTTGCCACTCTTCCAGATGGACTGGTGGGTGTGCATACCGGTGCCGTTGTCACCGAAGACTGGCTTGGGCATGAAGGTTGCCGTCTTGTTCCACCGGCGGGCTACATTCTTTACAATGTACTTGAACCACATGAGCTGGTCGCCCATCTTGAGAAGACTGTCGAAGCGCATGTCGATCTCGGCCTGTCCCGCCGTCGCAACCTCGTGGTGCTGCCGCTCTATCTCTATCCCGACCTCCTTCATGACGAGACACATCTCGGTACGGATATCCTCCTGGCTGTCCGTCGGCGGGACGGGGAAGTAGCCTCCCTTGTGTCCCGGCTTGTAGCCGAGGTTTGGCGACTCATCGGTGCCGGTATTCCATATCCCCTCTACCGAATCTATCTGGTAGAAACCGTGGTCCGCGCCCTGACTGAACCGTACATCATCGAGAATAAAGAATTCAGGCTCGGGCCCGAAGTAGGCCGTATCGCCTATGCCCGTAGACTTGAGATACGCCTCCGCCTTCTGTGCTATGCCCCTCGGATCCCTTGAGTAGGACTCCTTCGTAATTGGGTCGATGATGTTGCAGATAAGGCTTACGGTGGGCGTCTCCATGAAGGGGTCCATCACCGCCGTTGCAGAGTCGGGGATGACCAGCATATCGCTGGCGTGAATCGGCTGCCAGCCACGTATGGATGAGCCGTCAAAACCGAGCCCCTCCTCAAAAACGTCCTCACTCAACTGGGACATGGGTATGGTAAAGTGTTGCCATATACCGATGAAGTCCAGAAACTTGAGGTTGACCATCCTGGCGCCCTTATCCTTTGCTAACTGTATCGCTTCCTTCGGTGTCATTGCCTGCTCCTCCTTTTATATATGATGATTAAGATACTCTAACCCGCTTTATTCATGAATTGCCGTGATGATCGCGCAGAGGTTGGATTTACCAGTTTTTTTTGGAGGACGTGCCGTACCAATGGATACGGCAACCTACAACAAATCCTCTGGTGGATTCAGGATCAAGCGAGGGCGCGAGCATATTTGTGAATAAAGCGGGCTAAATAGCCTCTTCGCCCTGTTCGCCAGTCCTGATCCTGACTACATCCTCTACAGGAAGGACAAATATCTTGCCGTCCCCTATCTTGCCCGTCCTGGCCGCCTCCGTGACTGCTTCAACCACCTTGATAACAATCCCGTCCGTCACCACCACCTCTATCTTGATCTTGGGGAGAAAATCGACTACATACTCGGCCCCACGGTAGAGCTCGGTGTGCCCCTTCTGCCTGCCAAACCCCTTTACCTCTGAGACCGTAATACCCTGGATACCGATCTCATTGAGCGCCTCCTTCACCTCATCAAGCTTGAAGGGCTTGATAATCGCCTCAATCTTCTTCATATACCCTCTACCCTCCTTATCAACAGTACATGGCAAAGGAGAAGACTAGCACAAGGTGATAATTCTTGTAAAGCCTTTCGTCACCCTTTAGATTCATAAAGCGCCGTAGCTGACCTGTCCTGATAGAGCAAGTTACATGCCAAAGAAAATCGCTTGAAAACTGTGGGATTTGGTGACTAATGTTGGGGGCGGATGATTAGAAGAGTGGCAGAGAGGAGTTGCCATGCCTATATATCAATCACTTCGACACGCCTCTTCGTACGGTCCGCTTCGACGCAGCCGGGCCGCGACGCAGCAAATCGGACTTTTTATGACGCCAGAATCAAAAGGTAGCTTCGCCGGAGCCGTTCGGGTATAATCACGGCGTGGGAAATAATTCAACATGCCTGCTCTGCCAGTGCCAGATCAAGGAGAACACCATCTTCTTCGATCTCTCTGAAGAACAGCTCGATTGCTTCAAGGATGTCGTCAGGAACTCGACCTACCGGAGGAAGGAGACCATCTACCTCGAAGGAGAGCCGTGCTCCGGTTTCTATGTCATCCGGACGGGACGGATAAAGCTGATAAGCAGTTCCCGTGATGGAAAGGAGCAGATACTCAAGATACTTCAGGCGGGGGAACTCTTTGGCATGGAGGTCTTCCATGAGGGGAAGCGCCACTCCAATACCGCCATCGCCATGGATGACGGCGACCTCTGCTTCGTCAGTCAGGGAGATTTCTTCCGTATACTTGCAAAGGAGCCCTCCATCGCCAGAAAGGTGATTATCGCCCTCAGCAGGGAGTTGAATCAGGCGTACGATAAGATCGGTTCCATGGGGCTCATGAACGCGAGGGAGAAGATGGCCCACCTCCTCTGCACTCTCGCCTCGGAGTACGGCGTCGCCGAAAACGGGGTCGTACGGCTCCACCTCACCCTATCACGGATGGAGATCGCCGAGCTCCTCGGTATAACTCAGGAGACCTCCATACGCTTACTGAAGGGCTTTAAAAACGAAGGGCTCATTGACATCAGGAGGAAGGAGATTGTAATCAACGCCCTCGAACGGCTCAAAGCAGTGAGCGAGTAGTGATGGCGTCGTAATAAGTCCGATCTACTGGGCCGAGCAATTATTCAGACACTCGACATACCATATGTATGCCTTCGTACCTGAATAATCACTGCTCCTTGTATATCGAAATTCTTACTTAGCCATCAAACGACTTTTTACGAGTTAATCAGTAGTCACCGTTCCTCTAATGCCGGCACTCCCGGTCCTACGATGGAGATGGTGTACCCCTTCAGATTCAGGTATTTACGCGCCACCCTCAGCACATCCTCAGCCGTCACCCTCTCTATCTTCTCAGGGTACCTCTTTAACTCGTCGTAACCGAGTGACAGGAGTTCGTTGTTTGCCATCTCGGCAGCCTGGGATGAGTTCTTCTGTAGACCGATTTCATACCCGCCGATAATCGCCCCCTTTGCCCTCGCAAGCTCCTCCGCCCCTACCTCATCGCTAATGACCTTTTGAAGCTCCTTCAGCAGCCCCTCAATGGCGGCCTCCCGCTTCTCCGGCGCGGAGCCGATGTAGAGCCCGAGGAGCCCACTCTCCACCCCCGGCCTGGAAAAGGCGCTGACTGAGTAGGCGAGGCTCTTTTCATCCCGAAGGGCTGTAAAGAGGCGTCCGCTCTGTGCCGATAGTATTTCAACAAGAACATCCAGAGGGTAACGGTCGGCGCTCGTAACGGTCGTTCCCAGGAAACCGATGCCGATATTGACCTGGGCGCTCTCCCGTGTCGCCCCCACGCTGCTTATCCCCTCCTTTGACGCCTCGGCTACAAGCTCCGGCATCCCTCCATCTCCGCGCTTCCGTTTCAAGTTGCCAAATAGCTCTCTAATCTTCGCTTCAGCCGTAACCCTGTCAACGTCTCCGACAACGGCAATCACCATCCTCTCGGGGAGAACGATCCGCTTGTAATGCGCCACCATATCGTTGCGGCTGAAGGCGGCTACGGACTCTTCCGTCCCCATGATGGGCATGCCGTAGGGGTGCTTTCGATAGAGGTCTCGCTGGAGGAGCTTGAAGGCAAAGCGGGGCAGGTTGTCCTCATTCCGCTTGATAGCCGAGAGGAGATCCCTTCTCACCTTCTCAATCTCCACCTTCGGAAAGATGGGGTCGAGGATCGCGTCAGCCACAAGCCCCATCCCCCGGTCAAAGTGTCTGCTCAGAAACTTGCCGGAGATCCCGAAGGTATTGCGTCCCGAAAAACCGGATACGCCCCCCGCCATCCCCTCAACCTCCTCGGCAAAGGCTGCGGCATCCATACCACCGGTCCCCCTCGTGAGCATACGGGCCATGAAGCTGCCGAGTCCGTTCGTCTCCTCCCCTTCAAACCTGAGCCCTCCCGGCATGGCCGCGTAGATCGCCACCGTCGGGTTGTTCCGCTCCTCCTTGACGATGAGGGTGATACCGTTATCCAGAATTGTCTTGGATATCTCACTCCCCTCATCCAGCCCCACCCCCGGCTTTGCGGCAATCCTCTCCCCCTCTATCGTTTTCTTCACGAGAGAGACGATCTCACCACGCTCTATTGTCCGGTCACTCTCCTTCGGCAGGATGAGGGTAACGCTCATATTCTCCGGTCTCAGGTAGGTACGGACGATTCCCTCGATATCCTCAGAGGTGACAGCTCCGATACCATCCAGATAGGCGCGGTCAAAACTCATATCCCCGGCGACAACATCAAAGAAACCGATCTGTCCCGCCCTGCCGTTCATAGTCTCCCGCTCGTAGATAAAATCGCTTTCGAGGGAGAGCTTCGCCCTGGCAAGCTCCTTTACCGACACGCCATCACGGCCGACCCGCTCCAAGACCTCAGTGATAGCGCCAATCGTCTTCTCTATATTGGCCGGATTGAGACCGCTCCTGAATATAAATGTCCCCGGATCCCTGGGCGTCAACGCGAAGGTGGAGATGGTGTTCACCAATCGCTCATCCTCCTTGAGCCTCTTGTAGAGACGGGAGCTTCGACCCTCGCCGAGGATGGTGGCAAGCGTATCGATGGCGTAGGTATCGTGGTGGCTCAGCTCGGGAATATGGTATGCAATGCCTAGCTTTGCCTCATTGATATCCATCTTCGTCACCGAAAACCGGAGTCCCTGCTGGGTCGGTTCGGCAGGACGCCCCTTCCGGCGAACTCTCCTGCCCTTAAAGCCCCTGAAACTCTCCCTGATGACCTTGAGGGCCTTCTCCCTCTCAAAGTCTCCCACTACAACGAGGGTCATATTCGACGGTACGTACCACCTCTTGAAGAAGGAGTGGAGCTTCTTTCTCGAAATAGCCTTTACACTCTCCCTCGTCCCGATAACGGGATGACCGTAGGGGTGGGTCGTGAAAGCGGTTGCCAGCAGCTTCCGGTAGAGCACCCTCCTTGGACTGTCCTCCCCCATGCGGATCTCCTCCAGGACAACCTCCTTCTCCTTCTCCACCTCGCTAGTATCGAGGGCAGAGTTCTGTATGGCGTCGCTCAGGATGTCGAGCCCCTTATCGAAGTAGCGGCTGGCAACCATGAGGTAGTAGACGGTGTTGTCGTGGGAGGTATAGGCGTTGATGTAGCCCCCGGCGGCCTCCACCTCCCCGGCTACCTGGCCTACCTTGCGCCTCTCTGTCCCCTTGAAAAGCATATGTTCGAGAAGGTGAGAACCTCCCGTCATCTCCCTACGCTCATCGGCGGCCCCGATATTAACCCACATCTGGAAGGAGACAACCGGGGCGGAGTGACTCTCCTCAAGAATGACGGTCAGGCCGTTATCCAGTTTTGTCCTGTATGGGCTCTCCTGGGCCTGGAGGCTTCCATTTAAAAGAAGGATAGTGATGAGACAAGTAATGAAACAAAAACTTCTTATGACGCGCATAGTTTCTCCTCTGAGATGCCGACGGGGAGTTGCTTACCCTTAAGGAACACACTCCCTGCCAGTCTGATTTCCATATTTATACGGCATTGGCAGTAGACCTTGCAAGGGGAATTATGGCTTTATGCTCCGTGGAGAGGCAGATACAAGTGGACGGCTCCGATTTATCCGGGAGTTCTCCCTCGGTCATCTCATACAAAGCAGGACAAATACTTGTCTCACACAGAGCCACCAAGGTCACAGAGGTAGAGCGTCACAAGACTCATTCCTTACTCCTTTGTTCTGCTTTTCTTGGCGCCCTTTGCGCCTCTGTGTGAGAATATTA
>JBHHTR010000105.1:0-8178 GCA_046753505.1 Thermodesulfobacteriota bacterium
ACCCATGTTTGCAAGGGGCAGGTCACTTATTTTCTGCTGACAGCCATTATGTCTATCGGAGTAAACATCTACAGGGCGGCTGCTGTAAGAAAAGCAGATACGCAAGGCATATATCCATTCAGCAACGCTATTTCAATGATAAAAGAGCAATTAAGAAAGATCGTCAGCCCGTTACAACACTTTTACGATGATCTTACCGTTTACCACTACATTGAGCCGGAATGGAACAAATGACTTTGTTACGAGGGCGTCAAGTATGAGCAAATAAAATTATAGGGTGGTACTCTTCGAAGGGGGGGGGTCAGGAGGCTGTCTCTACTCTCCTGGTCAGTTTGGCCAGGCAGCGTAAAAGATCAACTATTGTAATAATTCCAACAAAACGGCGATTCTCGTTGATGACCAGCAGGCAGGTCGCCTTACGGGCGGCCAGGATATCAGCAGCGTCTGCAATCTCCGTATCGAGAGCAACAACCTTTGGCGTCCTGTTCATCACAAGATGGATCTTGGTCTCAAGGGTATCACGATCCGCACTCTTTTCCCGCAAGCTTCCAATATTGGGACTTATATTTCTGTCAACGATATGCTTGGTAAGAAGACCGGCCAGCCTCCCTGTTTCATCAACTACAGGCACATGATTGATTCTTCGGGCGGCCATAAACTCCCTGGCATCGAGAAGAGTGAGATCCATGCCGATAGTAAGAATCTTTCTACTGTGCAGTATCTCTTTAACCTGCATAGTTCACCCTAAGAGTTCGCCTGACGCCTCGTTACCGGCTCTTGCCACTATGTATGCTCTGCCGTGTGGTTATGCTACAGCAAGCACTCTATTTAATATATCGGCATATCAGGCCATTTCTTTAGGGAAGATCAGCTATTCAGACACTCCCACATTGAATGTGGGAACCTTAATAAATCAGGCCTTCTTCGAATCATCCACCCTTATCCACTCAACGATAGGATCGCCCTCATTAAACTCCAATAACCGTTGAATCGTACTTTGGGTCAAGATTGTTCCCTTCGGCAGAAGGAATGTTCCCATCTTTGTCACAACATCAGTGGCAAGGATCATACCCTCCTCAATCCTGGAGACAGGCACCTGATGGATCGAGGGATCTACCGGCACACCCTCCACCACCTGTACAAGGTGGTTCACAACATCCGGGTCCAGATCGACTCCTCTCTCCCCCTTCACACATTCAATGGCTGCCTCACTGCCGCTCTCCTGGAATTTATGAACATAGAGGTCTGCCGCACGGATTATTCGAGCGCCAACAGGGATCTCATCATGTTGCAGGCCATCGGGATAACCGCGACCGCTCCACCCCTCATGATGGCTTCGTATGAGGAGTCCCGTCTGTCTCAACTCCTGTGATTTGTTTACAACCTCCTGCCCCATTACGGGATGCTGCCTGAAGAGAAATAGATCATTCTCATTCATCCCATCTTCATCCTTATCCAGGAGGCGCCGAGGCGCCCCGATAAGCCCTATGTCGTGAAGGAGAGCCGCTGATTCAATGGCCATCACCTCCCGTCTCTCCAGTCCCATTCTAATCACCACATCCCGGGTATAGCCGGTAACCTCCTTTGAATGGTATGCCAGACGGGGGGCAAAGAGCTCTATCAGCTCCATGCAGATAGAGACGGAGGCTGAAAACGCCTCCCTTACCTGCCTCTCCTCCTCCTTGACCCTCCTCCGGAGTTTGCCGATCAATCCCTGGAGGGCCTTATATCGATCACCGCTCCCAGCAACCTCCTTCGCCAACAACTTTGAAACGGCATTGCTCAACTCCACCCTCTTCCACGGTATTTTGATGAATTTATGAATTGTTCCGCAACATAATGTATTGATATATCGCGCAGGCAACTCTCTGGCAAGGACAATTCTCTTTGTCTCTGGAGCGTGCTCACTCACTGCGATAACAAACTCCACTCCATTCCTGTCGGGCAGACCAAAATCGGCAATGACCAGGGCCACTCTCGTCTTCTTCATGAAGGCGATCCCCTCCTCAGCGCTCCTTCCAATAAGGACCTTATAACCCTCCTCCCTGAACTGCTCATAGAGGACGGCAAGGCGAGCCTCATCTCTGCTGAGAAAGAGGAGGGTATGATTATGCTCTGTCGCGGGAATCTTCATCTTTCAGTTGCCTCTCAACTTTGATGGTCTCGTAAAAAGTCGTGGGATGGCTAAGTCAAAATTTCGATATACAAGGAGTAGTGGTTTTTCAGATGGGAAGGCATACATATGGTATGTCGAGTGTCTGAAAAATTGCTCGGCCCAGTAGATCGGACTTTTTACGACGCCATCAACTTTTCATTTCATGACTTTTACGACGCCATTAACAATTGATCACACCTCCTAGAGCTGTCTCTATCGCCCTACCATCCGCCGTTAGAGACGGCCATGCTGCCGTGGCCAGTATAATCAGGACCGATCATCACGGTAACTGAACGCCCCATGGGCGCCTTCAGCTGTGTGACAAGGTACTCTCTTATCCACGGGATAAAATGCTTCACCAGAAAGTCGTTAAAGTATACCCCCCCCAACCGTTCAATCTGCCTTAACGCCTCTTCTGAATTCTCGCTCTTGCTGTAACAGCGGCAGGAGGTGATGGCGTCATACATATCGACCAGTGAGAGGGCTTGGGAATATATGGAGATCTCATCCCCTTTCAAGCCGTTAGGATACCCTGTGCCGCCGTACCGTTCATGATGTTGGGAAGCAACAAGAAGGGAGAGTGGCGAGACACCTTCTGTTGATGAGAGGAGGGTGCATGTATACCGTACATGATCCTTGATGGTAGCCACCTCTGCGCTGGTCAACACCTCTCTCTTGCAGAGAAGTGTATCGGGCACCCTCGCCTTGCCGATATCGTGAAGGAACGCACCAACTGCAACCTCCTCTATCAGTGAAGTGTCGTAATGAAGGGAGTGGAGGAAGGATATGGTGAGAAAGGCAACATTTACAACATGGAGAAAGGAACATTCGTCACCCCTCTCTATCCTGTTGAGCACAACAATCTTCTGGTCGCTGACAAGGGCATTCGCGACCATCCTCTCGATAGCGGTTTTAACCATAGCGATCTCTATTGGAGAGCCGGACTTTACCGATCTCATGACAGAGAAGCTTACCCGGTTACTCTCCTGGAGTATCTTCTCGGCTCCCCAAATTGTGGTTCCCGACGGTACCCACTCCTCTCTACTCAATACGCTGCTGTCATGAGCGAAAGGAGACGGCTGAGCGTTCTCCCTCTCCGAGTTAATAAGCGACGTGACCGCCTCATGAGAGGGCCGGAGGCCCGTAAAATCGTCACAAGATTTATAGTTCATTAAATGTGCCATTAGATGTCCCTCTTTCTATACTTCTTCAGTTTGTTGCGGAGACGGGCAAGAGCCTGTGTGTGCAACTGGCATACCCTCGACTCCGTAACTCCAAGAACCTGACCAATCTCCTTCAGGTTCAACTCTTCATAGTAGTAGAGGGAGAGGACAAGTCTCTCCCTTTCAGGCAGGTTGTCGATAGCGTCGCCAAGAAGCCTCTTAACCTCCTTCATATTAAGCTGCTGTGAGGGATCTTCCGCCGTGGTATCGGCAATACAGTCGAGTATATTTCTCTTGTCGCCATCGCTGCTGACGCCCATGTCCTCAAGGCTCAAGACGGCAACTCCCTTTGCATCGAGTACAAATTTTTGAAACTCCGCCTCCCCCATGCCAAAGGAGTCGGCCATCTCCTCCTCGGTGGGAGCTCTGCCCAGCTTGGCCTCCGCCTTTGCATAACCGTCATCAAACTTCTTTGCCTTCTGTCTGATTGTTCTGGGGAGCCAGTCCATTCGCCTCAATTCGTCAAGCATGGCGCCCTTGATCCGAAACGACAGGTAGGTCTGCATCTTGACGCCCCGTTCGGGATCGAATCTGTCCAGCGACTCGATGAGGCCGGTCATACCAACGTTAATGAGGTCATGAATATCAATATGCGACGGCAGCCTGATGGCAAGACGTGAAGCGATGATCTTAACCATTCCTGCGTATTCATTGATAACATCATCCCTGCTGAGCCTGTCAGGTGTATAGAGTGTCTGTATATTTGCTGAAGTCATTGATCCCTCACTTGAATATGAACAGGTTGTACCCTCATGGTCAACCTGTTTGGGCACACCCGCCCCAGAAGAATTGAAGGTTGTCGCTTGTCTCGGCATAGGGAATCTCATCTATAAGCCGGGCCACTTTTGAGAATTTTTTATTGGCCCTTGAATCAGGGAAGAGTTCCATCAGAGCCTTTTGCGCCTTTACAGCCCGTGGAACATTATCGTCAAAGGGGATAAAACCGATATAGTCGAGAGATACATGGAGATATCTCTCGGCTACCATGCTGATATTACGGTAAACCTCAAGCCCCTCCCGTGCATTGACTACCGAGTTGGCAAGGATCCTGAAGCTCTTGACGCCGCACTTGAGATGGAGAACCTTTATAAGAGCGTAGGCGTCAACGATGGAGGTCGGCTCAGAAGAGGCGACAACAACTATTTCATGGGATGCCGTGTTGAAGAAGAGGACGTTTTCCGATATGCCCGAAGCCGTGTCGATGAGCATGATCTCTATCTCACCGTACAACTCCTCCAGGTGGCTGAATAGTTTCAATTTATCAGTTGGACTCAACCTTACAAGCTCATCAATCCCCGATGAGGCCGGCAGTATCTTAACCCCACACGGTCCATCTATGATGATATCAGCGAGCTCCTTTTCGCCTCTCAGGAGGTGTCCTATGTTATAGCGAGGGGCCAGTCCAAGCAGAACGTCGAGGTTGCCAAGACCAACATCAGCGTCGAGGAGGAGAACATTTCTACCGAGGTTAGCAAGGCCGATAGCAAGGTTTGCCACAACATTTGTCTTACCCACCCCGCCCTTGCCGCTTGTAACCGATATTACCTTGGGAAGACGTTGACTATGCATTGTATCCTCCTCTGAGGATCAATTTTCCCACCCTCTCCTGCGAGGCAGCACCGATATCCTGTGGTATTCTCTGGCCGTTGCAGAGATAGGCTACAGGTTTCTTTAGAAGGGCATAGTTATTCAGAATAGAGCCGAACCGTCGTGCCTCGTCGAGGTGGGTATAGACCATATAGTCGAGTGAGAGACGGTTAAAGCCTCTGCATGCGTCGAAGAGAGTGTCATCCCGGCTCGTCATGGTCAGAACGAGTCCAGTCTTGATGGGCAGGCCAATATTGAGAACCTCGCCGAGTGCTGCAATGCCCCTCCTGTCCTTAGGGTTCCTCCCTGGCGTATCGATCAGGATGAGCTCCTTCTCCTTAAACTCCCACATAACCTTATTAAACTCCTTCTTTGATCGCGGCGTCTGGAGCGGTATCCCCAATGAGCGTCCACATACCCTCAACGTCTCATTGGCGCCTGGCCTCACACTATCAAGGCTGACAAAACCAACCTTCTTGCGCTGTTCACTGTTTATCCTGCCCGCCAGTTTTGCAATGGTTGTCGTCTTTCCGGCGCCTGTAGGGCCGACGAAGGCGAGTAGGGTCTGGCCCCCTCTCTTTTTGAGAGGGTTCCATACTGAGCTGTTCTCTTTGATGATACGGCAACAGTTCTCTCTCAACATCACTCCCCTGCTCGACTTTGAGGTTGCAGAGACACTTATCAACCTCTGGGCAAGGCGCTCATGTATCCCCGATGCGATCAGCTCACCGTAAAGTCCAATAGCGCCATTGCCATAAGCCGCTATCTCTCGCTCCCTCCTGTCGTTAATGAGGGTAGAGAATAGAGACTTTAACTCTGCAAGCTCATCCCTTATCTTTCCTATCTCTTCATTTCCTTTGGGGGCATCAAGAACCTTATGCTCTATCTCTTCGATATCAAAATCGACAGCGGCAAGTACCTCAGTAACCCCGCCTTTCGTCTTTGTCGAGAGTATAAGGGCCTCCTCCCCAAAGGCGCCTTTCACGCCTGAAAGAGCCTCTTTTAGAGACTTTCCTTTAAACCTTTTCATATGCATCGTCTACACTCACCACCTTTACATTTTTTATTTTTACTTCTCCTGCCACCTCATTCGTAGCAATAACTGAAATCGTAGGCAGGGCCTGTCTCATCATCTTGCTCATAATGGAACGCAAATCGGGCGATGTCATAAGTATGGGGTGGTATCCCTGAGCCACCACCTCCTGCACACCCTCCGCAACTCTCTCCATGAACTTTTGCGTAAAGAGGGGCTGTAGCGCCGTATGACCGCCCTCCGGCTGACTGAAGGACTTCCGTATGGCATCCTCAACTCTGGGATCGACTATCATGACCGGAAGCTGGTCGCCGTCACCGGTTAACTGCTTAGTTATCGTTCTGGCAAGGGCCTTCCGTACATGCTCTGTAATAATGTCTGTATCCTTTGTTGACGGGGCATGATCGGCAATGGTCTCGATAATGGAGAGCATATCCTTGATAGGCACTCCATCTCTGAGCAGGTTTTGGAGAACCTTCTGCACACCTCCAAGGGAGAGATTAGCCGGAACAAGCTCTTCAACCACCTTTGGATGATGCTGTGCCAGAGAGTCGAGGATTATCTGAACATCCTGCCTGGAGAGGAGCTCATGGGATGTTTTTCTGACAATCTCCGTAAGGTGAGTCACAATTACGATAGGAGGGGTGACAACGGTGTAGCCCATAATCTTCGCCCTCTCTTTTGAATCTTCATCGACCCATATGGCTGGAAGACCAAATGCTGGCTCCTTGGCGGGAATCCCTTCAAGCCCCTGTTGCGCGTTGCCGGGGTCAATTGCCATATGCCTTTCCACCATCACCGAACCTCGCCCGATTTCAACCCCCCGAAGGAGGAAGACGTACTCCTCAGGTTTTATCCTGAGGTTGTCCTTCATATGGATGGGGGGCACAACAAATCCGGTAGACTCCTGAATCTGCTGTCTCATCGCCTTGATGCGCTCCAGAAGCTCTCCCCCCGCCGAGGCGTCTACGAGGCTTATGAGCCTGTACCCCACCTCGATGGCAAGTGGATCGACAGGCACAAAATCATCAACCTCCTTCGGTTCCTCTTCAACTGCCTTCTCAACCTCCTCCTCAGCGCTATTCTCACTCTCCTGGTGGCTGAGATAGGCTACGCCTCCGGTAATTGCGGCCAGCAAGAGAAAGGCGATATGGGGCAGGCCGGGGACAAGACCCAGAACGAGGAGTATTATTGCCGTTCCGAGTATCGCCTTCGGATAGTTGAATATCTGGGACGCAAACTCTTTGCCGAGAGAGGAGTCAGAGGCGGCCCGTGTCACAACAATACCGGCTGCAGTGGAGATGACAAGGGCGGGGATCTGGGCTACGAGACCGTCTCCAATAGTCAGTATGGTGTAGATGGAGAGGGCGTCGGTTATGTTCATCTTCTGCTGAAGTACTCCGATAACGATGCCGCCTACAATATTAATCATCGTAATGAGGATGCCAGCGATCGCGTCGCCCCTGACAAACTTGCTGGCGCCGTCCATCGCTCCGTAGAACTCCGCCTCTCTCGATATCTCACTCCTTCTTGTGCGGGCATCGTCCTCGCCGATAAGGCCCGAATTGAGGTCGGCGTCTATGGCCATCTGCTTGCCGGGCATGGCGTCGAGGGTGAATCTGGCGCTGACCTCTGCTATCCTGCCGGCCCCCTTCGTGATGACAACAAAGTTGATAATTACCAGGATCATGAAGACAACAAGCCCTACCGCATAATTTCCACCCACCACAAAATTGCCAAAGGAGCGTATCACCTGGCCTGCCGCCTGAGTCCCCTCATTACCGTGGAGGAGGATGAGCCGTGTAGAGGCCACGTTGAGAGAGAGCCTGAAAATAGTTGCAATGAGAAGTACCGAAGGAAAAATGGAGAAGTGAAGTGGCTTCAGGATATAGAGGGAGATGAGGAGTATGGCTATCCCGCAGGCAATATTGGTTGCGAGGAAGAGGTCCATGATAAAGGTTGGCAACGGTACTATCATCACCACCAGTATCCCGACTACACCTACTGGAAGAAGCATCTCCGCCAGATTGTGTCTTCCTCCGCCTTTTTCAGCCACTGTCGCCATGTTACTGCTCACCTTTCGAGAGGGAAGGTCTGATTAATTCAGACCTTCCGCGATACATGAATGTATCGCCATTTTCAGTGGCGGCAAGGCACTGAAAATGTGAGAAAAATAAAAT
>JBHHTR010000106.1:0-8143 GCA_046753505.1 Thermodesulfobacteriota bacterium
CCGGCAGACGCAGACTCAATCATCCCTTCTTCTTTTTGTTCTTGTTCTTGTTCTTTTTTGTCTTCTTCCCATTACCCCCTCCACCTGTGTCCCCTCCATTGCCACCATTGGAGAGAGGCTCCCACACAAGGGCAAAAAATATATCATCGCCTGTGAGATTATTATCGACGCCGTCCGGCCCCGGGCTGTAGACAACGGAGGAGTTGCCATTGTAGTTGAGGTATATTATTTTGTTTCCCCAATCATCAAGGCTCCACTGTTTTGGCGCCGTATACTTGCCAGGCGCTGCGACTGGATTATTGCCGTAAATATCTCCACCAACCAGCTTCAGCGTCTCTCTGGTTCTCGCAATCCTGCTCTCTATATCCTCCATAGGCATAAGTACGGTCATGGATATATCGTCATTGCCGCCAACACTTCTGTCGGAGCCGAGACTTGTCAACGTGGCGGTTCTCTCACCTGAGACATAGCGGTAGAGATAGGGAGTGTTCCATGCATCATAGGCATAGTCGGCATTTGCGTAGCGGCCTACCATGTAGGGACCCCTCCACCCTGTATACTTACCGCTCTTTGTCTCGAGTGCCTTGAGTGACGTTGGACCATCCTTCTCCTGTTTCGGGAATATGCCGGTATCGCTGCCGAAGGAGGTCAGCGCCTCTTTGATTTCGTTCATCTCTGCCTTGGTAGCGTCCCGTCTGGCCCGATCGATCCTCTGAGAAATAGATGGCGCCAGGGTGCCGGCGATGATGGACATGATCGCTATCACGACGATGACCTCAATGAGAGTAAAACCGGCGTCTCTACTTTTCACTCTGTGCCTCCCCACCCGGAGCTTCATCTGCGATTCGTGATAACCTCTCGATATGTCTCTCCACCTCAACAGTGGAGTGACGCCCCTCGCTTGACCCTATGCGAAGAAACCGTCTGTAGCAATCTATTGCCTCTTTAATCTCTCCCGCCTGCTCAAGGGTGATGGCCAGATTATAGAGCCCCTCCTTGAAGGGGCGATCGTCATCATTGGCAAGGCTCGCTTCAAACATCCTTCGCGCCTCCCCGTAATCTCCCTTTCCCATTAAGAGGACGCCAAGGTTGTTCTTCAAGACCGGACTACCCGGATGGTCCCTCACGGCTATCTTCAGGAGCTTGATCGCAAGGACGGTATCGCCCTCATTGGAATAGGTCATGGCAAGTGTATTGATTGATGACGGCTCCACTCTCCCATCGGCAAGGTACTTTCCCGCCATCTCAACGCTTTTACTATCGTTGCCCATCAACTCGTAGAGAAGCGCCAGTTTGAAGTATGCCTCTCCATCGAGCGGGCTAAAGAAGAGAGCAGACTCCAGCGCCTTTGCAGCCTCTTCATAGCGACCACTTTCAAGGGCCTCCTCCCCCTTTCTCAGATAGTGATAGGCCATCCCGCTTCGCGTAATGCCCCTGCTGTTCCCCCCGCTCCCTATTGCACTCTTCCCAAAAGAGGGGCGCTCCCTCTCATCCAGGAACCCTCTGGTAATATCACTCTGCTCTTCCTTCTTTAGAATCCCCCGCTCGTAGGGGCGCATCAGCTTTGTGATCCTCCCCACACTTCTCTTGTAGAACCTATTATTTAAACTGCTGTTGAGGAGCCTCGGAGTCAGGACAACGATGAGCTCCACCTTGTTCAACTTCTGGTCGATATTCTGAAAGAGTCCGCCGAAGAGGGGTATCTCTCCGAGATAGGGAACCTTGCCAAGCTCCTCTGTCTTCCTGTTCTGGATAAAGCCACCGATGATGATGCTCTCGCCATCCCTGATCTTGACGGTATTGGTTGACTCCCTGACATTCAGTATCGGTTCAGTTTGAAGACCGTCGGGCGTCGAGATGGTGCCGGTCTGCTCCGTAATCTTAGGATTTACCTTGATAATCATCTCACCCGACACACCTATCTTGGGCGTCACATCCAGCGCAATGCCGGCATCTTCAAAGCGTATCTCAAACTCCGTCCTTATTCCTCCTCCGCTGTCGATAACGCTTCTCTCGATGACCGGGATCTGCTCCGCAATGTTTATTGTCGCCGTCATATTGTTCAGGGCCACAATCCTCGGGCTCGACAGGACATTCACCTGCCCCTGTGTCTGGAGTATATTCACAAGGGTAGAGTAATTATTGGCCTCTGTCACCCCAAACTGCATGGTGCCGCCTTTCGGTGACATCCCCTGGAGTACCGCCGCACCGCCCTCAAGAATACCAGTGGCCGATATGCCGAGGGAGTCGGGAAAGATGGAGTAGTCAACTCCAAACTTGAATGTGTCACTAAGTGTCACCTCGATGATCTTTGTCTCGATAAGAACCTGCCTCAAGAGAGCCTCTTCTATCATGTCGATGTACGACTCCATCCTGGTGAGGTTCTCGTACGTGTCGGTTACCATGATGGTGCCGGCGCCGGGGTTCAGCACTATCCGCCCTGTCTCACTCTTTATTTTATCGAGCTCACTCTCAATGTCGTCCCAGACACTATCCCCCTCCTCTTCAGCAGGGAGGTTGAAGGTAAAGACCTTTGTTCCTACCTGCCCTATGCGGATGTGGTTCTTATTAATTGTATAGAGGTAGCCATTCGTTGAGAGCATGGCGTCCAGCATCTCCTCGGCTGTCATGTTGTTGTAGTGGAGGCTTACTGTGCCCTTAACCTCCTCATCGATTACGTAATTCAGACCGCTGTCCCGGAAAAGCGTCTTTATAACGTCTCTGATCTCGCCATTATCAACCACGAAGGACTCTGCCATGACAGAGAGGCCCGCCCGCTCCTCTGCTACTGCCTTATCTGATAGGTCGTACGCCAACAGCGGTCTTAGATGAGCCTTAGGAGGAGGCCGAAGCGCCTCCACCTCGTGGCTCTTTGGAAGGGAGGTGCAGCCGTAGTTGGCCACCAGAGAGAAGAGGGTGACGGCAATGCCAAGCATGATATTTCGAATGTAGAGGCGGCCCGCCGGTCGCCAACGATTGGTACTGTATCTCAACATCTCACCCACCTCTCTCTCTACTCCTGCTCTCCCGGGATCCAATAAAGAGCTCTCGACCCCTCTTTCCCGAAGAGAGCGTAACGGACTCATCCTTGATTGCAATAATTACTTCACCGCCTACAGAGTCGCCTGCCTTATAATGACGACCCCCAACCATCACGTGACCGACGCCGTTTACCGTATAGATCATCTTTATCATCTTGCCGGTGATATGCTTTGTGGCGCCTTTGCCGCTCCTGCCGTGGCGTCCGCCCATCAGCGCCTGCCGGTGCTCTCTTCCGGTGAGAAAGGGGTTCCGCCCTTTTCTGCCCTGTAGAAGAGGCGCCTCTCTCACGAGGGACGCGCCCGACGGCACGGTAATATTGTCGAGGGCATTGAGCTGTCCAGCGAGCTGCTTCGCATTATCGGACGAAGAGTCGTCGATCTGCCCTTCCATAGATTCCTGGGCCATCATGCCGTCACCGTTCTCTTCGCCAGATTCCATCATATCCGCCGGCTCACCCTCTGCCTCAGCGTAGACTGCCGCCGTATCGCTCTTTTTGACGAAGTAGCTGATGTTGTAGAAGGCTACACAGGCTAGAGAGATGGCCAGTACAACTATGAATTTTTTATTCTGAAGCATCCCTGCATCTCCTTACCGGAATCAATCATTACTCAAAACTGTAGACTGCCAGATCGAGTCTCGTCACTATCCTTGGCGCCCCTCTCGATATCTCTACTTCAATGATATCTATCTCTCTCTCCGCGTTCGAAATCTTGTGGACCAGTTGAGCCAGTTGGTAGTAGTCACTCCTGAACCGTAGGGTAATGGGCCATTGATAGATCTCCTTGCCGCCTATGGGCACAAAACCTCCATGAACTTTATCGCCAGTTTTGAAAGATATCCCCGTGATGCCCACATCGCTGGCAGCGTGAATGAGCCAGCTTAGGCTCTGTGGCACTGACGGTGTATCGGGAAACTTTCTATGGAAGAGTTCATTTATACGCCTCATTTCAGCCACCCGGTCGCCAGGCTCTGCCCTGTTGGCCCCGACCTCTCTTATCGAAGGAAAGGTTATGGTGCTGATGCTGGCCTTCAGTATCGTAATCTGTGAAGCTACGCTCACAAAGGCAAAGTAGTACATGAGAAGTCCCACTACGGCCACCACCGGCAATATGGCTGCAATAAGTGTCCGCTTTGGCGGAAGTGTCAGTGTCATCATGCCATCACCTTAGAGAAAGCTGGATGTGAAAGTTCGGGTTCTTCCTGAACCTACCGCTATCTATGGGAGTAACCGATACCTCTTGAAATCCCTCATTACTCTCCAGGTTATTAACAAGGTTTGCAAAGTCGTCAACTCTGGCAAGGGTCGAACTGCTCCGCATAGATCCATCAATGACAACGCTCCACTGTCCCTGCTCTCCCTCCCGCGAGATGAGAACTTTTTTCAGGTACCCCCTGTCGGGCATGGAGCTGGCTAGCTCCTTGAGTACTCTCTGAAAATTGGGTGACCGTGAAGCAAAGTGATAGAGGAGCTTTCTTTGCATCTCCAACTCCCCGGCTGTTGCATGGTAAGTATCGTCGGCGCTGTTCTCTGTCGGCTCCACAGCGACACTCGATATGGCGGCAACGCTAGAGTTGTACAAACCTCTCAGAGACTCGACAGTCGTCCTCTGTACAAGAAAACTGATGATCCCTCCTGCAAGGAATAGAAACACCAGTGACGCGCAGAGCCTGTAGGCTCGAGCGCTCATCTTGCGCCTTCTCAAGTGTCCCGGAACCAGTTGCAACCCCCTCTTATCTATTGCGCTCACGGCGGCGCCTACTGCAAAGAGAGAGGTCCCATGTCCGCCGTCACCGCTCTGCCACCTGGTCGACTGCTCTTCAAGGCTCCATGGCGACACCTCGACGTCGAGATTTGCCCTGAAGGTATTGATGATTTCGTCGCCCATGACCCCATCGCCAGCAAGGCGGACACCCCCTACGTCCCTGCCGAGGATATCCTTCTTGCAGTAGAGGAGGGTCCTTCGTGTCTCACTGACTATCTTGTCAAGATGGCTCTCTCTCTCCTCTGCCGGAGTTGTCTGATCTCGAAAAGGCGCCGTGTGAAGCACTCGCGAAAAGATAATATGATCCCCATCGGCAATAACCACGTTAGCCGTGTTCTCTCCGAGATAGATAAGGGCTATCGGCCCGTCAGCCTCATCGCCATCCATGTTGTTCATAACCTTTAACATGGAGGTAGAGTAGGGGATAAGTCCTATGGGAACCAGACCCGCTCCGGCGACGATGGCGCAGAATCTGAGGACGATCTCCTTCCTGCAAGCAAGAAGATTGACGTCAATCTTCTTTACACCCTGGGAACTACTCTCTCCGACCTGCGCAGAGTCGACAAAGAAATCTCCAACGGTAAGATTAAGGCCCTTTCGCGCCTCCTTTGTCACGTAGCTGTTCATATCTTTACGTGAGAGTTTAGGTATGGAGAGACTCTTTTGAAAGAAGTGTTTATCCGGGAGTGAAATTGCGGCATTTGTTGCAATGCATCCAGCGCTGGCAAGGCTCTTTTTTAACTCATCCGACAGGGATGAATCGTCAAGGGAGCCGCGATCTATGCTACCGCAGCGCACAAGCCGTCCCTCACCGCCGACGCCGAATGCTACCTCTGTAAACCGTATGAAACCGTCGTTAAACTCTATACCAACTATATTTTTTTGGATCATACTCATGATTGACCTACTGCTATTATCACCTTGTAGAGGGTTAGAAAAATAGTGACTGCTATTCCCCCGACGACAACCCCGCAGAAGATGGTTATGGCCGGCTGAAGGATGGCGAAGGCTCTCTTTATCGAATCGTCTATCTCTCTGTCGTAATATGTATTGATCCTCTTCAATGTGGCCGGAAGTGAACCGGTCTGCTCTCCCGCTGAGAGCATCTGAAGCACCAGGGGTGGAAAGAGGGAGCACTCCTTCATCGAGTCGGTTATCGACTCTCCACTCCTTACCCTGAGGATAACGTTGTTGATGGCCTTTGAGACGGCCCTGTTCTTAATAGCATTTTCAGAGAGTGCAAAGGATCTGCATATCTCTACTCCCGCTCCCAGCAACGTTGAAAGGATATAGGAGAACTGAGACATGGATATCTTCATGAGAATCTCTCCGAAGAGGGGTATCCTCAGCTTCATTCTGTCGATTGCCGTGGCGGCCAGTTCCGACCTCGTAAGGGTGTAAAATAGCATTGCTACGACAGCAAGGCCGCCCACCATGTAGAGCCACCCCTCATCAAAGGTTCTCGATAGAGCCATGAGAAAGAGGGCCGGTCCGGGCAGATCCACTCCTGCTGACTCGAAGATAGGCATGAATTTGGGAATAACGAAGGAGATGATAAAGATTAGCAGCGCCACAACCATGGAAATAATGATAATCGGGTAGGTCGTGGCCTGCTTCATGGCGGCGCGGAACTTCTCCTGGTCCTCTATGTAGGCTATGAGGCTTGCTATGGTATCTTCGAGTTTGCCCGATGTCTCACCCGCCTCTATGAGACTGACATAGATATTGGGAAAGACGTCAGGATACCTCTTTAACGCCCCTGCGAAGGTGTCGCCACCCTGGATGTTAATGGCAACCCCCTGGAGTACCGTCTTTAACCTGCTGTCGTCCTGCTCCTCGGTAAATCCACTGATCGCTGTAAGAAGAGGCACTCCCGACGAGACAGCCGTATATAGATAGACCGTGAAACTGAGAAGTTCTTTGCTCTTAACCTTTCCTGCAAAGAGGTTAAAGGAACTCCTCTTATTCCCCTTCTCCTTTGCATCGATAAGGATATAGTCGACATTGGCCAGCTTGCTCTCAAGGGTATCCTCGGAGTGGGCCTCCATAATACCTATTGAGACGCAACCCTGGCTGTCTACTGCCCTGTATTCGTATTCCGGCATGATTCCACATCCTTGTGGGCATTTGAAGGCGCTGCGGCGGCTGAACTCGCTTTCCTGCGAGAGACGCTGAGCCTTCTTTCTGTAATCCTTTTGACCTCATCGAGGGTGGTTATCCCCTGGACCGCCTTCCTCGCGCCCTCCTCTCTTATGCTGATCATTCCATAGGCCTTCGCCGCCTCGTTAATGACCGCTCCCGACTCCCTGTTGCGTATATGCTCGACGATATCCCTATTCATGGTTAACACCTCGAAGATCGCCGCCCGTCCCCTGTATCCCGTCCAGCCACAGCTTTCGCACCCGCCGCCCTTGAAGAATGTATGTTCACGACTCCTTACAAGGGCGAAGGCTTCAAGCTCTTCGCTGGCAGGTTCATAAGGTTCCTTGCAGTGGTCACAGACCTTCCGTATCAGTCTCTGGGCAACAATGCCAGCTATGGTGGAGGGAAGGAGGTACGGCTCTACCCCCATATCGAGCAGTCTCGGAAGAGCCGATGCCGCATCATTGGTATGGAGTGTCGAGAGGACCAGATGGCCCGTGAGGGCCGCCCGTATCGACATATCGACGGTCTCCGTATCCCTCATTTCACCGACAAGTATCACATCCGGGTCCTGCCGCAGGAGAGCCCGCAACCCGGCGGCAAATGTAAAACCTGCATTCGGGTTGATCTGGGACTGACGAATGAGGGGAAGCCTGTACTCCACCGGATCCTCCAGCGTCATCACATTCTTCTCCAGCGAATTGATGTGGAGAAGGGCCGAATAGAGTGTCGTTGTCTTGCCTGAACCTGTGGGGCCGGTGACAAGGATGACGCCAAAGGGCTTTTCGAGAAGCTCCTTGAATATAGCCAGATTCTCACTGCTGAAACCAATCTGGTCGATGCCGACAACAACCTTGCCCATATCGAGTATTCTTAACACCACATTTTCTCCATATACTGTAGGCATTGTAGAGACCCTGAGATCCACCTTCCTCCCAGAAAGGGAGAAGGTCATCCTGCCGTCCTGGGGCACCCTTTTCTCAGAGATATTCAAATCGGACATAATCTTTATTCGCGACTCCAGTGATGCCTGTATCTTCTTGGGCAGAGAGACCGAGGACTGAAGTATCCCGTCGATACGGTACCTTACCCTGACTACATTCTCTTCCGGTTCTATATGTATATCCGTTGCGCCGCCACTTATTCCATCCTCCAATATCTGATCTACAAGTCTGGTTACAGGGGCGTCATCCTCA
>JBHHTR010000107.1:0-8126 GCA_046753505.1 Thermodesulfobacteriota bacterium
ACAGGAGTTCAAGAAGCAGACGCTGGTTAAAATCTGAAAGTGGTAGTCTGAGCCTCTTAAAAACATAAAGAGGAGGTAAAGATGCCAGCCAGGAGGATAACCATGCGTAAGATCAAGGAGGTACTGCGTTTAAAATGGTGTAACGGTCTCAGTGACCGTAAGACAGCAAAGAGTTGCTCTATAGCGAGGAGCACGGTGGCTGATTATGTCTGGAGGGCTGACCGTGCCGGACTTTCATGGCCACTGTCCGAGGATATGGACGAGGCGGAGTTGGATCGGCTCCTCTTCCCTGCTCAGACACCTGTTCCCCCGGCAGAGCGTTTTCTGCCAGAGTGGTCATACGTATACGGTGAGTTGAAGCGGAAAGGAGTAACCAAGTTTCTTCTATGGCATGAGTATAAAGAGCGGTGCGCCGAGGGGTATCAGTACAGCAGGTTCTGCCAGCGTTACAGAGCGTGGCTTGGCAAGCTGAATCCCGTCATGCGCCAGGAACACAGGGCTGGAGAAAAGCTCTTTGTCGATTATGCCGGGCATACTGTACCCGTAGTTAATCGAATCACAGGCGAGGTGAAAGAGGCACAGATATTTGTGGCTGTATTAGGCGCCAGCAGCTACACCTATGCAGAGGCCACCTGGAGCCAGAGTACTCCAGACTGGATAGGCTCGCATGTGAGGGCATTCGAATACTATGGAGGCGTAACAGAGATCGTTATTCCCGATAACCTCAAGGCAGGCGTAACAAAGGCGTGCCGGTACGAGCCTGACGTCAATCCCACCTATCAGGAAATGGCCAGACACTACGGTACGGCAGTCATACCCGCACGGGTGAGAAAACCCCGTGACAAGGCGAAAGTGGAAGCCGGCGTTCTGGTGGTGGAGCGGTGGATAGTGGCACGTCTTCGCAACCTGACATTCTTTTCACTGACACAGCTCAACTCTCATATCAGGCGTCTCCTTGTCGATCTGAACGAGCGCCCCTTCAAGAAGCTGCCGGGCTCCAGAAAGAGCTTCTTCGACACACTGGACAAACCGGCTTTAAAACCACTGCCTGCCAGCCCGTACCAGTACGCCGAATGGAAGAAGGCAAGGGTAAACATCGACTACCACATAGAGGTCGACAGACACTACTACAGCGTGCCCTGTCAGCTGATAAAAAAGGAGGTGGATATCCGCATAACGGCAGCCACCATTGAATGTCTCTATAGAGGGAAACGGGTGGCCTCTCATATGAGAAGTTATAATAAGGGAAGGCACACCACCGTACCGGGACACATGCCAAAGGCGCATCAGAAATATGCCGAATGGACTCCCGAGAGACTTATAAGCTGGGCTGCGAAGTCGGGAGCAGATGTGTCAGAGCTTACACGGAAGATACTCGTCTCCCGTGTTCACCCTCAACAGGGATACCGCACGGTGCTGGGGATACTGCGCCTTGGGAAGCGTTATGGAGAGAAGCGGCTCAATAGCGCATGCAGACGTGCCCTTGTAATAGGCGCCACCACATACAAAAGCGTTGAGTCCATCCTTAAAGCCGGCCTGGATCAGAGACCATTACCGGAGACCCTGCCGGACTCATCACAGTCGATCGAGCATCCCAACATCCGGGGTGCGGATTATTATAACTGACAGACAACATGCAACGGAGGTAAAGGAGATTATGCTGATTCATCCGACAGTAGAGAAATTATCACAGTTAAGGCTGACGGGAATGGTCAAGGCCCTTGAAGAACAGGGCCGGATGGCTGATGTTGAGGCACTCGGTTTTGAAGAGCGTCTTGGCCTTCTTGTGGACAGAGAAGAGACGGAGCGTGGGAACCGGCGTCTTCAAAGGAGGTTAAGAAAAGCGAAGCTTAGGCATAGCGCATCTATTGAAGATATTGACTTTCGTTATCCGAGGGGGCTGGACAAATCCCTTATGTTAGAGCTGAGTCAATGCCGATGGGTCGGTGAGCACCTTAATGTACTCCTTACCGGTTCAACGGGGGTAGGCAAATCGTATATTGCATGCGCCCTTGCCCAGAAGGCCTGCCGTGAGGGGTATACATCTGCTTATCAGCGGATATCGAGGCTCTTTGAGGAGCTGAACCTGGCCAAGGGGGATGGGAGATATGGCAAGCTCCTTGGCAGCCTCGCAAAGACGGACCTTTTGGTCCTTGACGACTTCGGTTTGTCCAAACTTACCAATGAACAGTGTCATGATCTTCTTGAAATCATGGAGGAGAGGCATGGACTAAAATCCACGATTATTACCAGCCAGCTGCCCGTCAAACAGTGGCATGATGTTATGGGTAATCCCACGCTGGCAGATGCCATCCTCGACAGGCTGGTGCATAACGCCTACAAGATCGACATGAAAGGAGAATCTATGAGAAAAAGAATAAATCTTGACTTGATATGATAATCAGTATGTAATGAAAAAATCAGCGTCGCTTCGCTCCGATAGGGTGGCCGACTTCCGTCGGAACAGGCGGCCGACATCGTTTGGATTAGACGGCCGATTTCAGTGGAATGCGCACCGCGTGCAAGATATGAATTCTTCTCAAGTCTTTTAATAACTCAGCCGAACAATGACAGGTGGTGAGCTTTAGTCACGATTTTCATTTGTAAGATAGAAACAAGTGTGATAATTTTTCAGTATTTATCATTCAACGTTCAGGAGGCGCCATGGAAGAGAGAGAGATGGAGGTTGTTCCAGGTCTTGCCGGTATTCCGGCGGCAGAGTCGGCGATCAGCTTTATTGATGGCGAGAAGGGGATACTCGAATATCAAGGTATCCCCATCAATACACTCGCAGAGGAGAGTTCATTCCTTGAGGTCAGCTATCTTCTCCTCTACGGGAAGCTCCCAGACGCGGCGGAGCTGAAAAAGTTTACCATCGACATTACCTGCCATACCAGACTCAAGATGAAGATACTAAGGGTCATGGAGTACCTTCCTGAAAACGGTCACCCCATGGACTTCCTCCAGGCGGTAACCTCGGCGATGCGCCTCATTGCCAAGATGCCCACAATTGTTGCCGCCTGTCACCGACTGAGGCACGGCGACGCTCCCATCGCGCCCGACAACAACCTCTCCTTCGCGGCAAACTTCTACTACATGCTCTTTGAGGTTCTTCCAAGCCCCGTGATCGAAAAAATACTCGACGTCATCTTTATCCTCCACGCCGACCATACCATGAACGCCTCTACCTTCAGCGCCAGAGTAGTCGGCTCAACACTGGCTGACCCCTACACTGTTGTCTCATCGGCCATCGGAACCTTGAGCGGCCCCCTCCACGGCGGAGCGAACGAGGCGGTCATAAGAATGCTGGAGGAGATCGGTTCAAAGGAGAATGCGCGGCCATACATCGAAGAGAAGATTACAAAGGGTGAAAAGATCATGGGGATCGGCCACCGCGTCTATAAGACCAAGGATCCCCGCGCCGTCATCCTTCAGAAATACGCCCACACAGTCTTCAAAGAGGGGACTCACAACATGGAGTTGCTGGAGATTGCCGAGGAGGTGGAAAAGATCGTCCACGAGAAGCTCAGCCAGAAGGGACTCTACCCCAATGTCGATTTCTACTCAGGGATCATATTTCACGGAATAGGCATTCCCACCGAACTCTTTACTCCCATCTTCGCCATGGGGCGGGTCAGTGGGTGGCTTGCTCACTGGCTGGAGCAGTTAAGGAGTAACAGGATATACCGTCCGACACAGAAGTATATAGGCGAGAGGAACAAGGAGTACATTTCACTGGAAAAACGGTGAAAGGGCTGTTCTATAGATTGGAGGGTGGGGCAGAAGGCAGTGGGGAGCTTGCGCCCCTCCAGAGGCGTTACCGTTCGGCTACCACAACGGGTGAAACAAAGCCCCTCTCCTCAAATGCGTTTCTCGCCTTCTCCCCCTCTTCGAGGGTAGAGAACCTTCCCACCCGCACACGGTAGAAGGTACGGCTTCTGCCGTTGTACCTCTCTATGGTAGCGTGACCGTAAGTTCTCTGGAGCTTTTCCTTGAGGCGAAGGGCGTTGTTTTTCACAGTAAAGGCGCCTACCTGTACGGTGAACTCTCCAACACTATAATCCCTCGTGACGTACCTGTCGCCCCTCTTCTCACCGAGGGCCTCAACGATAACCGGGGCTGTCCCTTCACCAACGATATGGAGCCCTCTGGCGGCCTTGTATGAGAGGTCGATGATCCTTCCCCTCACGAAGGGACCACGGTCGTTTATGCGAACCGTTATCGCATCCCCTGTGTCGAGCCTTGTCACCTTCACGTATGTCCCCAGAGGAAGAGTCTTATGGGCGGCGCTCATTGCGTGCATGTTGTAGGTCTCACCATTGGCGGTCTTCCTTCCGTGAAATTTCTTCCCGTACCACGAGGCAATACCCCTCTGTTGATACCCGTCCGACGAGGCGAGAGGGGAGTACCACTTGCCCATCACCTTGTACGACTTTTGAGTCCCCTTTTTTGAACGGTGTACAGGTGGCTGTGATGGCGTCTCCTCTGCACGGCGCTGTGGCGGAGCAGAGGCGCAGCCTACAAGAAGGGCAACGATTGCAATGAATATTAGCGGTGTAGGGAGGATCCAAAACCCTGGTTGCCGGTATGCAGCCTGAGATGTTGATAATTCTTGTGGAGAAGAGGTGGTCATAGGGATTGCCTTTGGTTGATTGAATAGTGATTGTTGCGGGCTGCCACGCTTCGTTTATTTGAAGCCAAGTTGAAAACTCTGGTAGCGCCCATTATGATCCAATTCGCTTCACCATTCAACCTCTTTTCCAGCTTTCCCTGCGGCTCCCCCAATTGTCAAACCATTGTGAACCTGCTACACTTCACGACCATGGAGTATGTGGCTACATTTTCCTCAACTCACAGGGTTCTGAGGGCGGAGAAGCGCCTCAAGGAGAGGAGGGTTCCTTTCAAGCTCTACCCCTCTCCGAAGGCCCTCATCGCCCCTTCACAGTGCGGTCTGGTCATTGCCTTCGATAGAGCTGACATGGAGGCATTCAGGGAGGCCCTTGAGGGGGAACGAACGAAGCCCAAGGCGATCTACAGAAAAGAGGGAGGTGGAGCGTATGTTGAGGTGTAATTGTTGGAGGGCGGGCCGCAGAGCGAATCCTGGAGCGGGGAGGTCAATCGGTGTCAGGACTTGTTTGAATCCTCCTGCTTCTCTTCACTATCGGAACTCTTAGGAGTTACATCTATGACATCGTCCTCGCTCGTAGCCTTCTTGTACCCCTTGATGGCCTTGCCCAGCCCCTCGCCAACTTGGGGCAGCTTCCCAACGCCAAATACGATAAGGACGATAACAAAGATAATTATGAGTTCGGTAGGCCCGAGACCAAGCATTTAAGATACCCTCTACGTTATGTACACGCTCTATGCGTTAATCTTTACAGATACACTCCTGATTGTCAATCTAAACATCTCAACATAGCTCCTAAACGCGCCGCCAACTCAAGGGCAGATTTGATCCCTCTTATTGAAAGGTTACCACCCCGTCCTTAACGTCAACCGTAACCGTATCCCCCTCATTGATCTCGCCATCGAGGAGTTTTACGGCAAGCCTGTTCTGAATCTCATGCTGGAGTACCCGCTTTAACGGCCTGGCGCCGTACGTTGCATCGTATCCCTGGTCTGCCAGATACGCCCTTGCCCTCTCTGTCAGCTCCAGCTCAATCCTCTTCTCCTTCAGAAGAGTCTTGAACCTCTCCAGTTGAATATCGACGATAACCTTTATGTGTTCCCTCGATAGGGGGTGGAAGATGATGATATCGTCGATCCTGTTGATAAATTCGGGCTTGAAGGCGCTCCTCACCGCCTCCATCACTCTCCTCCTGATCTCATCGTACTCTCCCTCTCCAAGGTCGACCAGGAACTGGCTCCCTATATTCGAGGTCATGATAATGACGGTGTTCCTGAAGTCGACCGTCCTGCCGTGGCCGTCGGTGAGCCGTCCGTCGTCGAGGATCTGGAGGAGGATATTGAAGACATCGGGGTGAGCCTTCTCTATCTCATCGAAGAGGAGCACTGAGTAGGGTCGCCTCCGGACTGCCTCTGTGAGATACCCCCCCTCTTCGTAACCGACATAGCCGGGGGGCGCTCCTATGAGTCGCGCTACGGAGTGCTTCTCCATAAACTCACTCATGTCGATCCTGACCATCGCCTGTTCGTTATCGAAGAGGAACTCCGCGAGGGCCCTCGCAGTCTCGGTCTTACCCACGCCGGTGGGACCGAGGAAAATAAAGGAGCCTACCGGCCTGTTGACATCCTGGAATCCCGCTCTCGCTCTCCTCACTGCGTTCGAAACCGCCACGAGGGCCTCATTCTGCCCTACGACCCGTTTCCCGAGGCGCTCCTCCATCTTCAGGAGCTTATCACGCTCCCCCTCCATCATTCTAGCTACGGGGATGCCGCTCCACTTTGCGACCACCTTCGCCACATCCTCCGCGTCAACCTCCTCTTTGAGCATCCGTTCACTGCCGGAGAGTTCGGCAAGCCTCACCTGCCACTCTTCAAGATGTTTCTCAAGCCCCACCATCACACCGTACTTGAGTTCAGCCGCCTCCTCCAGCTTCCCACTGCGCTCCGACTGGGATATCTTCACCCTCGTCTCCTCAATTTTCTCCTTTGTCTCCCGTATCCCCTGAATAATCTCTTTTTCATGCTCCCACCGTACCTTCAGAGCGGCGCTCTTCTCCTTGAGATGGGCGATCTCTCCCTCTAGCTTCTCCAACCTCTTGATGGCAGCCTTATCGCTCTCCTTCTTCAGGGCCTGCCGCTCAATCTCAAGCTGGGTAATGTGGCGCTCGACCTCATCGATCTCGGTCGGCATGCTGTCTATCTCGATTCTCAGACTCGACGCGGCCTCGTCAATAAGGTCTATCGCCTTGTCAGGGAGGAACCTGTCAGCAATGTAACGGTTTGAGAGGGTCGCAGCGGCAAGGATGGCAGAGTCGGCTATCCTGACGCCGTGATGCACCTCATACCGCTCCTTGAGCCCCCTCAGTATCCCGATGGTTGCCTCAACGGTGGGCTCCCCCACGTAGACGGGTTGAAACCTCCGTTCCAGGGCGGCGTCTTTCTCGATATTCTTACGGTATTCATCGAGTGTTGTAGCCCCCACGCAACGAAGCTCCCCCCTCGCTAGGGCCGGCTTGAGCATATTCGACGCGTCCATCGCCCCCTCCGCTGCACCGGCGCCAACGATGGTGTGCATCTCATCGATAAAGAGGATTACATCCCCCGATGCCTCCTCTATCTCCTTCAGGAGGGCCTTCAACCGGTCCTCAAACTCGCCACGATACTTGGCCCCAGCTATCATCGCACCGAGGTCGAGGGCAAGGAGCCTCTTGTTCCTGAGGCTCTCCGGGATATCACCGGTAACGATCCTCTGGGCAAGCCCCTCGGCAATCGCCGTCTTGCCAACTCCGGCCTCGCCTATGAGAACGGGGTTATTTTTTCTCCTCCGCGATAGGACCTGTACAACCCTTCGCACCTCATCATCCCTGCCGATAACAGGATCGAGCTTGCCGCGACGGGCCAGCTCTACGAGGTCACGTGTATACTTCATCAGCGCCTGATACTTCTCCTCGGGCGACTGATCCGTCACCTTCTGCGAACCCCTTATGGAGGTCAGCGCCTTGAGGATACCCTCACTGTTGACCCCCTGACCGGCAAGTATCTTCGCCCCCTCGCCGCCCTCCTTGCCCTCCTTAACGAGAGCCAGGAGGATATGCTCCGTAGAGACAAAGTCGTCCTTCAGCGCCTTTGCCTCACCAAAGGCGTCGTTCAGAACCTTACGCAGCCTCTGGGAGAGGTATCTCTCCCCACCACCCCCGCTGACCTTCGGCAGCCTGCCGATGGCCTCTTCAAGCTGTCCTCGTATGAGCCCAATATTGGCCCCCACCTTTTTCAGTATGGGAGAGACAGTGCCACCCTCCTGATCGATGAGGGCAAGGAGAAGGTGCTCCGCTGTCACCTCCTGGTTGCCAGCTCCCTCGGCAACTGACTGGGCCTCGTTCAAGGCTTCCTGGGACTTTATTGTAAACCGGTCAAGTCTCATTGCTCCTCCACTCCTTCATGTATTCCACCTAAATCCTGCAAGCGAGCTCGCTCAGATTGCATAAATAGAGAGAAAAAGG
>JBHHTR010000108.1:0-8098 GCA_046753505.1 Thermodesulfobacteriota bacterium
GAGAGTGAGGTGGTGTTCATCCATGATCATACATGTCATTAAGTGTGTGGATGCGTTCAATCTCCGTCCTTGGAGCAAATGCGTTCAATCGCTGAACCAATATACAGAAGGGGTCTCATGAAAGTCAACAAAAAATTCGGGGCATCTGCTGCCATCTGTGACCTTGACTGCAGACGATCTTACCAACTGGAATACAATAAAAAACCCACCAGTCATTAATAAGAGTGGTGGGTTTAAAATCTGCGCCATTCGTTGCTCCCTAGCTTTTAAACCTTTTCCTTGCAAACCCCAGCCCTGCCAGGCCGCTTACGAGAAGGAGCAGGGTGGCAGGCTCGGGGATGGCGGTTGGGCGGTTAGCAACCTCAAAGTTAGCTCTAACAGCCCCGTTTTGAACAAATAGTGTGCTGAAAAGCAATTCTCCCTGGGCCAGGTCCGCTGTAGAGGTACCCGACCAGTTCAGACTGTCCCCAACAGATGTGGGAGTCCAATAGTTGAGTGCCGGAGTAAAGGTTGGTCCATTATGTGCACCTCCAGAGGTTGAATATGAGGTATATGGCCCGACTGGAAGGTCACTCGTATCCAACACAAAATCTGTCAGTGGCGACGTGTTTGGCCATGGCGCATCACCAAAGACGATCCCACCCCACCCCTGGCCGATGCCCCATGAGCCGTCATTGTTGTCAAGGGAGAGCGTGAATTCATAGTCGTAAGTACCGCCCCCAAGGTTCGTAACGGAGTAGTCAAGAGCGAGGGGAGTCGCCTGAGCATAAGAGCCGACGCCCATCATTACTATAACTGTAACAAGTATAGTTACTATTCGTTTTGACATTTTAAGATAACCTCCCTCTCCAACATATTGCCTTGCAAAATCAATATGTTGGTTACTTACAGGTATAAGGATAAAAGCATCCTACAGCTTTTGTAGAAAACAATCAACCACAAAATACCTTCCCATACAACCTCAAGGGTAGTCAGGCGGCCTGACTCGACGGTAAAGAAAATGTCCGCCCTACCATTCATGCAAACTATGTCCTCTACCCTAAGAGAGCGTTCCCCTCAGCCACATCGTCTTTCAATATTCCTCGAAGCAGGGGGGGGTAGTTGCCTCTACCCGATCAACTCCCTTACGGCTTCTCTGACATCTGTCATATCAACACCGGTGCCGATGCAGTACCCCTGGGGGCGCTTGTTGACGATGGCGAGGACAGGCATGGGGTAGGCGTCCTGGATGCCGCTCGTTAGGTCACGTTCGCAGGCGACGGCGATGATAGCGTGGGGCCTCTTTTCGTGAACCTTCTTCCTCGCTATGGTTCCCCCCGTTGAGACGAAGAGGTCGATGCCGAACTCCTCAGAGAGGGCCAACAGGTCGCCGATCTCGCACTTCATGCAGCCGACGCAGTTTTGCACATTCTGGGTCACCTTGATCTTGCAGTTCTCAAACTGTATGCAGTGAGGAAGGAGAATGAGGAGCCGCTCCGCCTTCAGCCTCTTCCCCATGCTCCTGACAAGCTGATTGTTGATCTCGATGAAGGACTGTTCGATGCGTATCTTGGGAATCCTGAAGAGCCCCCCCACCATAATCATGAGGGGGAGGAAAAACTTGATGAGGGGCCCACGCATCCGGTACGACTGGAAGACGTCCCGCCCCTTTATTACGGCGATGGTGAGAACGAGAACTCCGCCCGCCACAATAACAATCACCGCCGCCAGCAGGCCGCCAAGGACGTAGGGGAGGAGGGGGTGAATGTTGCCTAGGCCGACGGAGGGGATGTACCAGGAGAGGAAGAGGAGGAGGAGGACGATGAGGGCGCTGAAGGCAAGGAGCCCCAGGAATATCCCCTTCCCCGGACGGTAGGCGACACTGTCGGAGTTGCCCTTCCACTGCTCTTCGCGATCAATTGAGGATTTGCCCTGTGCCAATACGATACCCCTTGCTAAATTCGGCAGCCGTCATCTTCCGCTTGCTCTCCGGCTGAAGCTCCATGATAACATATATACCATCCCCTGTCGCAACGTCAATACCCTCTTCTGTGACGCCAAGAATAGTTCCGGGGACTTCACCGGTATCGCCCGCCCTCGCCGCACCCTTCAGAACCTTCAAGCTCTTCCCGTTCCAGCGGGTGTAGGCGCCGGGCCACGGAAAGAGGCCCCTCACTAGATTATGAATTGTCACGGCATCGCTTTTCCACTCTACGGAGCCGTCTTCCTTCTTTAACATAGGGGCATAGGTCGCCTTCGAATCGTCCTGGCTTACGGGTTTAATCGTTCCGTCGATAACCCGGCTGATCGTCGTGATCAGGAGCCCGGCGCCCACTTCACTCAACCTGTCGTGGAGGCTCTGCGCCGTGTCATCATCATCTATGGGAACTGCCGCCTGGAGAAGGATGGGACCCGTATCCATCCCTTCGTCCATGACCATCGTCGTCACCCCTGACTTCTCCTCCCCCCTGACTATCGCCCAGTTGATCGGCGCCGCCCCCCGATACTGCGGAAGGAGCGATGAGTGGAGGTTGATGCACCCCTTGGGCGGCATGGCGAGGATGGCGGACGGAAGGATCTTCCCGTAGGCGACGACAACGATTATCTCTGGAGCGAGGGCCTTCAGGGTATCGAAAAAAGAGCTCTCTTTGATACGTTCAGGTTGCAAGACCTTAATGCCGTGTTCGAGGGCCACCTCCTTGACGGGGGGCATGGAGAGCGTCCTCCCCCTTCCCTTCGGCCTGTCGGGTCTGGTGACAACGGCGGAAATGGTATAACCAGCGTCGATGAGTGCCTTGAGGGGGGAGACGGCAAAGTCGGGGGTTCCCATGAAGACTATCCTGGCATACTTCATGACAAACCGTTAGAGCCGCGTCCGCTCATCATCCAGCGCCTTTTTAATCTTCCTCTTTAGGAGTTCCCTCTTAAGCCTGCTGAGCCTGTCGATGAAGAGAATCCCATCGAGGTGGTCTATCTCGTGCTGTATGGCTATCGAGAGAAGGTCGTCAGCCGTGAACTCAACCTGCTTCCCCTCCCGGTCGAGGGCCGTTACGTTTATGACGGCCGCCCTCTTCACATCGGCCGTGAAACCAGGAACGCTCAGACACCCCTCTTCGAATTTCGTCTCCCCCTCCCTGCTGACAATCTCCGGATTGACAAGCGTCAGATGGATACGCCTCTCTTCTTCGCGCTCATCTTCATCACTCTCTTCAGCCACTTCTTCCGGCACGTCGAGGACAATGACCCTCCGCTCATCGCCAACCTGTGTCGCAGCAAGACCGATCCCTCTGGCTGAGCGCATCGTCTCCACCATGTCATCGATGAGCGCCCTTACATCGTCATCGACTGCATCAACCGGTCTAGCCTTCGTCTTGAGGAAGGGGTCGGGGTAGGTTAGTATATTTAAAAGCGACATAGGGGGATTATAGTATAAATGACTTCACATCTCAAAGCATATTGCTGGTTGCTATATCACAATCTGAACGCGGTTCACGCTCCAAAAAAGGCAACCATCTCCTCAAAACGTTTCACCTTCTCTTTTCCCAGCTTTGAGAGCCCCTTCTTGATCCTTTCAATTGGCTTCTCTTTCAGGAGAAACTCCTCCTGTTTGGAAAAGAACTTGTCGGCGTAACAGATAATCCGCTCCTCTATTGTGACGGGCTCAATCGTCCGCCGGGGCAGGGGGAGACTCTTGGCATCGATCTCCTCGACGGTTATGCCGACGCCTATGTGACGCTCGCAGACGAGGGCGTGGCGTGGGAACCCCTCACGCTCCATGAGATCACGCCCCAGATAGCCGTGACAGAGGTACGGCTTCTCTCCATCACACCCTATCGAGGGGGCGTTGGTCAGGAAGATGCCGATGTCGTGGAGCATGGCCGCCTCCCGAATAAAGGCCATGTCTGGCTTCAGCCGCTCCACCCTCCCGGCGACCTCAACGGCCTTCGCTGTCACCATCTCACTGTGCCGTACGAGGTAGTGGTACGACGGCGATTCCCTCTCGTAATGCTTTTCAATTATCTGTAATGGCTCCATAGTAATCAGGTGGCGCTGATAGAAAAAACCATATCAGCTTGTCCCCGCCGGGTCTACATCGATAGTAAGGGCAACCCCCCTGAACCTCTTCCGGTCAAATGCCGCCTTCACCTCGGACAGGAGCGCGTGTAACTGTTTCACCCCCCTCCCCTTTATCAACATCTGCCACCGGTGTCTACCCTTTAGTCTTGCGAGAAAGGCGGGGGCCGGGCCGAGGATGGTGATCCCCCCTTTTGAGACCCTCTCCCCCACCCTCCTCATAGCCGTTATCGCCTTCACCACCTGCTCCTCACTGTTGCCGTCAATCCTGATTAAGGCAATGCGCGTAAAGGGCGGATAGGCCACCTCCTTTCGGAGGGGAAGTTCGTCTTTATAGAAGCCGTCATAGTCATGGTTGCGAGCTCTCCTGAAGCACGGGTTCTCCGGGTCGTAGCTCTGGACCACTACCCGTCCCGGCTCACTCCCCCTTCCCGAACGTCCCGCCGCCTGTGTAATCATCTGAAAGCTCCTCTCGCCCCCTCTGAAGTCGGGAATATGAAGGGCCGTGTCGCCTGAAATAATGCCAACAAGGGTGACGCGGGGGAAGTGGTGCCCCTTCGCGATCATCTGAGTTCCGATGAGGATATCGACGTCGCCCCTCTCTACTGCGTCGATAATCCGTCCATGACTCCCCTTCTTCCGCGTCGTGTCCCTGTCCATCCTCGCTACACGGGCCTTGGGGAAGAGTTTTCTCACCTCCTCCTCGACCCGCTCCGTTCCGAGACCGATATCGGAGAGGGTGGAGCCGCTACACTCGGGGCAGCTCTCAGGAATGGCCAGGGAGAAGTCGCAGTAGTGACAGAGTAGTATCCTCCTCCCCTTGTGCAGGGTGAGAGAGACGGAGCAGTTGAGGCAGTTGAAGGTGTGGCCGCACTCCTTGCAGATGAGGAGGTTTGAGAAGCCACGGCGGTTGAGAAAGAGGAGCACCTGGTTGCCGACGGCCAGCGTTCTCTCCACCTCTCCCCTTAGCCTTTCAGAGATGGCCCCTCCCCTGTCGTCACCGCTCTTCTTTGTCCCTCTCATGTCTATCATCTCGATAGCGGGCATGGGCCTCTCTTCGACACGTTTTGTGAGACGGAGGAGGCCTATCTTCCCCTGCTCCGCATTGTAGAAGGACTCCATCGATGGTGTCGCCGAGCCGAGAAGTACCGTCAGGCCGAGGAACTTCCCCATCATCAGAGCCGCGTCGCGCGCATTATAGCGCACCCCCTCCTCCTGCTTGTACGATGACTCGTGCTCTTCATCGACGATAATCAGTCCCGGACTCTTCACCGGCGCCATGAGGGCGGAGCGGGCGCCGACTACCACCGAGGCGCCTCCCTCCCGTATCTTGCGCCACTGATCGTACCGCTCCCCGTCGGAGAGGCCGCTGTGCATGATCGCCACCCTGCCGGGAAAGAGGTGGGCCAGATAGGCTGCCGGCCACGGCGTGAGGGATATCTCGGGAACGAGGAAGATTACCCCCCGTCCCAGCGCTACCGCCTCCTCGATTACCTTCATGTAGACGAGAGTCTTGCCGCTCCCGGTAACGCCATAAAGAAGGAAGGGGGCAAAACGCTTACCCCTGACGGCGGTTGTCAGTTCCTCTATGGCCTCGCGCTGCTCATCGTTCGGCATGTGGGGTATCTCCTTTCCACCGATATCGCCAAAGGGGTCCCTCTCTACCTCCCGCTCGGCAATAGCCACCGCCCCCTTTTCCTCGAGCCGCTTCAGCGGATGGTCGATGCCGCCCAGCTCCCTCCTTAGCGCTGCAACAGGAGTCTCACCGTGGGTGGTGAGGTAGGCAACAATCTTTGTCTGGAGGGGAGCCTTTCGGGTTAGAGCCGCACTATCTGCCCCCATCCCGGTGAGGGAGGCAAGACGCTCCACCTTCACCCCCATACCCCCCGTTAACCGCATCTCCTCTCGGACAAGCCCCTCCCGAAGGAGGACGTTAACCGTGCCGTAGACGGTGCCCCTCTTTACTCTCTTCAGCACGGTGGAGATGGAGACGCCTTTCGCCGCCAGGGAGAGAATCTCTCCGCGCACACCATCACCACGCTCCAGTCCGCCCTGCCGTAGTGCGCCCTCTTCGGTGAGAGATATGAAACGCCTGCTCTTGACATTCATATCGCCGGGACATGCAAGAGCGAAGAGCTCACCCGGCGGAGCGTGGTAGTAGGACGCCATCCACTGAAGGAAGGCCTGCCGCTTTTTATCGAAGAGGGGGGTTGGGTCAATGATATCGATGATATCCTTCATCCCCTTTATCCCTTTAATCTCCGGGGCGTCCGACTCCTTCCTTATTGCAACAACATACCCCGTCACAACCCTGCGCCGAAATGGTACAAGAACCCTCTTGCCAACCTCCGCCTGGTCAACGATGGCATGAGGCACACGATAGGTAAAGAGGCGCTCTATCGGAAGCTCTACGGCAACATCTATGTATAGTTCACTCGACATGGGAATATTTCCTTCAAGAGCGCAGAGCATCCTCAGGCAACCTGAATAGCGGGGCTCCTTTCGCCTGAAACTGCGAAAAAGCTTGATTTTAACCGTTAAATGTATAAATATCTACCCAACAAATAAAAATCGCAAAGAATCGTGGAGCGGTTTTTTTTATAAGGAGGCCCGGCAATGGCAAAACGCAATTCTGAGTTTGAACATACCCATCTCCTGGAGATACTGGGAGAGTGGCTTTACGGGCAGGATGTGACCGATATCAGGGCAGATACCGACGGTTTCAACCGGCCCGATAAGATTACCATAGCTGGAGACGAAGAGGGTGACACCCCCGACGCGACGGCAGCGGGAGAGAAGTTCCTTATCTACGAGGTCGAGACGCCAGACTCCATCAACGATGAACATACAGAGAGACAGTGGAGACTCTTTGCCACCTATGCGGCGGAAAACAACGGCATATTCTATATTGTCGTCCACCCCATGGCGATGGTGGATGCTAAAAAGAGAGTCAAGGAACTCTCCATTGAGGCAACGGTAACATCGATATCCAGCATTTGAAACGGCGTGAAAATGATAGTGAGTAGTTCTGCTGGCAAGGCATCCAAAGATTCGACAAAGTGTGCTATCCTCAAGGGTGGCGCGGATCTCGCTTTCATTTAAAGTATAAATATACAGGGAACCTAATCATAAGAGAAAGGATTAGTTAAGTGAGCAGAATACTCGATGACGTCAGACCTGGCCTTATAGTGGCTGGTGCGATACTACTTTTTGGAGTCTCACTGGGCATTGCCTACGGCCTCATCGAGGATAGTATTAAGCAATTTATCGTTAATGGGATCGCCTCACACCCTGCTCTCCACGACCCTGAAAGCCCAAAGAAAATATGGCGCTGGTGGCTGCGCGCTCACTTCCACTCTACCGGCATTTCCGCCTTCACCCTTGCCCTCATCTCGATTACGGCACTGTCCAGCCTCTCATCAAAGATGAAAAAATTGGTCTATCTCCTTATCGGCCTGGGAGGGTTATACGCCCTGTCATGGTTCCTGATGACCTTGCTCGCGCCTGCTCTTGGGCTTAATGGAGCCCATCACGCCCTCCCGGTGGAAATTCTGGTGATGACAGGCGTAGGCAGCCTGTTGACCGGCATGGCAATACTCTTTTCAAACATTATTTTCGGCTTCTTTTCCGGAGACAGCCCCAGTGAACGATAGCGCACTGCCCACAGGTGATTCAGTCGCCGTTCCGCAATAAAGGGTACGGATGCCGCTGACCTTCGTGATATAACCGCCATATGCTCTCCTATATCCTTCTTATTCTCGGCTTCGCCCTCCTTGTCAAGGGGGCGGATATCCTCGTAGACGGCGCGACATCCGTCGCCAGAAGGTTCGGCGTGTCAGACCTTGTCATCGGCCTCACCATAGTCTCGATCGGGAGCTCCGCACCGGAACTCATTGTGAATGTTATCGCCAGTTTCAGAGGCAGCACCGACCTTGCCGTCGGGAATGTCTTGGGCAGCAATACGGCAAACATACTCCTTGGACTCGGTGTCGCGGCAATCATCTATAACCTCAAGGTTCAGAAGAGCACCGTCTGGAGGGAGATC
>JBHHTR010000109.1:0-8039 GCA_046753505.1 Thermodesulfobacteriota bacterium
CGTTTACCACTACCTTGAGCCTGAATGGAACGAATGACTTTTTACGATGGCGTCACCACTGTCAATAAATAAAACGAGCCAAGTTGTTTTTACCGCTATAGTTGCCCCTTCAAGGAGGATACCCGATGGAGAGAACCAAGCTCTGGTACATCAGCACAAACAAGATTTTTTCTGATCTCCCTGAAGAGGATCAGAATATGATGGCCTCCATGATGACCCCACGTAACATCAAGAAGAAGGGCTTCGTATACAGCGAGGGGGACAGGGCCGATACCCTCTACATCCTGAAGGAGGGGCGGATCAAGATAACCCACCTCGCCGAAGACGGCAGGGAGTTGACCATCGAGATCATAGAACCGGGGGACATTTTCGGTGAACTGACCCTGGCCGGGGAGGAGGAGCGGGAGACGAGCGCAGAGGCTCTGGCCGACTCCTTCATCTGCGCCATATCGAGAAAGAATTTTGAGGCCTTCCTCAAGATGAGACCCGACCTCTCCTTTACCATAACCAAGTGGATGGGTTCGCGCCTCAGGAGGATTGAGAACCGCTTTGAGAACATCATCTTTCAAGATGTCAGGACGAGGCTGACCTCTCTTCTGAGTGACCTTGCTGCCAAGTATGGTGAAGATGTTGAGGGAGGCCGCAAGATCGCCATCAAGCTCTCCCACCAGGAGCTTGCAAATCTCATCGGGGCGACGAGAGAGACGGTAACCCTGGAACTGAACAACATGAAGAGGCGTGGGGATATTGAGGTGGAGGGGAGGGAGTTTGTGCTTCCACCTCCTACAAGAAGCGCCGAATAGAGCAGTGACTCCTTCGCGGCCATAGCCATCCTTCCCCCGTAAGACCACTCCGTAACAACTACTTTTGTAAGCCACCCTACATCCATTACCCGGAACTTCCACTATCCTTTCTATTGTATGAGACAGGATAAATCTACATCTCCGTTCACAACAAATAAAAAGAGGGCAGCAGAGGTCCATGAGGAGAGCTGCATTATCCTGAAGAAGGGCGAACAACTCTGGGGAGGTAATCAGGCGTATGACGATAACAAGAAAGAGCACGATGAATAGGGGTTTCGCTACAAGTATGAGCCGAGTAGCGCAAGAGAGGGAGTATTGCGATGACGAGTACAATGCGTAATCCACTCGGCTTCTTCAGGGCATTAATGAAGCGGCCTGTTTGGGTGCAGATATGGGTATTTGCGCTGATGTGCGTGAATGCAGCCAGCCTCGCATTCTGGAGTGCGCCGCTTGCACAACTCATCATTGCTACATTCATGATTTCTGCGGCAATGATGATGGGACTCAACCCACATTCAACGTGGAAGTGCAACAGCGGCGGATAGCGACGATATGTGTGGAATATATACGTCTCTATTTCGCTAACATCTCATCTGTGTTGCAGCAGAAGATGTAGCGCGAGGCATATTCAGGGCTGATTAATTCAGACCTTCCCTGATAATAAGGGTATTGACAGATAGCTGGAGACGTTAGTACAGTTAGGGCAGACCCAAGAGACATAGTGACTATCGACTGTCGGCGCCAGAAACCGTAGAGACATACAGGATCAGGGGAAGCCGGAGAAATGGCGAGCGGTATCAGTGTTACCCGTATCGACAATAGAAACAAAGCTTACCCGTAAGCAGTCATGAGCCTGACACCTTCTCAAAGTATGATCGGTTTTGAGCGAACGTGCGCAGATACGCTGCTTTTGCAGCTTTCAGGAAGCTGGAAGATTGCAGAGGGGCTACCGCCCGTCTCTGATATCCTGAGACAGATCGAGGGTGATCGGCAGATAAGACGCATCACATTCGATACCGGGAAGATTACCGGCTGGGACAGCGGGATGCTAACCTTCCTCGTTAAGCTTATCGACGAGTGCGCTCAAATCAAGATAGATGTTGACAGAGCAGGGTTGCCGGGGGGCGTAACCGGACTTTTGGCCCTCGCACTCGCCGTACCGGAGAGGAAGGACGCCCGCAGGGAAGTACCACACACGACATTACTGGATAAGGTTGGGAACGCCACAATAGCCACGGGCCGCTCCACAGTTGATACGCTTAGCTTCATCGGCGAGTCACTGCTCGCCTTGAGCGCTCTGTTGCGTGGGAGGGCCCGTTACCGTAGAAGCGACCTCTTTCTTGTCATTCAGGATGTGGGCGCACAGGCTCTGCCCATAGTAACGTTAATCAGCCTCCTCGTGGGGTTGATCTTCGCCTTTATCGGTTCGATCCAACTCCAGATGTTCGGCGCCGAAATATACACGGCCGACCTCGTGGGTGTAGCAATGGTCCGGGCCATGGGCGCATTGATGACGGGCATCATCATGGCCGGACGGACGGGAGCGGCCTTCGCCGCCCAGCTGGGCACCATGGAGGTTAACGAGGAGATAGACGCGCTAAGGACGATGGGGATCCCTCCAATGGAGTTCCTTGTTCTGCCCCGAATGGTCGCCCTCGCTATTATGATGCCTCTTCTATGCCTTTATGCCGATCTGATGGGCATAGTCGGAGGGATGGCTGTAGGTGTTGGCGTACTGGATCTGAATGTAGTAGAGTACTACAATCATACACGGGAGGCGGTAGGGCTGAACGACCTTGGCGTCGGGCTCTTTATGGGCGCTGTCTTTGGGGTACTCATTGCGATGTCAGGCTGCCTGAGAGGAATGGAGTGCGGCAGGAGCGCTTCGGCTGTCGGTATTGCAACGACCTCCGCCGTTGTTACCAGCATTGTGAGCATCATCATTGCAACGGCAATCATAACCATAATGGTAACGGTGCTGGGCATATGAACCGAAAGGTATGATGAGCTCTATGGGATCCGAGGCGCATATAACCGTGCAAGACCTTACCATGGCGTACGGTGATTTTCTGATCCAGCGCGACTTGAATTTTACGATTCATCGCGGAGATATATTCATTATCATGGGGGGGAGCGGTTGTGGAAAGAGCACACTGCTGCGGCACCTGATCGGCCTTAAGGCCCCGGCACGGGGGGAGGTATTCTACGATGGCCAGAGCTTCTGGAAGAGTGCAGATGAGGAACGTGAAAACTTAAAGAGGCGTTTCGGGGTACTTTTTCAAAGCGGAGCGCTCTGGAGTTCCATGACAATAGCGGAAAATATTTCCCTGCCGCTGGAGGAGTATACAAGTTTGGGTGCCAGCGACGTAAAGGAGTTGGTCTCCTTGAAGCTTGCCCTCGTGGGGCTGTCCGGGTTCGAGGATTACTATCCCTCTGAGATAAGCGGCGGGATGCAGAAACGCGCCGGCCTTGCAAGGGCCATGGCACTCGATCCGGATATACTCTTCTTTGATGAACCTTCCGCCGGCCTCGACCCTGTAAGCGCACGGCTCCTGGACGACCTTATCCTGGAGCTTCGTGATAATCTCGGGGCGACGGTGGTCATCGTTACCCACGAACTGGCCAGCATATTCGCCGTAGGGAATAACTCTGTTTTTCTTGATAGTGAAACCAGGACGATGATTGCAGGCGGTGACCCTAAGAGACTGCTTGAAGAGTCCAACGACCCCAAGGTCAGAAAATTTCTCATACGAGGTGCAGCATGAGCAGAAAGGCCAGTCCGGCGTATATAGGGGCCTTTGTTGTCGGCGCCGTCATACTCGCCGTGTTAGGGGTACTGATCTTCGGCAGTGGCAGCTTCTTCAAGGAGAAGTATACCTACGTTATCTACTTCGGCGGTTCCATCAAGGGATTGAATGTAGGAGCTCCGATGGAGATGAGGGGCGTCAAGGTCGGTGCGGTCAAGGAGATCCTCCTTGAGTGCAATACCGGCGACGCTGTCGATATAAGGATCCGAATCCCCGTTCTCGTAGAGTACGAGGCAAACAGAATCTCCGATGGCGTCGGCGGCACCCACCCCAAGGAATTTTTCGATGGACTCGTAGAGCGCGGTCTCAGAGCCCAGCTCCAGCTACAGAGTGTGGTCACAGGCCAGTTGATGGTGGAGCTCGATTTCTATCCCGACACACCGGCTAACCTTGTAGGAATACACAAAGAGTATCCAGAGATTCCATCCATACCCAGCATGACGGAAGAGTTGACCAAAACTCTGGCTAACATACCTTTTGAGGAGTTGCTAAACAAGATCATCGCGGCAGTAGACGGCATTGAGAAAATCGTAAGCTCCCCGGAAATCACAAAAACCATGCACTCCATGCAGAGCACTATGAAGGAGGTACGTCTGTTGATAGATGACGTTAGAGATAAGATCGAACCACTCTCTGTCAATATGAAGCAGACTGCCATGACTGCCCAAAAGATGATGGAGCAGACCGACAAGACACTTGTTCTCGTCGAAGATATCCTGGCCGACGATTCGGCGCCACGGTCGGAACTTAGAGAGGCTCTCGACGAATTCACCGGCGCGGCACGAGCCATACGTCTCCTGGCGGATTACCTCGAGAGGCATCCCGAAGCCCTGCTCAAGGGCAAGAGAGAAGAGAGATAGGGAGGTATCGATGAAGCGCTTCTATTTGCTCCTGTTGTCGGTCCTTATCTGTAGCGCAGCGGCGGTTTCATTCTCCGGTTGTGCTACGACACAGCCTTCGAGGTTTTACACCTTGCAATCGCTGCCCGACGAAGCAGCCGGAGAGGGGGCCGCAGGCGCTCAAGATGATATAGGGGTCGGAATCGACACCATCACCCTGCCAGCCCTCCTCGACAGACCGCAGATCGTTCTAAGTACGGGCGATAATGAACTCACCTTTGCAGAGTTCGACAGGTGGGCGGAGCCGTTGGATGAAAATATATACAGGGTAGTCACCGAAAATATATCTATACTTTTAAATACCGGCCATGTCTACACCTATCCCTGGAAAAGTTCGGCGAAGATAGAGTATCGGGTAGCGATAGACGTAATTCGTTTTGATGTAACCGCCGACGGGGATACGTCCCTGGTGGCCCGGTGGACGGTTTACGGGGGGGAGGAGTGGGAGACGCTCTTGAAGAAAAAATCGCGCTTTACAAACTCTGCCGACTCAACAGATTTTCACTCCCTCGTCTCTGCATTGAACAAGACCCTTGAGGATTTCAGTCGTGAGGTAGCCGAGGCCATCCAAAGCCTCTCTCGTTAAACAGCGTAGAACAGATATAACTGTTCTTGAGTGGCACCCTACTCGTAACTATGGCGCACACAGTATCAATCCGCAAAAGTCTCCTACTCAGCATGCTCTTAGTCATTCTCCTGCTGAGTGGGGGGATCATGGCAACAACCTATATAGGGTCACAGAGGACACTGGAGACACTATCGGCATCCCTTATCAGCCAAGCTCTGGGAAAGACCGAAGAACGTCTCCACAGGTTTTTTGACCCGGCCACACAGGAGCTGCTCCTGGCTCAATCATGGGGCAATGCTGGTCTTATCGATATTGATAACCCGGACGCGTTAAGGCAATTATTCGAGCCTCTCATGAGGCAGCACCCCCAGATATCATCCCTCCTGGTTGCCGACAACCGTGGACACGAATTTATGCTTCACCACGGAGGTGATCAGTGGCTGAGCAGGCAGACAAGACGTGATAAGTGGGCAGGACGCATACGGTGGCTTGAGTGGAGCGACGATCACCCCGAACCGACAGAGTCGTGGAGGGAGTCGTTGTATGACCCCAGGATAAGGCCGTGGTTCACGGGGGCAATCGGCAAACGACGTGAGATGACAAGCACAGCCCCTCCAGCTAGTAGAGATAAACTACTCCACTGGACCGAGCCGTATACCTTCTTTACAACAAAGGAGCCGGGGATTACCGCATCGATAGCCTTTAATAGCGACGGGGGCGTGGAGCATGTGATCGGCTTCGATATGCTCTTGAGCGATATATCTCTCTTTACTACCGGTCTCAATGTTACCGACCATGGCGGGGTGATGGTTCTAACCGATGACGGCCGGATAATCGGCCTGCCGGGGCACACTCGCTTTGGCAATGGGGAGGCAGGCAAGGCAGCGTTGCTGAAACGACCGGAGGAGCTGGAGTGGCTTCTCGCAACGGATGCCGAACATGCATTGGCCTCCCGAACGGCAGGCGACCGTGACCCCATACGTTTTTTGAGCGGCAATCGTGCATGGTGGAGCATGTTGAGACCCTTCAAGCTTGCGCCGGATCGCAGATTCTCAATTGCCGTCATGGTGCCAGAGTCTGACCTGCTGGGGGGGATAGTAGAGATTCGCACATGGATCATACTCATCACCCTGGGGGTTCTGCTGCTGGCGCTAATCTATATCATGGTTCTGGCCCGCCGATACAGCCGTCCAATCGAGGCTCTTGTGAGACAGAGCAACCGGAGCAGAAAGGGCGATCTGGAACAGGGAGAGCCGATCAAATCGAGGTGCACGGAGGTCCACGCCCTTGCAGAGGCGCAGGACAGGATGCGGGCTGAACTGCGGATACTCTTAAGGCTTGAGAATGACCTCCAGTTGGCACATCAAATCCAGCAGAAGACCTTCCCGAAAAAGCTCCCGGAACTCAGCGAATATGAGATTGAGGCGTGGAGCGAACCGGCCGATGAAACCGGTGGCGATACCTATGACGTCATACGGTGGCAGGAGAGCAGCCGTGACGATTCGGACAAGCCACCGGAGTGCGTCATCATGCTCCTTGCCGACGCCACCGGTCACGGGATTGGACCGGCCCTGCTGGCAACCGAGATAAGGTCGATGCTCCGCATGGCCGTTCGTATGGGAGGAGACCTTCCAACCCTTGTCCGCCACATGAATGAACAACTCTTTGCCGATCTCTATGGAGGCCGTTTTATTACCGCCTGGCTGGGGGAGCTCAACGGTGATCTCCACACACTCACCAATTTCAGCGCCGGTCAGGCTCCGCTCCTTCACTACAACGCAACGCGTGGTAACTTTACTATTTTTAATGCAGACGCGCTCCCCCTTGGCGTGGTCGCCGATTTCAAGATCACACTCTCCGAACCGATTCAGATGAAACCCGGCGACATCTTCGCCGTCATATCGGACGGGATTTACGAGTCGGCAAATCGCCATGGTGAACGGTTCGGGGTGAACAGGGTTATGGATGTAATTACATCATATAAAAACGCATCGCCAACAAACATCATCTCTGCCATCAAAGAGGCGCTCGTTAAATTTACCGAAGGGGCCAAGGCTGCCGATGATCGCACAGCCCTGCTTATTAAGCGGAGTGAGCGTACGCGAGAGAGGCATGGTGTGGAGCAATGAGCAGGTTGAGGCCGACGCCTATGCAGCAGGCGGGAGGGGCGGCCATCACGGCATATAGGGGGATTGGCTGTTGCTCTTCTCGACAAATTGTTGCAGCGCCCCCCTCTCTTGTGCCGAGATTACGGTAAAAGCGATACCTGCCCCTTCTAAGAGGTCGTCAGGGGTACCCAGCGTAGTTGCCCATCTAACCACCCCCTTGACATGAAACATCATGCCTGAGTCCGACAGAGTGAATGTAATCCCCAGCACCGAACCGGCAAGGAGGGAGAGCTTTGATTGTAAAAAGAGACCCGACTCACCTATATTCATCACCGTCCCCGTACAGGATGAATCCCCAATGGTAAAGGTAACAGGAACCGCTGCGGGAGCCCTCTGAAGCAACCTCTTCTCCCTCTTCCGGGGGTAGAGTAGGGGGTGGATATGGTGGATGACCTCTTCAGGGGTAAACCTTTTGGTAAGAACGCCGCACACCCCGAACGCCTTGAGCCGCTTTACAACATACCCTGACTGATAAGCGCCGGTGATGACCAGAACAGGGAACCGCCAGTCAGAACCTCTCTCCTTCATCCACCTGAGCACGGAAAAACCGTCAATACGTGACGTAACGACATCGAGGAGAAGAAGATCTATACCATCTGGATTTCTCCGAATCCTACTCATCGCCTCCTCTCCATCCCTTGTCATTATTACCCTATGACCAGCCTCGATAAGGATATCGCTGATCCTCCTCCTGAAGAGGATGGAGCCGTCGGCAAAGAGGATTGTTTTATGTTCTCCTGTCACTGGTGTCCGGTTAAACTTTCAAGTTCATCGGTAAAGCCTTGTTGATAAAA